>NZ_JAFKHD010000203.1 GCF_017307565.1 Devosia sp.
GCGCTGGCAGCGCGGTGGCGAGAACCAGGGCCAGGGCGAGAGCGGACTTGTTTCCAAAAGTCATGGAGGGGGAACTCGCAACATTGTTTGGGCAGCGGGCCAAGGCCCGGTGCCCTTTATGGTCTAAACGAAAGCGTCGGGCAAAGCCCAAATCACTTGCAGGCGGCGTCGATGGCATTCATCGCGGCGGTGGCGCCGCCGAGCGAATAGGTGTCGGTGGTATTGGTGCCGCGCTGCGACGTCCCCTTGATCACCAACTGTTTGCCAGCCTTGAAGGCGGCGACGAAGCCGGCTTCGTCACCGGTCGAGGCGAGCCAGGCGGCCGAACCTTCGGTGACCATCGGATAGGATTTGCCGTCAACGGTGGCGCTCGCATTGGCGCTGGAGGCGTTGAACGGATAGCCGATCAGGGTCTGCACTTCGTTCTTGGTGCCAAGGCCCTTGCGGTGAATGATCATGAAGTGGATCGGGTCACGATTGGCGCCCGCCGGTTCCGACTTCGTCGGCGCCGCCGAAATATAGCAGATCTGGCCGCTGGCATCGGTTGCCTTCCATGCGGTCCAGGCGTTGAACGAACCCAGTTCCGTGGCCTGCTGCGCCTGGGCGGCTGTCGCAAAAGTCACGAGCGCGGATACCGCGAGCCCAAACAGGAGGCCACCGGTCTTTGTCTTCATTGCCAATTCTTCCTCTTTTCGCTGCCTGTCCGCGGGGGATGCGTCCGCCCAGCATGCCGCAAACATGGTTACCAAGCTGTCAAGCGGCCCATTATTGCACCGCTTTTGCCTCAAATGCTCGGCAAAGGCGGCGGCAATTTGGCATGCCGGCGGCATGGGCCTCGCTTTGAACCCGAAGGGTTAAAACCTGGCTAACGCTTGCGTGAGTGGGACGCTCAAGCGGCCAGGGGATAGGTTTCTTCCACCACATAGGGGCCGCCGCCCACCGATTCGCGGCTCGAAAACAGCGCAAAGCGCGGCACGGAAAAGCTCAGCGGCTCGAAACGGCCAGCCTCGGCGATGAAGCGGGCGACGTCTTCGGCCGAGGTGCCACGCAGGCGCGCTAGGCTCACATGGGGCACGAACTTGCGGCCATCGGGCGGAAGGCCGGCGCGCTGCAGCATGCGCTCATGGGCGGCCTGCAGCCGGGTCAGCGCCTCACTGGGCTCGACCCCGACATAGAGCGCTCGGGGCTTGTCGCCGCCGAAAGTTCCCAGATGCGTCAGGCGGATAGGAAAGCTGAGGCTATCGCTGAGATGATCGAGATTGTCGACCACCTCATTGGCGGTCTGATTGTCGACGTCGCCGATGAACCTCAAGGTAATGTGATAATTTTCCGGTTCGATCCAGCGCGCGCCATTGAGGCCGCCGCGTTTCAGCGACAGGGCAAAGCCGATATCGGAGGGAATTTCGAGGCCGGTAAAAAGCCGGGGCATGGCAGGTCTCCCAGGCAGGAGCGGCGGAATCTAGCAAGGAGCCTAGCACAAACAGGTCATCGAACCAGTCCCAGATGTCGCAGCGTGCCGTTTCGCCTTGTAAATCAACAGGTCCGACTCCATATTTGCACTCAAGTGGCAAAAGCCAATTGCCCCCGGCGGTGTCATCGACCGCGATTTTCCAAGGGAAAGGGAATTTACAATGGCTGAATATGACCGTCAGACCCTCGGAGCGCGGGCCGGCTCGGCCTTGGCCATCGACGAGGGCCTGCGCAGCTACATGCTGCGCGTGTACAATTATATGGGCCTTGGCCTCGTGGTGACGGGCGTTGTCGCCTACTTCACCAGCCAGTGGGCCATGTCGAGCCAGGCCAATGCCGAGCTGCTCTATGGCAGCCCGCTCGCCTGGGTGATCATGCTCTCCCCGCTCGCTTTCGTGCTGGTGCTGAGCTTCGGCATCAACAAGCTCTCCGTCGGCGCCGCACAGGGCGTGTTCTGGGCCTTCGCGGCCGTGATGGGCCTGTCGCTGTCCTCGATCTTCCTCGTCTATACCGGCGCCTCGATCGCCAAGGTGTTCTTCATCACCGCCGCTACCTTCGGCGCGATGAGCCTTTACGGCTACACCACCAAGCGTGACCTGACCGGCATGGGCAACTTCCTGATGATGGGCCTGATCGGCATCATCATCGCCTCGATCGTCAATATCTTCATGCAGTCCTCGATGATGGACTTCATCATCTCGGTCGTCGGCGTGCTGATCTTCACGGGCCTCACCGCCTATGACACCCAGAAGATCAAGGAAAGCTATTCGGACGCCTATGGCGCCGACGTGATGGCCAAGAACGCCATCATGGGTGCTCTCTCGCTCTACCTCGACTTCATCAACCTGTTCATGATGCTGCTCCGCCTCTTCGGCAACCGCGAGTAGTCAGCATCTTCCTTGATCACTGAATCAAGGAATTTGGTTGGACGGATATTTGGACCGCAGCCTACAAAGGCTGCGGTCCTTTTCTTTGCGACGGCCTGTCATGCCCGATTTCTCGCTTCGTCCCTTCGCCTGGTCCGAGATTCCGGCCATCACCGACATCTACCGCCATTATGTCGACCACACTGCCATCACCTTCGATACCGAAGCAGCGGGAGAAGAAGCGATCGCGGAGAAATATGCGGGACTTCTCAAGCTCGGGCACCCGGTGATCATCGCCGAGCGAGAAGGCAAGGTGCTGGGCTACGCCTATGCGAGCTTTTATCGCCCGCGCGCGGCCTACCGCTTTACCTGCGAAGATTCGATCTATCTCGACCCAACCGAGACCGGCAAAGGCCTCGGCAAGGCGCTGCTCACCGAACTATTGGTGCAGTCCAAGGCGCATGGCTTCAAGCAGATGCTGGCGGTGATCACGGCCGACACGGCCAATTCCATCGCCATCCACGAAAAGTTCGGTTTCGAGCACGTCGGCTACTACAAGTCGGTGGGCCTCAAATTCGATCGCTGGCACGATATCGTGCACCTGCAAAAGGCACTCTGACCCGGTGGCGCTGCTCACGCTCATGGTTGGCCTGCCCGGCTCGGGCAAGACGACCCGGGCCAGGCAGCTCGCGGTAGAGACGGGCGCGCTGCGCCTGACGCCCGACGAGTGGCAGGCGCGGCTTTTTGCCGACGACATGCATCATCCCGACCACGACCGGCGTCACGACACGGTGGAAGCGATCATGTGGGATGTCGCCGCCCATATTCTGTCGCGGGGCGGCGATGTCATTCTCGACTTCGGTTTCTGGTCGCGGGTCGAGCGGGCCGGTTTTGCGGCGCGGGCGCAGGCGCTCGGCGCGGATTGCATCGTGCAGTTCGAAGACGTGCCGTTTGCCGAGCTTGAACGGCGCGTCGCCGCGCGCAACGAAACGGCGGCCGGCGGGCATTTCGTCATTCCGGTGGCGATGCTGCGCGAATGGGCGCAGCGCTTCGAAGCGCCTGACGCCGATGAAATGGCGGGCCGCTTCAGCCCGCCAGCGTCTTTCGCATCGGATAACCATTGACCTTGCGGCCCGTCGCTTGCGGGCCGTCCGGCTGCCATCCGGCGCTTTCGTAAAAGTCCCTGGCGGTCCGGGTGGCCTCGAGCCGCCCCTCGGTAAAGCCGAGAGCGACCAATTCGGCCTCGAGCCGGGCCAGCAGCGCCTTGCTGAGGCCACGGAAGCGCATGTCGGGGGCGACGTAGTTCAGCGCCACGTCTCCAGTGCGCGTCACGGCCCCTACGGCGCCGATGCTCCCAAAATGCTCGGCGACAAATACCAGCAGGCTGGGATTATCCAGCATGGCTGCAACGCCCTGCGGCGACTTGTTGGCCGTCCAGGCGGCGATCGAGGCCGGGTCATGATGGTGGTCGGCGGCGCACAGCTCGGTGATGGATGCGGTCAGCACCCGGCTCATGGCGGGAATATCGTCGGCCCCGGCGCGCCTGATGCTGATCGTCATCCGACGATGGCAAGGTCCGGATCGAGCACGCGCAGCACCTGCGCCAGATCATGGCCGCGCTTGAGGATGCGGCCCTGCTGGTTGGTGATCATGTACTGGCCCTGTTTGGCGCGCAGTTTTGGGTTCTTTTCGACCACGAAGAGCGGGCGCTCGGAAACCCGGGCGTAGATGGAGAACAATGCCCGGTCCTTCAGGAAGTCCATGGCGTAGTCACGCCACTCGCCGAGGCCGACCTTGCGGCCATAGACGGACAGAATCTGCATCAGTTCCCGGCGGTCGAAAGCGACGATGGGCTGAACGGGGCGAACGGGCTGGCCTTGCGGTTCCCCAACATGCACCAGCGAGAGTGGAACCGGAGACTCATTTGGCGGACGACCGTGCACGCGACCTCCAGGCAGTTTCGTGTCATCGGACAGTCATGATCGGCATTATCGGCGGGCTTGGCAAGGGGGCGAAAAATCCCATTTCGGCCACGATTCGTCCCTCATGGTGCCCCATTGGACGGCCAATCTCTCATCATTGCCTCCAGCGGCTGGCAATCGGACCGACCGAGCCCCCAACCATGACGTCCGGTTGCCAGTCTCCTACTAAGTTGACCTTTTAGTCACGCCTGTTCCTCCCCCAGGAGCGGGCGTTTTCTTTTGGGTCCTCAGGGCTCGTAGGCGGCCGCCGCCAGGATCGCGCCGGGAAGTCCCCCGCGCTCCTGCTGCACGACGATGGCAATGCCGCTATTGGTGGTGCCCAGGACTTCGCCGAGCGGCAGTTTCAGCTCGGCCCCGATTTCGCTTTCCCACATGCCCAGCACCTGCCGGCCGGTCACGACCTGGGTATAAACCATAGACTTGCCGGCATTCTCGCCGCTGTCGATCTTGACGTCGGCGCGTTCCATATAGGTCACGAGCCAGACGACGGCATCGGACAGCTCGGCCTTGGGCGGCACGGTGATCTTGAGCATGTCGCCATTGAGCGTGAGGTCCATGGTCAGCGGCAGGCTGGCGCTGCCCACGGCCTGCTGCACCTCGTTGCGGCGCGAGCCGACGACGGCCTTGGCACCATTGACCACTATTTGCGGGGTATAGATGCGCGAGGAGCCCCAGCTCTTGGCATAGGCCCGCTGACGATCGGAATAGGCTTCCTGGGCGAAAGTGTCCTTCCAGCCCACATAGTCCCAATAATCGACGTGATAGGCGAGCGCGACGATGTCATCGCGCTCGGCGAGCGCGGTCAGCAGCGCATCGGCCGGCGGGCAGGAGGCGCAGCCCTGGCTGGTAAAGAGCTCGACCACGGCCTTGGGCCGAACATGCAGCTCTTCGGCCTGCCCGGCGCCGACGACGGCGATGTTTGCTGCAAGGGCCAGAAACAGGCCGGCGAGGGGTCTTGAGATCATGGGCAAGGTTGTAGGCTGGCCCCGCGCCCGCTGCCTAGTCAAAAGAGGGTGAGACAGTGCAGATTCGCTTCCGAGTGGCCGGGCCAACAAAAATGGCGGCCCGGAGGCCGCCATTCACGTCGGATTTTTACCCCTTGCCTAGGCGGCGACGAGGCTGCGCAGCACATACTGCAGGATGCCGCCGTTCCTGAAATAGTCGAGCTCATTGGCAGTATCGATGCGGCAGCGGGTGTCGATAGTGAGCACGTCGCCATTGGCGCGGGTAATCTTCACCTTCACCGTGGCGCGCGGTTCGATCTGTTCCACGCCGGCGATATCGACGGTTTCCGTGCCGTCGAGGCCAAGGGTCTGCCAGCTTTCGCCATCCTTGAACTGCAGCGGAATGACGCCCATGCCGACCAGGTTCGATCGGTGGATGCGCTCGAAGGACTGGGCGATGACCGCCTTGACGCCGAGAAGGTTGGTGCCCTTGGCGGCCCAGTCGCGCGAGGAGCCGGTGCCATATTCCTTGCCGGCAAAGATCACCAGCGGCGTGTTCTGGGCAGAAAAGGCCATGGCAGCGTCATAGATCGCCATCTGCGAACCATCGGGGCCCTTGGTAAAGCCGCCTTCGACGCCGTCGAGCATCATGTTCTTGATGCGGATATTGGCGAAGGTGCCGCGCATCATGATTTCATGGTTGCCGCGGCGCGAGCCGTAGGAGTTGAAATCCTTCGGCGCGACCTGGCGTTCGGTCAGGTATTTGCCGGCGGGCGTGCCGGCCTTGAAGGAACCGGCTGGGGAAATGTGGTCGGTGGTGATGGAATCAAGGAACAGCGCCAGCACCCGAGCCGAAACCACATCGGTGACCGGCTTGGGCTCGATGGTCAGGTCCTGGAAATAGGGCGGGTTCTGCACATAGGTGGAAGAGCCGTTCCAGCCGTAGGTCTGGCCGCCTTCCACCGAAATCGCCTGCCAGAGCTTGTCACCCTTGAAGACGTCCGAATAGCGCTTGCGGAACATGTCGGCGTTGACGTGCTGGCGCACGATCTCAGCGATCTCGTGGTTGGTCGGCCAGATGTCCTTCAAATAGACCGGCTTGCCGTCCTTGCTGATCCCCAGCGGCTCGGTGGTGATGTCGACATTGAGCGTGCCGAGAAGGGCATAGGCGACGACCAGCGGCGGGGAAGCGAGGTAGTTTGCCCGCACGTCGGGGTTCACGCGGCCTTCAAAGTTGCGGTTGCCGGAAAGCACGGAGGCTGCGACCAGCTTGTTCTCGTTGATCGTGTCGGAAATGGCCTGGGGCAGGGGGCCGGAATTGCCGATGCAGGTGGTGCAGCCATAGCCGACGAGATTGAACCCGATCGCATCGAGATCGGCCTGCAGGCCCGCGGCGGTCAGATAGTCGGTGACCACCTGCGAGCCGGGCGCCAGAGAGGTCTTTACCCAGGGCTTTGAATTGAGACCAAGCGCACGCGCCTTGCGGGCGACGAGACCGGCGGCCACCAGCACCGAGGGATTGGACGTGTTGGTGCACGAGGTGATGGCGGCGATGACAACCGAGCCATCGGTGATGTGATAGTCGGTGCCCTTCACCTCGAAGGCGGCCTCTTCGGGGATGTCGTGGACGCCATTGGCGCCTTCATCGACAAAGCGGCTTTCCTGCTTGTCTTCGGGGAGGCGCGTGCGCTCGATGCGGCCACCGGAGAGTTCGGGGAGCGCCGCGTCAAAGGCGCGGGTGACGTCCTTCAGCGCCACGCGATCCTGCGGGCGTTTCGGGCCCGAGAGCGACGGAACGACGGTAGAGAGATCGAGTTCGAGCGTCGCAGTAAAGACCGGGTCAGGCGTGTCCGTGGTGCGGAACATGCCCTGGGCCTTGGAGTAGGCCTCCACCAGCGCCACGCGATCGGGATCGCGGCCGGTGGTGGAAAGGAATTTTAGGGTATCGGCATCGACCGGGAAATAGCCGCAGGTGGCGCCGTATTCCGGGGCCATATTGGCGATGGTCGCCTGGTCTTCGAGGCTGAGATAGTCGAGGCCCGGGCCGTAGAATTCGACGAATTTGCCGACCACGCCCTTCTTGCGCAGCATTTCGGTGACCGTCAGCACGAGGTCGGTGGCGGTAATGCCTTCATTGATTTTTCCCACCAGCTTGAAGCCCACGACTTCGGGGATCAGCATGGTGATCGGCTGGCCGAGCATGGCCGCCTCGGCCTCGATGCCGCCGACGCCCCAGCCGAGCACGGCGAGGCCATTGACCATTGTCGTGTGCGAGTCGGTGCCGACGAGTGTATCGGGATAGGCGACTGTCTCGCCGTCCTCTTCCTTGGTCCAGACGGTCTGGGCCAGATATTCAAGGTTCACCTGGTGGCAGATGCCGGTGCCGGGGGGTACGACGCGGAAATTGTCGAAAGCCGACTGGCCCCAGCGCAGGAATTCGTAGCGCTCGCCATTGCGCTCATATTCGAGCTCGACATTCTGCTGGAAGGCGAGGGGAGTACCGAAAGCGTCCACCATCACCGAGTGGTCGATGACGAGATCGACCGGCACCAGCGGATTGATCTTTTGCGGGTTGGCGCCAAGCTTGGCGGTGGCGTCGCGCATGGCCGCGAGGTCGACGACTGCGGGGACGCCGGTAAAGTCCTGCATCAGCACGCGCGCCGGGCGGTACTGGATTTCATATTCGGAGGTGCGGGTGACGAGCCATTCGGCGATGGCCAGAATGTCTTCCTTCTTCACCGTCCGGTTGTCTTCAAAACGCAGCAGGTTTTCCAGCACGACCTTCATCGAGCCGGGAAGCTTGGAGACACCTGCAAGACCGTTCTTTTCCGCTTCGAGAATGGAAAAGTAGGTGTAGGTCTTGCCACCGACCGCGAGGGTCGACTTGGATTTGAAGCTGTCTAGTGAGGCCACTTGCTCCGCCCTTTGCTGCTGTCACGCTGCCTGCCGGAGAGCAATGGGGCCGCCGGCAAAACCGCGCTTTGCTGGAATGACTCTAATCTATGTCGTTTATAGTCAATCGGAAAAGCCCTTGCCAGTCTCGCCCCTCGTTCAATACGAGATGGGGCCATGACACAAAGGCAAGTCCATTCTCCGCTCTGCCTCAAGACCTTCGCGCTGGGCGTCGGTCGCGGTGAGATCATGCTTGCCCGCGACATCGCCCTCTCGGTTCCCGCCGGTCGCGGCCTGATGCTGCGCGGCCCGAATGGCGCCGGCAAATCCACCCTGCTTCTGACTTTGGCTGGTCTGCTCACCCCGCTTGAAGGCTCCGTTGAACTCGAGGGGCATGACGAGGATCTGGGGCCCGCCTTTCATCATTGCGGCCATCGAAACGCCATTCGTCCGCGCCTCACTGCAGTGGAAACGCTGGAGTTCTGGCGTGGTATCAACGGCAATCCCGCCCTGCCGGTTGCCGAGGCCCTCGATCGCGTCGGCCTTTCGCGCCAGGCCAGGCTCGATGCCGCCTACCTTTCTGCCGGGCAGCAACGCCGACTGGCGCTGGGGCGGTTGCTTGTATCCGCGCGCCCGGTCTGGCTTCTCGATGAACCGACCTCCGCGCTCGATGCCGAGGGCCAGAAGCTGCTGGCCGGGTTGATCGGCGAGCATCTGGCCGCCGGCGGGATCGCCGTCATCGCCAGCCACGACGCCATCGCGCTCGAAGGCCTTGCGGTTCATACGCTGGAGCCTGGCGCATGAGCGGTTTTTTCTCGGTGCTCTCGCGCGAAATCCGGCTGAGCCTCCGCGGTGGTGGGGAAGTGCTGACGCTGGTGCTGTTCTTCGTCATTGTCGGCGCGGTAGTGCCCTTTGCGGTGCGGCCGGACAAGGCGCTCCTCGCCC
>NZ_JAFKHD010000204.1 GCF_017307565.1 Devosia sp.
GCGGGCCCGGCTCAAGAATATCGAGGTCGGGGCCATTTCACGGCGGAATATTGCGGCTTTCGTCGCCGAAGACGGCGCGCTGGAAACGAGCCTCCTGGGCATGACGTTTCTGGAGACGCTCGGACGCTATAGCGTGACGCAGAACTCGCTGGAGCTGCAGGACTGAGTTTTGGCCCCGATCTCGTCCTTGGACGGGCTCGGGGCGAGGTCTAGTCGGGCGTTTTAGCTCACCAGGGCTTCGGCGCGTTCTTCGACGACGGAGAGGGCGTGGAGGAACACTTCTGGGCCGGCCTTGGGTTTGCAGGCATCGACGCTCAGGATCTGGCGGAACTGGCGGGCGCCGGGGCGGCCGTTGGCAAGACCCAGCATGTGGCGGGAAATGTTGTTGAGCCGCGTGCCGGTCTGCAACTGGGCTTCGGCATAGTCAGCCATGGCCTGCATGATTTCAGCCAGGGTCAGGGTGGTCGGCTCGGCGCCGAACAGACGATGGTCGACTTCGGCCAGCATCATCGGATTGTGATAGGCGGCGCGGCCGAGCATGACGCCATCCATGTGCCGAAGATGCTCGTCGATTTCTTCGAAGGTCTCGATGCCGCCATTGATCATCATCGGCAGCGGCGCCAGGCGCTGGCGCAGCCGATAGACGCGCGGATAATTGAGCGGCGGAATGGTGCGGTTCTCCTTGGGGCTCAGCCCCTGGAGCCAGGCCTTTCGCGCGTGAACATAAAGCGCCGCGACGCCGGCTTCGGCCATCTTGTCGGCGAAGCGATCAAGGCTTTCCTCGATGTCCTGTTCGTCAATGCCGATGCGGCATTTGACGGTCACCGGCTTGTCGGTGGCCGAACGCATGGCGCGAACGCAATCGGCCACGAGATCGGGTTCGGCCATCAGGCATGCACCAAATTTCCCGGACTGCACGCGATCGGACGGACAGCCGACATTGAGATTGATCTCGTCGTAGCCGAACGTATCGCCAAGGCGGGTGGCCGCAGCGAGGTCGGCCGGGTCGGAACCGCCCAGTTGCAGCGCCACGGGTTGCTCGACCGGATCGAAACGCAGATGCCGCTCAGTATCGCCATGCAGGATGGCGCCAGTGGTGATCATTTCGGTGAACAGCAGACCGCGACTGGTCAGCAGGCGGTGCAGATACCTGCAATGCCTGTCGGTCCAGTCGATCATCGGCGCTACGGAAAAGCGGCGGGCAGCCTCGAGAGAGACCTGCGGGCCGCGCCCCTTGATGGTCATTTCGGCGGTTTCTTGGGTCATTTGGAGTGGGGTGCAATAACCCCTTCTGAGTTCATGAGCAATGCCGCGCGTGATCTGGATCAAAGTGTTGATGACGGCGTTATCCTAGTGTCCAGGCACCACAGCCAACGGGGGATTATCGCCATGTACTCCAATATCGTCTGCGCCATCGACGGGTCGGACCTCAGCACCAAGGCCTATACCCACGCCATCGCCCTGGCGGGGAAACTCGGGGCCAAGCTGACCGTGATCACCGTCACCGAGCCTTCCATCATCGTCGCGCCCGGCGCGGAAATGATGATGGTGGACACCTCCAGCATTCTGGCTGACCTCGACACGGCCAAGAGCGAATCCGCCAAGGCCATTCTGGCCGATGCCGACAAGCTTGCGCGTGCCGCAGGCCTCACCGTTGCTACGCGACATGTCACGGACATGCCGGCGGCCGAAGGCATCATCAAGAGCGCGCGCGATGCCGGGGCCGACCTCGTCGTCATGGGCTCGCATGGCCGGCGCGGCCTCGGGCGACTGCTGCTCGGCAGCCAGGCGGCGGAAGTGCTGGCTCATGCCAATTTTCCGGTGCTGATCATCAAATAGGCATCCTGCCAGTGCGTTACGTTCCGCGTGGCGCACTAACATGTCAGCTATGGCGCGATGCCTGATTTCCCGCTATGGGGGACGGGCATCCAAGCCCGAGTGTCGCGCCATGACCAACGCCCTGCCCCGCCATATCGCCGTGATCGATATCGGCAAAACCAATGCCAAGGTCGTGCTGGTCGACGCGGCGAGCGAAAGCCAACTTGGCGTGCGCAGCCGTCCCAATAGCGTGCTCAATGACGCGCCCTATCCGCATGCGGACGTCGAGGGGCTGTGGACCTTCATCCTCGACAGTCTGGGCGAATTGCACCGCGAACATGGGGTCGATGGCATTTCCATCACCACCCACGGGGCCACTGCCGCGCTGATGGCGGGCGACCAGTTGGCGCTGCCTGTGCTCGACTATGAATATGATGGTCCGCAGGCTTCCGACGAGGCCTATGACCGGGCGCGCCCTGCCTTTGCCGAAACGCTCTCGCCGCGCCTGCCCAACGGGCTCAATCTCGGCGCGCAGATCTTTTGGCAATCGCGGGCCTTTCCCGAGGATTTTTCGCGGGTCACCAGCATCCTGACCTATCCTCAATATTGGGCCTGGCGGCTGACCGGGCTGCTGGCGAGCGAAGTGACCTCGCTTGGCTGCCACAGCGATCTCTGGGCGCCGGAACAGAGCGACTTTTCGAGCATGGTCGATGCGCAGGGCTGGCGGGCGCTGTTTCCTGCTATCCGGCCCGCAGCGTCGGTTCTGGGGCCGATCCTGCCGCGCCTCGCCGGGCTGACGGGGTTGGCGGCTGACACGCCGGTTACCTGCGGCATTCACGATTCCAACGCGTCGCTGGTGCCGCATCTGGGGCGCGACGAGGCGCCCTTCACCATCCTTTCCACCGGCACATGGGCCATCGCGATGACGGTGGGCGGGGACACGACAAATCTCGATCAGTCGCGGGATAGCCTCGCCAATGTCGACGCATTCGGCAGACCGGTGCCGACGGCGCGCTTCATGGGTGGCCGCGAGTTCGACACGCTGGTGCAGACGATCGTTACCCCGAGCGAGGTTGATATTGCAGCGGTTATCGAGCGCGATGTGCAGGCGCTGCCAACGTTTGCACCGGGCGTTGGTCCATTTGCCGCCGGTCGAGGTCGCTGGACGGTTGCTGCCGAAGGGCTGACGGATGGCGAGCGGACTGCCGCCGCCTCGCTCTATCTCGCGCTCGTGGCGCGCGAGTGCCTCGACCTTTGCGGGTTGGGCCGGAGCATCACCATCGAGGGGCCGCTGGCGCGCAATGCGTTGTTTGGTGCCGCGCTGGCGACGTTGGCCGATCGCCCTGTGCATGCCTCGGGCGATGGCACCGGGACCAGTCTTGGCGCGAGCCTATTGTTTGGCGGCCAGCCGGCGCATGAACAGCATGACCGGCCGATTGCGCCGCTGGCTCATCCCGGCTTTGCCGACTATGCGCGCCGCTGGTACGAACGGGCCAAAGCCTCGTCTTTTGTCCCAATGAATTGACGTAGGCCTCTCGGCACCCCATGTCTGGGTCGCAGACATGGAGGCCGACATGGCAACGCCCAAGCACCGCATCGTCATCATCGGCGGGGGCTTTGGCGGCATAGCGGCGGCGCAGGCCCTGGCGCGCGCCGATGTCGAAGTGCTCGTGATCGACCGGCGCAACCACCACCTTTTCCAGCCCCTGCTCTATCAGGTTGCGACGGCCTCGCTCAGCCCATCGGAGATCGCCTGGCCGATCCGCCATATCCTGCGCAAGCAGCGCAATACGCGGGTGATCATGGCGACGGTCACCGGCATCGACACGGCAAACAGGCAGGTGCTGATCGAGGATGGTGCGCCGGAGCGCTATGACAGCCTGATCGTGGCGACCGGGGCGCAGCACGCCTATTTCGGCAATGACCAGTGGGAAGAATTTGCGCCAGGGCTAAAGACGCTCGAGGACGCAACCGCGATCCGGCGGAAGCTGCTGCTGGCCTTCGAAGCGGCCGACCGCGAATTCGATCCACGAAAGCGGCGGGCGCTGCTGACCTTCGCCATTATCGGGGCCGGGCCGACGGGTGTCGAAATGGCCGGAGCGATCAGCGAACTGGGGCGGGCGAGCCTTGCCGGGCAGTTTCATACGATTGCGCCGGAAGATTTGCGCGTGGTGCTCATCGAGGGCGCGGACCGCGTGCTACTCAACTTCAAGCCGGAGCTATCGGCCTATGCGCTGAAGTCACTCGAAGACCTCGGTGTCGAGGTTGAATTGGGGCAGATGGTCAAAGAGATCGACGAGGACGGTGTTTCGTTCGGCGACAAGCGCCTCGCGACCAAGACCGTGATCTGGGCGGCGGGGGTCGCCGCTTCGCCGGCGGCGCAATGGCTTGGGGCCGAGGCGGATCGCTCGGGTCGAGTGAAGGTTGAGCCGGACCTGTCGGTGCCCGGACATCCCGAGATTTTTGTCGTTGGCGACACGGCGAGCATTGCGCGGCCGGATGGAAAACCGGTGCCCGGCGTCGCTCCCGCGGCAAAGCAGGCCGGTGTGCATGCGGCCCGCGCGGCGCTGCGGCGGCTGGCCGGCGATACGACGCAAAAGCCCTTCGTTTATCGGCACGACGGTGATCTTGCGACGATCGGCAAGCAGTCGGCGGTGATCGACTTCGGTTGGCTCTCGCTCAGGGGCTGGTTTGCCTGGTGGGTGTGGGGCGTGGCCCACATCTACTTCCTGGTCGATGTGAAGAACCGCATTTTCGTCGCCATGAGCTGGCTGTGGATATATCTCACCGGCCAGCGCAGCGCGCGGCTGATCACGCATGGCCTGGCGCCTGCGGAAACGCCGCAGGAGAAAATCGTCCACTAGGCCGGTTCGTTGACCGGGGTCACCTCGGGCTTCGAAATCTTGCGCTCGCGCAGCCAGATATAGAGGCCGCTGGCGACGATGATGGTTGCGCCGAGGATGAAGAGACGATCAGGCGGCTGGTCGAAAATCAGCCAGCTCGCTATCGAGAGATAAAGCAGACTGAGATAGCTGAACGGGGCGAGAATGGCGGGAGCCGCAAAGCGGTGCGCCACCGAATTGAGATAGTGCCCGCCAAGACCTGCTGCGCCCATGACGAAGAAGGCGACCCACGAAATGGGCTGGGCGGGCCAGGCCCAATCGGTGAAGGCGACAGGCGCGAGAAGGATGACGGGGGTAGCGCCAGCGAAGAACTGCTGGGTCGAGGCGCTGTCGACGCCGGCAAGCTTTCGCGTGAGGATCGAGAACAGCGCGAGGAAGAAGGCGCAGCCCAGGCTCAGTAGCGCAGCGGGCTGAAAGGCCTCGGAGCCCGGGCGGACGATGATGAGAATGCCGATAAAGCCCACGCCGATGGCAAGCCAGCGGCGCCAGCCGACCTTGTCGCCCAGAAGCGGGCCGGACATGGCGCAGATGATCAGTGGCGAGGTGAACTGGATGGCGCTGGTGACCGTAAGGGGCAGGTAGCGCATGGCGAGGAAATTAAGCCCGGTGGTTGCCAGAAGGCAGGTACCGCGCAGGATTTCGAGCTTCCAGTTGTTGCTCTTCATCACGTCGAAGCCGCTGACCGGAAGGAACAGCAGCAAGAGCAGCGCCAGATGCATGCCATAGCGCATGAAGACGATCTGCGTTGTCGCCATGCCTTCGACCGACAGCCACTTGGCCGAAATGTCGAGGACCAGCAGCACCACTTGCGACATCAGCACGAGACCGATGCCCAGGTTCGCGCGACTTTCGATTGGGGAGACCGCGGCGGCCATCAGCGGGGCCTACCGTGTCCGGCAGCGGCGGAGAATTCGCCGGACATTGGAAAAACAAGACATGGGCAGTCCAGAGGCGGCGACAGGCCGCCCTGCACCGATGATCGATGCAGGGCTACAAGTCAATCCTTGTATGGAAGTGAGAGCTAGAAGGTTTCGGCCAGGTTGCGCACGTTCAGCGAGCCGTTGAGCTCGACGACGGACGCCTTGCCGCCGTGACGCGGGATGAAGGTCAGGTCGACGGGCCGGCCGGGCAAGAGGGTGATGGCATTGTCCGAGAAATAGCCGGGCACATCGACGCTGGCCGTGGCGAAGAAGGCCGGCTTATCGGCCACGAGCGTCAGCACGGCCTGACCCTCGCGCTCCGACCAGGAGGAGGAGATGGTGGGCTGGACCAGTTCGTAGGCCTTGTAGGGTTTTGGGAAATAGTCGTTCTCGCCCAGCACCTTGCCGGCTGCATCCTTCCAGACGAAGAACAGGAATTCGTCGTCGGCCAGATCGGACACGGCGATCCCGGTCACCGCGAGCGCGGCGTCGGCGCCGATGGCGCTATTGCCGGAGAAGAGCGTGCGGGTTGCACCGCCCACGCCAACCGCGAGGACTTCGAGGCCGATCGAGACCGGCCGGCCGGTGTCGTTGACGGCCTTGAGGGTGATCTCGGTATTGCTCGCATCGGGCACGGCGACGACGTTTACGAGGTTGTAGAAGCGGCGCGCCATGTAATGCATCAGCTTCCACTGGCCGCCGTAGTCAAGGCTCGACCAGCTCGCCACCGGCCAGATGTCGTTGATCTGCCAATAGAGCGTACCCATGCAGCGCGGCTTGGTGGAGCGCCAGTATTCGATGGCGGTCTTGATGGCGAGGCCCTGCTGGATCTGGGAGAGGAAAACCATCTGGTCGAAATCGCGCGGGAAGCGGAAATAGCGCGTCATCGTCTCGATGATGCGGGCGTTGCCGCCATTGTTTCGCTGGTGGTTTTCCATGACCGGCGAGGACGGATTGCGGTCTTTCTCTTCCGAGAAGGTCTCGATGACATTCATCGAGGTGAATGACTGGAAGCCAAACTCGGAGGCAAAGCGCGGGTTGACGCTGCGATAGGCATCAAAGCTCTTGGCCGAGTGCCAGACGTCCCAATAGTGGAGGTCGCCGCGGGTGTCGGAATGCCAGCCATCGGAAAAGTCCATGTAGCCGAGCGAGGGCGACGACGGCCAGAAGCGGCGGGCCGGGTCTTCGTCCTCGACGATGCGGTGCAGCATGGAGTTGAGGCGGTCGTAATTGGCGATGTAGCGCTCTTTTTCGGCCCGGGTTTCCGGGTACCAGTTGAGCGAACCAATGACTTCGTTGTCGCCGCACCAGAGGGCGATGGAAGCATGGTGGCTGAGGCGCCGCACCTGCTGGGTAATTTCGGTTTCGACCGAGGCGAGGAATTCACGGTCGGACGGGTAGCTCATGCACGAGAACATGAAATCGTGCCAGAGCAGGATCCCGAGCTCGTCGCAGAGGTCATAGAAATAGTCCGGCTCATACTGACCACCGCCCCAGATGCGGAGCATGTTCATATTGGCGGCCTTGGCGCTTTCCAGCAGGTCGCGAATGACCGCCGGGGTGACGCGCGAGGGAATGGCGTCGGCTGGAATCCAGTTGGCGCCCATCATGGTGATGTCGCGGCCATTGATGCGGCATTTGAACGAGTGGTCGATCTCGTCCTTTTCGATGATCCATTCGAGTTTTCGCAACCCGATTTTTCGCGTCGTGATTTCGCCTTCAAGGTTGGTGGTCAGCTCATAAAGGGGCTGGGCTCCCTGCCCGGCTGGCCACCAGATCTTTGGGTTCTGTATCGTCAGGTTGTGGGTGAAGACGTTTTCGCCCTTCTGGACCGCCACCTTGTCGGTGATGGTCTGGCCGTCGATCTTGTGTTCGAGCTCGACCTCGCCATGGGCGAAGGCGAAGACGCGGGTCTTGATGGACAGCTCGACCGAATTAGCCCCGTGGCTCTGTTCAACCTCGACGCTCTCCTGGCGGGCGAGCCGTGATTTGCGCAGGCTCATCGTGCCATAGACGCCGACGGGCATGGTGCAGATGCCCCAGTCCCAACCCGCATGGCAGGCCGCCTTGCGGATGAAGTTCATGTGGATGCCCTTCAAGCCATTGGTCTGGTAGTTGTAGGTGAAAGGGATCGGGAAGGGGTGCGCGTCCGAGCGTGCCTTGGCGACATCAGGCGCAATGCCGAATTCGATGCGCAGCGTGTTTTCGCCCTGGTGCACCTTGCCGGTAACGTCGATGTCGTGGCGCACAAAGCTGTTGTCGGTGTGGGCGATGACTTCGCCATTGAGCCGGATGGTCGCAATGCAGTCGACTTCCGACAGGGTCAGCGTCAGGTAGCCATCGATATCGTCGGCCGAGGCGTCAAAGCGGCGCTCGACATTCCAGGCGGTCTCGTTGACCCACATCACCAGCTTTTCGTTTTCACCGAAATAGGGGTCAGGGATCAGGTCGGCGGCCAGCAATGCGCCGTGGACATCGCCCGGCAGGCTGATGGCCGTCGTGATATTGCGCGACGGCGCGGTCAACCCATAGGCGCCGCTGAGATCGAGTGCGGAATTGAAGCTGGCGATAGTCAAGTCATCCTCCTGCCGGCTTCCCGCCGGCCTCGTCTGGCAGCGCGCAGGGCGCCACCGAAATCGATTTCAATGAAATTTGTAGCGGGAAGTTCGAGCCCTTCCAATGGCCCGGTGGAGGTTTTTCGTCGACTTTTGCATCGTTGCTATAGATGACCGGCACCGCATGAGCGGATCGCCATGCATGACGACCTGTTTAATCGCCCCGAGACGTTTGCCCGGCGTATGCTGCGCACAGCTGATGCAGACCTCTTTACGATCAGCGCTCGCGGTATGGTACGGCAGGATCGGGACTAATTTTCTCGCGCCTGTCGAATTTTGCGACTCCTCTTCGTCGTGAGAGTGAACGGGCCATGCAGGGTCCACAAAAGGCAGGGCAAGATGATCAGGACTGGTTGGGTATTGAGCGCATTGGTGACGCTCTTTCTTCTGGGTGCTTCAGCGGCACCGAAACTCATGAATTCGCCACTGGCGCTCGAGCCCATGGAAGTGGTGGGCTGGCCGGCAAAGTATCTCTTGCTGATCGGGATCATCGAGGTCGTAGTCGCGGTGCTCTACATCATTCCACGCACGGCGTTGCTGGGTGCGGTACTGATGACGGGACTGCTTGGTGCGGCATTGGCGGCAAATCTGCGGGTCGATAATCCGCTCTTCAGCCACACGCTGTTCAGCCTCTATCTCGGGACGCTCGCGTGGGTGGCGCTATGGCTGAGAGAGCCCCGGTTGAGGAGCCTCTTTCCGATCGTGCGCTAGCTCAAAAGTGGTCGTCACCACCGGGCTTGTCCTGGTGGTCCATGCGGAGGCGAGATGGATTGCCGGGACAAGCCCGGCAATGACGACGG
>NZ_JAFKHD010000205.1 GCF_017307565.1 Devosia sp.
GGCCGCGGAGTTCGAGGTCGCGTTCGGCAATCTCAAAACCGTCCTCGGTCGATTTGATCGTTTCGAGGCGCGCCTTCGCGGTTTCGCTGAGCGGGTCCTTGTAGAGCAGCAGGCACGCCGAGCGCTGGGAACCGCGACCGACGCGGCCGCGCAACTGGTGGAGCTGAGCGAGGCCGAAGCGTTCGGCGTGCTCGATGATCATGATGGTCGCGTTGGGAACGTCGACGCCGACTTCGATGACGGTTGTGGCCACCAGCAGCTTGATTTCATTGGCCTTGAAGCGGGCCATGACGTCCTGCTTGGCGGCGGCAGACATGCGGCCGTGGACGAGGGCGACTTCGAGGCCGAAGATTTTTTGCAGTTCCGCGAAGCGGTCTTCGGCGGAAACGACTTCCAGCGTTTCGCTCTCTTCGACCAGCGGGCAGACCCAATAGGCCTGGGCGCCTTCGGAGAGCTTGGCCTGCAAACGGGCGATGACGCGGTCATAGTCGTTGATGGACAGAACCGCGGTATCAATCGGTTGGCGACCGCGGGGCTTCTCCTTGAGTACGCTGACGGCCATGTCGCCGAAGTGCGTGAGAACCAGCGTGCGCGGGATCGGCGTGGCGGTCATGACGAGAAGGTCGGTGTGGCGGCCTTTTTCGGAGAGGGCCAGGCGCTGGTGGACGCCGAAACGGTGCTGTTCGTCAACGACCGTCAGGCCCAGATCCTTGAATTCAATGCCAGACTGGAAAAGTGCGTGCGTACCGACGGCGATGGTGGTCGAGCCATCGGCCAGACCGGCAAGGATGGCGCGGCGTTCGGCTGCGGGCATTTTGCCGGTGAGGAGCGCGCAGCCAAGCCCGGCAGCGTCACAGATCGGCTTGATGGTTTTGTAGTGCTGCGAGGCGAGGAGTTCGGTCGGCGCCATCAGCGCAGATTGCGCGCCAGACTCGGCCATGGCGGCCATGGCCATCAGCGCGACAACGGTTTTGCCGGAGCCTACATCGCCCTGCAAAAGGCGCGACATGCGCTCGGGCGCAGCGAGATCGGCGCGGATTTCCTCGAGCGCCTGGTTCTGCCCGTCAGTGAGCTTGAACGGCAGCACAGCCGCAACCTTGGACGTCACGCTGCCATTGAAAGCGCGCGCAATGCCACGTTCGGACACCATGGACGAACGCAGAAGCTGCAGGGTGATCTGGCCGGCAAAATACTCGTCATAGGCGAGACGTTGGCGGGCAGGGGCCCAAAGCTCGGCTTCGCCCGGGTTTTCCGGCAGGTGAACCCGGTGCATGGCGTCGCTGAAAGTCGGCCACTTGCGCTCGGCGATTGTCGCCGCGTCGATCCATTCGGGGAGAATGGGGATCGATTCGACGGCCTGGCGAACGAGCTTTGCCAGCGCCTTGGAGCTGAGACCATTGGTCAGTGGATAGACCGGCTCGACGAGGGGCAGTGTGGCGAACTTTTCCGGCTCTACAATGTAGTCCGGATGGGTGATCTGCTTTTCGCCGTTGAAAAAGCCGACCTGGCCGGAGACGTAGCGCTCTTCACCCACCGGCAGAGCCTTTTCGACCCAGCCGCCTTGGGCTCGGAAAAAGACAAGCTGCATGTCTCCAGATTCGTCGTGTGTGTAAACGCGGTGCGGAATATGCTCGCGGCCACGCGGCGGGGCCTGGTGGCGGTCGACATGCAGCTTCAGCGTGACGATCTGATTGAGATAGGCCTCGGCAATGCCGACCTGGCGTCGGCGATCGACTGTGCCGGAAGGCATGTGCATCAGAATGTCGAGGACAATGGCTTCCTGCCCCTCCGGCGCGCCGAAAAAGCGCGTGAGCAGGGCGGCAAGCTTATCGCCCACGCCCCTGATGGCGTGCAGCGAGCGGAACAGGGGCTGGAGGGTTTCGGGACGCGACACTGACTGATTCTCCTGCGCGCGAGAGTGGCACAAAAGAACAGGACAGGAACAGGGCGCCCGGTCAGTTGATCCCCTGCGCCTTTCGCCATTTCGACAGACGTCCCCGCGCGTTGGCATAGGGCGAGGCGGTGTTGAATTGGATCATCCGCCCGAGCGTCCATTTTTCGTACCACGCCCGGCCGTAAAGGCTCGCGTCGTCTTCTGCTTCGATCGCAGCCACGATCTCACTCTTGGCCTTATCGAGGGCGGCCAGCAGGTCGGGAAAGCTGAGAGCAACGTGGTCGGCATAGAATTTCTGCGCCAGGCGGCCGAGTTCGTTCCACTTGTAGCCGGTTTCGGGAAAGTCGATGGCCTGTTGGGCCCGGTCCCGCTCCAGCCACTTCAGCACCAGGAGATTCCAGCCGAGCAGATAGGCCACAAGGTCGTGGACGCTCATTATCGTGCCCTTGGCATGGCCTTCGAGCGTCTTGTCGCCGGTCCGTTCGGGCGAAATCGCGGTGAGGTCGCGCCTGAGCGCTGCATACGTCTTGTCGATGGCAGCTAGAAGCTCGGACTTGTCTTGCGGAACGGCCATGGATCACCTCTTGCACACCAGAGTTGTAGTGCAGAAGCCGCACCCCGGACTGATCGAAATCAACTTGCGCCACCAATGTTTGCAAAGGGCTGACAATCCGTTTCAAGGCGCGTAAGAGAGTGTCCAAATCGAGAACAAACTTCTGAATCATGGATGTCGAAATGACGGCCGGTGAGGACATTGCTATTCGCCGCAAGCGGTTGCGTTATCGCGCGTGGCACCGAGGGACCAAGGAAATGGACCTGGTGCTTGGGCCATTCTGCGATGCCAATATCGATGGCTTCGATACGCCGACGCTCGATCGGCTTGAAGCGCTGATGAACGAGGAAGATCCGCCGCTGCTCAAATGGGTGATGCGGCAGGAAGATCCGCCGGCGCATGTCGACCGGGCGTTTCTCGATCTTGTCGTGGCCGACCATCAGGCTCGGATCGAAAAATGAATGAAATGACTGGGCTGCCGGCGATCCGGACGATTTCGAATGTTCCCGATGGCATGCAGCCCATGGCATTGGCGCGGCTTATCGAGGAGCGGATCAAGGCCGCGCCCGACGATGCGGCAAGCCTGGTTTTCGTCGCGCGCGACGGGCGCCGGATGCAGCGCATGGCCGAGGTGCTGGGCGCCATGCTGCCGGGGCACACCATCCTGACGCTGCCGGCCTGGGACTGTCTGCCCTATGACCGCGTCTCGCCCAATAACGTAACCATTGCGGCACGCATGAACACGCTGGCAGCTTTGACGAGCAGTGCCAAGGGCGCCGTGGTGCTGACGGCAGTCAATGCGCTGATCCAGAAACTGCCGCCGCGCGATGTGGTCGAAACCATGTCGTTCTCGGCTGCCGTGGGCCGGGTGGTCGACAGCGAAAAGCTGATCGCCTGGGCCTCCAACAATGGCTATCTGCGCGTGCCGACCGTGCGCGAAAGCGGCGAATATGCCGTGCGCGGCGGTCTCGTCGATCTTTATCCGGCGAGTGCGGATGCGCCGCTGCGATTCGATTTCTTCGGTAGCCAGCTTGAATCGATCCGCACTTTCGATCCCGATAGTCAGCGCACGACAGGTACGTTGAAGCGCGTCGACCTGACGCCGATGAGCGAGGTCATTCTCAACGAAGAGACCATTCGCCGCTTCCGCCAGAGCTACACCGCCACTTTCGGCGGCAATACGGTCGACGACACGCTCTATGCCTCGGTGAGCGGCGGCTCCCGCTATTCGGGCACGGAGCATTGGCTGCCCTTCTTCTACGACCATATGGACCGACTGGCCGATTATGTCGGCGATGCGCCATTCGTGTTCGACGATCAGGCTGCGGAGGCTTTTGCCGAGCGCGCCGAGCAGATCGCCGACTATTACGAAGCGCGCGAAACGGCGCGGCTGCAGCCGCCAGTGGCTGGGGCAGAGGCGCCCTATAAGCCGATCAAGCCGGAACTGCTCTACGATATCGATGTGCAGCCGCAGGCGCTTGCCGGCGCATCGGTGATCCAGCTTTCGCAGTTCCTCTCGCCACAAGCCAAGAAGGGCGATGATTGGGGCGGGCATATCGCGCCGAGCTTTGCGGCCGAGCGGTTGGCCTCGGACGTCAATCTGTTCCAGGCAGTTGTGGATCGGCTAATGGCCGAGCGCCGCGAAGGGCGGCGGGTGATCGTTGCCTGCTGGAGTACCGGTACGCGTGACCGTATGGTCCAGGTGCTCAAGGACCATGGCCTCACCAATCCGCGCATGGCCGAGAATTGGCGCGATGCCGAGACGACAAGTGCCGCGACCACCTCGCTGGTGGTGCTGCCGCTCGAAACCGGCTTCGAAACCAAGGACCTTCTGGTCCTCTCCGAGCAGGACATTCTGGGCGAGCGCATCCTGCGCCCACAGCGCAAGAAAAAGGCTTCGGATGCGCTGACCGAGGCGGCTTCGCTCTCGGCCGGCGATCTCGTGGTGCACGTCGATCACGGTATCGGGCGGTTTGTGGGCCTAAAGGTGATCGAGGCCGGCGGCGCGCCGCACGAATGCGTAGAGCTGCAATATGCCGGCGACACCAAGCTTTACCTGCCGGTCGAAAATATCGAGTTGCTGACTCGTTACGGATCCGACGACTCCTCGGTCACGCTCGACAAGCTCGGCGGTGTCGCCTGGCAGGCGAAAAAAGGCAAACTCAAGAAGCGCATCCGCGAAATGGCGGAGCAGCTTATCAAGCTTGCTGCGCAGCGTTTGCTGGTCAAGGCCGACGTCATCGACATCAATGCTGGCGCCTATGACGAATTTGCGGCGCGCTTCCCCTATGAGGAAACGGAAGACCAGCTCAATGCCATCGAGGCGGTGTTTGACGACATCACCTCGGGCAAGGTCATGGATCGCCTGGTGTGCGGCGACGTTGGCTTTGGCAAGACCGAAGTTGCCCTGCGCGCAGCCTTTGGCGTGGCGCTATCAGGCAAGCAGGTTGCCATCGTTGTGCCGACGACGCTGCTCGCCCGCCAGCACTTCAAGACGTTCTCCGAGCGGTTCCAAGGCCTGCCGGTGCGGGTGCGCCATGCTTCTCGCATGGTCAGTGCCAATGAATTGAAGGCGACCAAGGAAGGCCTCGCCGATGGGCAGGTCGATATCGTCGTCGGCACGCATGCGCTCCTGAGTAAGTCCATCAAGTTCAAGGACTTGGGTCTGCTCATCATCGACGAAGAGCAGCACTTTGGCGTAGGCCACAAGGAGCGCCTGAAGGAGCTCAAGGCCAATGTGCACGTGCTAACGCTGACGGCGACGCCGATTCCGCGCACGCTGCAGCTTGCGCTGACCGGCGTTCGCGATCTCTCGCTGCTGGCGACGCCGCCGGTCGATCGCCTCGCGATCCGCACCTTCATCTCGCCTTTCGATCCGCTGTCGATCCGCGAGGCGCTGCTGCGCGAAAAGTATCGCGGCGGCCAGAGTTTCTATGTGGTCCCGAAGATCAAGGATCAGCCCGGTATCGCCGAGTTCCTGCGAGTGCAGGTGCCCGAGGTTTCTTATGTCGTGGCCAATGGACAGATGCCGCCGGGCGAGCTCGATGACATCATGAACGCCTTCTACGACGGCAAGTTCGACGTGCTGCTGGCAACGACGATCGTGGAATCGGGCCTCGATATCCCGAATGCCAATACGCTGATCGTGCATCGGGCCGATAATTTCGGCCTGGCGCAGCTTTATCAGATCCGTGGCCGCGTCGGCCGCGGCAAGCAGCGCGCCTATGCGCTGTTCACCGTGCCGGCTGACAAAAAATTGACCGACACGGCGGAGCGTCGTCTGGGCGTGCTGCAGTCGCTCGAAAGTCTCGGTGCTGGCTTTCAGCTCGCAAGCCACGATCTCGACATTCGCGGGGCAGGGAACCTGCTTGGCGACGAGCAGTCGGGTCATATCCGCGAAGTTGGCTACGAACTTTATCAGGCGATGCTTGAAGAAGCCGTGGCTGCGCTCAAGAGCGGCGAGGAAGAATACGAGGATCGCAACGAGTGGAGCCCGAGCATTTCGCTGGGCATGCCGGTGATGATCCCCGAACACTACGTGCCCGACCTGACGCTGCGCATGCAGCTCTACCGCAAGCTCGGTGACCTCAGCGATATCAGGGATATCGATGCCGCTGGCGCCGAACTGATCGACCGATTCGGGCCTTTGCCCGAGGAGGTCGAGGCGCTGCTCAAGGTCATTCTGGTCAAGTCGCTGTGCCGTCAGGCCAATGTCGAGAAGGTCGATGCCGGCCCCAAGGGCGCGGTGCTGACCTTGCGGCATAACGAATTCCCCAATCCGGTCGCGCTGGTGAAGCTGGTCAGCGATCCCGCCAACCAGGTTCGCATCAAGCCCGATCAGAAACTCGTGTTCGCGCGCAATTGGCCCACGCCGGAAACCCGGCTCAAGGGAACGGCGGCGATCCTCGCGAAATTGGCAAAAATGGCAGAAAATGCTGCGTAAGGGGCTGCGTGTTGCCTTGATGCCTCATAATATTTTGGCAAGGGCTTCCGGTCATGTTATTGCCCGAATTGCGCCCTTGAAGGGCAGGTAAGTTTCTAGGTGGCGGAGTGCCGCCGAGACCGCCAAGGAAGGCAAGGACACTCTATGAAATTCAGGAAACCCCTCGTCGCCGGTTTGATGGCAGCCGCTCTGCTGATGTCGCCGCTCTCGGTTTTCGCTCAAGATGCTGCTGCGCCCGCTGCTCCCGCCGCCAACGCTGCAGCTCCTGCTGCCAACAGCCCGGCTCAGAACTGGCTGAAGGTTTGCGATCCGCTGCCCGATGGTCAGAAGGCTTGCATCATGCGTCAGGTGGTTCTGGCCAATGGCCAGTTCCTGGGCTCCTTCCTGCTGCGTGACGATCCGGGCCAGGAATCGCGCCTGCTCGCCGTTGCTGCCGTGCCGCTCGGGGTTCTGCTGCCCTTCGGCCTGACCTGGCAGATCGATGGCGCCAAGCCCGTTCGCGTGCCCTACATGATCTGTGACCCGACTTCGTGCGCTACGCAGCTCGTCATTAACGAGCAGTACGTGAACTCGCTGAAGGCCGGCAACAAGCTGACCCTGACCGCCAAGAACCGCCAGAACCAGGATCTCACCATCGAGATCAACCTGGCCGGCTTCACGTCGACCTACGACAGCGACACGGCCATGACCTTCGACCAGTTCCAGCAGCAGACCTCGGGCGAAAACGCCCTTGAGCAGGTTCTGCAGGACCGCGCCGAACAGCTCCGCCAGCAGCTGACCGAGCAGACCGGCGCGCCGGCTGCCGCTCCGGCCGAAGGCACTCCGGCTCCGGCTCAGCAGTAAGCTCGGCTGACACGAAATAAAAAGGGCGCGGCCGAGGCCGCGCCCTTTTGTTTTAGCTCAGACCAATAGGCCTCAGGCCGAGCGCTGGCCCATGCCGATGGAAAAGGCCTGTCGGCGCAGGGACGGCATGAGCTTCAGTGCCCAGAGGCCACCGGCACGCAGCGCCTGGCTAGGCAGCATTTCCCCAAGCAGCGACCGGAAGAGCGCATCCACCATTGTGCCTGTGCGCGCCAGATCGCCGGCGCGACGGGCTGCATAGGCCTCGCTGGCGCGTTGAGCCCAGTCAGGCGCCGAGCGATCTGTTTCGGTGAGCACAGCCACAAGGTCGGCGACGTCGCGGAGCCCGAGATTGAGCCCCTGGGCGCCGATGGGTGGAAAGGCGTGGGCGGATTCGCCGACAAGAACCGTACCGTCGCGCCCCGCTTCGGCAACGCTGAGCACGCTCAGCGGGAAGACGAAACTCGGGGACGCGAGGGCAATACTGCCAAAAAGGTTCTGCGAGCGGGCGCGGAAGGCGGCAAGCAGCGCTTCCGCACCACCGGCCTGCGTCTCGCGAAGCACCTTTTCCTCGTCGATCCAGACGAGATTGGCCCGATTGCCGCCTGCCGGCACCAGGGTAAAGGGGCCGTGGGGATAGTGAAACTCGATCGAGGTGCCACCAATGGAGCGACCGAGATCGAGATCGCAGACGAGCGCTGCTTCCTCGAACTTGTTTTCGCGGGCAGGCAGGCCGGCCTCGGTGCGGACCAGCGATTTCTTGCCATCGGCACCGACCACGAGCGGTGCGGCCAGCGTGCTGCCATCGGCGAGGGTGACGATGCCGAGACCGTTCTCACGCCGATAAGCCGTAACGGCGGCGTTGCGGGTGGTGAGGCCGGTTGCTGGCGCCGCAGCCTGGAAACTGGCCAGCAGTGTCGCATTGCCAAAGTTCCAGCCAAAGGCATCGAGCCCGGCTTCCTGCGCATCAAACAGAGTTTCGGGCGCGCGGATGAGGCGCGGGGTGGCGTCGATGATGCGAATTGCCGTCAGCGGATGACCGACGCTTTCCGCACTATCGATGAGCCCGGACGACAGCAGGAACTCGACGCTGGGCATCATCAGCGCGGATGTGCGCCGATCTGGCGGGGCAGCGGGGGCCAGGTGGATCACCTCATGGCCCGAACGCGCCAGGCTCACGGCGGCCGCAAGGCCGGCGAGCCCGCCGCCAACAACGATGATTTCTGCTGATTGTTCAGTCATTTGGCATCCGCAAGACGTTTGGAGTGGCCACTGGGCACGATGAGGCTGCCGGCATAGGAGCCGGCGAGCAGGGCGAGGAGAAAGTACCACAGCCCATCGGGTGGGAAAGCGATCAGCGAGATGGCCGGCCCCGGGCAGATGCCCGACATGCCCCAGCCGCCCCCGAAGAGCGCCGCGCCGCCGACGAGGCGAGTGTCGATGCGCTTATACTCTGGCTCGTGGAATTCGGCATCGAACAGCGGCGCCTGGCGACGGCGGCCGATGCGCACAGCGATGAACATGACGAGGATCGCTGGCACGATGACGAAGGCAAGGCTTGGATCCCAGCCGCCGGAGGGGATAGCGGTGAAATCGAGGAAGCGCAGGACTTTGAGCGGATCGACCATCTGCGAAACGTAGAGGCCGGCGCCGAAAAGCAGGCCGCTGACGGCTGCCGTGGCGAGATAGGGCGCGCGCAGATTGGCCATCACACGATCCCCGTGGCTGTCACCGTCAGAATGGCAACACTGAAAAAGACGATGACCGCGACAAGGGAGCGTCGCGACAGGCGCGCGAG
>NZ_JAFKHD010000258.1 GCF_017307565.1 Devosia sp.
GTGGCGATGTCATATTCGTGGATGCAGGCGCGGTCTTCTTCGGCCGCCATGCCGGCATCGCCGATATTGCTCAGCGAGCCGACGGCGACATAAATCTTGCTGCCGTCCTTGCTGGCGATGAGATTGCGCGTCCAGTGACCGCCCGGGATCAGGTCCATCAGCTTTGTGCCGGGGGTGGTGATCTTGGTGGCCGAGGGATCGTAGGGGTAGGCAAGCAGGGCATCGCTGGCGCCGACATAGAGGGTCGAGCCGATCAGCACCATGCCGTAAGGCTGGCGGACGTTCTCGATATAGGCGTGGCGGATTTCGGCGACGCCATCACCATCGGCGTCGCGCAGCAGCGTGACGCGGTTGGGGCTGGTGCCGGAAGCGCGGGCGCGCTGCATGGTCACCGACATGGCGTGATCGAAAAGCGAGCTCGGCTTGCCCGATTCACCCATGGATTCAGCAACCAGCACGTCGCCATTGGGCAGGACATAGACCTGGCGCGGGTGATCCAGGCCGGCGGCAAAGGCGTTGACCTTGAGGCCTGGCGCGGCGGTCGGCGTGTGATTGCCTTCCCAGCCCTTGGCGGTCGGCATTTTCAGGGTCGGAATGCTGCCCTGCGCCTTGGGCGCGGGAATGTTGGGCGTGCCGCCATAGACCGGCGGCCGCGGACCATCGCCCGAGTGACGAATGGCAACGGCAACGGCGCCGATGGCGGCAACGATCTGGGCGAAGATGGAATTGGCTGACATGGGCGGTCTCGTCGAGCATGTATGGAACCGAAGCGGCCATCTTCTTATCACGACAGCATTTCAGCGAAAGCGGGAATCCCGGTTTTCTGGCGTTAAAGCCTGCGGGGCGCCTAGTTGTTCGCGGAGAGGGGCTGAGGTGTGATCGTTTCGAGGCACCAACGCAGCGTGATGTCCCCGCCGCCTTCGGCAACGATGCCGCAATTGCCCTGCACGAGGAAATCGCGCGCCTGCATGCTGACGGAGAGCCTGGTGCCCGAAAGGTCGGCCTCGAGCGTCAGCCGGTCGCCGTC
>NZ_JAFKHD010000259.1:0-588 GCF_017307565.1 Devosia sp.
ACGGCGCACACCACGTGGCCCATAGGTTGATCAGGAGTGTCTTTCCCGCCAGACTCCCTACGCTTAATGGCGCTCCGTCAGCGTCACTGAATGTCAAATCGCGCATAGCTAGGGGCTTCTCGGTCGCAAGCATTGCCGCGACTTCACCCTGTGAAGCACTCTTTATCGCTATCATCTGTTCGGATGAAACAGGGCAGCTATCCGGTAAGCCCGCCGTAGCGACGCTCCCTTGATCCTCGTCGGAGAACCCGCCGAAGATAATAACCCCTCCTATTCCAGCCAACATTCCCGCAAAAGTTGCAATAATGATCAGAAATCTGGTTGATTTATTGGTGTTTTCCAGTGTCAATTTCCGAATACTCCCGCACGTTCAGTTGTACTTCTCGAAAATGCTCAGAGATCATCCATCAACCCGTTCGCTTATCAGGCGCTTCAATTTTGCAAGCATCACACTTGCTTCCTCTTCATAGTCCATCGTTCCGAAGAACCTTCCGTCCGCATCCATCAGGATGACGCTGGCCGTGTGATCCATCGTATAATCACCCCCCTCCAACGGAACTTTCGCATGGTAGATTTTGTAGGCCTTCG
>NZ_JAFKHD010000259.1:626-1645 GCF_017307565.1 Devosia sp.
TCCGCAGGCCCATCGCGCTCGGAATCTACCGAGACGAACACGAAATTGAGCTTGTCTGCTTCTGAGCCGAGTTGTTCCGCCAGAGTTGTCAGTTCGAACAGAGTGGTCGGACAGACGTCCGGGCAGTAGGTAAAGCCGAAGAAAACAGCACTCGGCTTACCGAGGAGGTCCTGCTCCGAGACGGTCTGCCCTTCAGTTCCGGTTAGCTTGAAAGGCCCGCCTACCGTAGCGACGCCCGTGCTTCGAGACTGAACACCTGATTGCCTGTTCTCGGCAATGATAGTGACGGCAACCAACGCCATCCCAACGGCGAGCACACCCGCTGAGAGCAATCCGACTGTACGCCCGCGCATCAATCTTCACCATCATGCGACAACGCAGAGCCGCCCTGATGATCCGATTGCGCCTGACCCAGGGCTCCTGCGACGAGCTCTACCTCTACCGAACCGGCCATCTCAAATTGAAGAGTGACCGGAACCATGTCGCCCTCCCTGATCGGCTCCGTCAGATCGATCAGCATGAGGTGATAGCCGCCTGGCGCGAGCTCAATCTTGTCGCCGCCAGCAATCGCCATCCCATCCGGCACCGGGCGCATCTTCATGATGCCGTCGGCCATTTCCATTTTATGGATCTCGACGCGAGATGCGGCAGGGGAACTGGCGCCGACAAGCCTGTCGTCGACTGTGCCGTTGTTGACCGCTTCAAAGTATCCGCCGCCAACTTTTGCTGCCGGTGAAGTTGCACGGGTCCAAGGATGATTGATGACGATGTCGCCTACGCTAAATTCGTGAGCGAACGCGGTGGAGGAATAGACAAGAGCAGCAGATGCCGCGAGGATACGGATAAAATTGCGCATTGGTTTCTCCATGCAACAGAAGAGGCGCAGTGACACGCCGGGTCGTTTTTCTGTCAGACGGAGAACGTGGGTGGCGCTCGCGCTCCAAGCGCTGGGATGAAGGGGATTTTCTGAGGAACACTCTTTTCGAGCGGCTGCATCCGCCTCTTCAACCAGGACATCA
>NZ_JAFKHD010000206.1 GCF_017307565.1 Devosia sp.
CAGCGGATCGCTGGGCAGGCGCTCTTCGACGGGGGGCAATTCACCCGCCTTCACGCGCTCCGCCAGGGCAGGTGCCTCCGTATAGGATTGCGCCATCACCGCCGTGGAGGCCAGCAGGCTTCCCACGAGCGTAGCTACAATACCGATCCGACCGAATGTCCTCATAAAGTTTCCTCCATCAGTACCCTTCTAGGTACGTTATCGATAACCTATATTTGGAAGGCATTTCGATGTCAACGAGGATCGAAATCGTTTTCCAAAGCCCTGGCTTCAGGCGTAGTTGCTCGTCTGGTAGGGACTTGTCAAATCTCAAAACAACGTTAGAAGAATTATCGATAACCCAACTTCTGGGATAAAAATGTCAAAAACAACGCTGTCCGACGTCGCCAGGAGAGCCGGGGTCTCCACCATGACTGTGTCTCGCGTCCTCAACGGACGCGGGGGGGCCAGTCCGGAAACCAGCGATCGCATCAGACAGGCGGCAGAGGAGCTGGCATACCGGCCCAATGCCGTTGCGAGGGCACTCAAGTCAGACCGCTCCGGCATCATCGGAGTCGTCGTCCCTGATATTTCCAACCCATTCTTTCCCGAGATCATCCGTGGCGCAGAAAGCGTCGCCATGCGCCACGGCTACAACCTGCTGTTGTGCAACGTGATCGAAAGCGCGGACAGGGAAATCGATGTTCTCAGGGTTCTGGAAACGCAGCGTGTCGACGGCGTTATCTTGTGTAGTGCTCGGTTGCCCGAGAAGCCGCTGCTTCAGGCTCTCAAGCAGTACAAGGCGGCGGTGGTCATCAACCGCTCCGTGCCGAGTGCTGCCGCAGGCTGCATCAATATCGACTACCGTCAGGGAGCCTACGAAGCCACCCGTCATCTTTGGGATTCGGGTCGGCGCAGGATCGGCATAGTCGCCGGCCCCGAAACCTCACATGGTGCAGCCCAGCGCCTTGAAGGCGTCCGCTCGTTTTTCGCCTCGGTCGGCGGCCGGGAATTGGGTATAGCGCACTGTACGCCCGACGTAGCCGGCGGCCAGACAGCCTCTTTGCAACTCCTTGAGGCGCACCCCGATCTCGACGGGCTCGTCTGCTACAATGATCTCAATGCTATCGGAGCGCTCAAGAGTTGCGGGCGTGCCGGCCGCGCTGTTCCAGGAGCGGTCTCGATCATCGGTTTTGACGGTATTCCGCTCGGTGAACTGGTGACCCCGCCGCTATCGACCATCTACGTCGACAAATACAGCATAGGCCAGCTTGGCATGCGCATGTTGCTCGACCGTCTGGGCGGGAAATTTACCCAGCAAAGCATCCTGATCCGGCCCGAACTGCTCGCCCGGGAGTCGTCAAGGTCGGTCTGATCGGACCGGCCACCGGCTTTCGCAAGTCTTCCTGCCTGCAACGCTCTACCCGGCTTGGAACTCCCGACCTTCTGGCGTGTTCTAGATCACGCCTTGCACGCGGCGATTGGGGCCGGTTTCGCAGGCCTGAGCCCGGTAACGCGTTCGACGCGAATTTCGGGAGTGCAAGGGCAGAAATGTCGAGCCGGTCAAACATCGAGACAGTTTTTCGTCGCCGTCTTACCGCGTTCGAGAGCGTTGCCACTTTCGCCATTGTCGCGGCTCTTCTCTATCTCGGGGCCGCCATCCTGGTGCCGCTCACCCTGGCCGTTCTCCTCGCTTTCGCCCTCAATCCCGTCGTGTCCTGGCTTAACCGGCGGCTACGTTTGCCCGATCCCGTCGCCGTCGTTCTGGCGGTGGCACTGGCCTTTTTCGGTCTTCTCGGATTCGTCGTGCTTGCCGCTTCGCAGATCGTGGGCCTCGCCGCCGAACTCCCTGGCTACCAGCAAACCATCGCCGCCAAAATCCAGGCGCTGCAGCAACAGTTCGGAAATTTTGTTTGGCTCGACCAGTTGCAGAGCACGATAGCAAACTTGGGGAGCAGCATTGGTGGTGTCGTGCCCGGACAGGGCGCACCGATTCCGGTGACGATTTCTAATGACATTGGCCCGCTCAATCTCCTGACCTCGGTGATGGGGTCGATCATCGGCCCTGTCGCCACGATCGCCATCGTCACCGTGTTTCTGATTTTCCTGCTGATCGGCCGCGCAGACCTGCAGGACCGTTTCATCCGGCTCGTCAGCGCCGGCAAATACTCGCTCACCAATCTGGCGATCTCGGATGCCAGCAATCGGGTGGGCCGCTACCTGATCATCCAGCTGATGGTCAACGCGGTGTACGGTACGATTTTCGGGATCGGCCTGTGGCTCATCGGCGTGCCGAGCGCGCTGCTCTGGGGCATGCTCATCATCCTCTTTCGCTATATCCCTTTCGTCGGTGCCCTGATCATTGCGGTTCTGCCATTCATGCTGGCTTTCGCCGTCGATCCGGGCTGGCACATGCTGATCTCGGCTGTCGCGCTTTTCCTCGCGCTGGATCTGACCACTGCAAATGTCATCGAGCCGCGCCTTTATGGCTCCAGCACCGGCGTGTCGGCTCTGGCAATCCTGCTCTCGGCAATGCTGTGGGCGACCCTATGGGGCCCTATAGGGCTTATTCTGTCGACGCCCATGACGGTCTGCCTGGTCGTGATTGGCCGGCACCTGCCGCAATTCCAGTTCCTCGAAACGCTGCTTGGCAGCGAACCCGTGCTTTCACCCGCCGAGCGCCTTTATCAGCGGATGCTCAAGGGAGACAGTGAAGACGCCATAGAGATCAGCGAAGATCATATCGAAGATCAGGGCCCCCAATCCTTCGTCAACGAGCTGATGTTGCCGGCTTTGCAAATGGCCAATCAGGAGCTGCATGCAGGCCCCGAAGTGGTGCCGCAAAGGCGACAATTGATGGAGTCCTTCGAGACCGTCCTTGATGCAACATTGGCGCCGCGCTGGTCGAATGAGGCCGAGATTTTGCTGATCGGCGGTCGCAGCGAGATTGACGAAGCCGCCGCGCAATTGCTTGGCGCGTCCATGTCCGATGCAGCAATGGGGATCGATGTGCTGCCGCCCGGCGCAATCCGGCAGGAGGCGATTGGCCGGCTGGACCTCGCTAAGGTTCGCACCATAGTGCTTGTCTTCATGGGCGCAGATGTGCGTGCCCAATGCCGCTATGTCGCCCGCCGGGTGCGTCGTATGGCGCCGGACGTTCGCATCGTGGCTTGCATCCTCAACGACATGGCGGCCGACGAGACTGCCGATACGCTCCACGTCGACCATGTCGCGCGTGATTTCGAAACCGCGATGGAAATGTCGGACGGGGCGTCGACTTCTGGGGTCATCAATGAAGAGCCGTCACGTGCCAATCCCTTTGCTGGCGGCGGTCGGGGCAACGATGCCCTGGGGCGTTCGCTGGACTCTATTGCCCGAAGGTTTGGCGTCCCCGCGGCGGTCATAAACCTGCTCGACGACCAGCGGCATCTTGAGGACGAGGAGGCGGCGGCCTTGACCATGCTTGTCGCCGAGCAGAAGGCCCCCCTTGTGGTCTATTCCGGCAAACCCCATCCGGTGGTCGGAGACAATGCCTACCTGCAGACCAATGGGATCGACTTTTATGCCGGCGTCCCGCTGCTTCTGGCCGATGGAACATGCCCTGGTGTCCTGGTGCTCCTCGACTATGAGCCCCATCTGTTTACGGACAGGGATATTGAAGCCCTCCGCCTGGCCGGCGAGGAACTGGTCGAAAAATTCGCCGCCCCGCGGGCGTTGGATGTGGGCGCGACCTAGTACCGGTCCTTTGCCAAATTCAGACATCCAAAGAGTTGGTCCAAGTCATTCGAGGACGCCGGGCGCATTCCGCGAGATTGATTTCCTGCTGGCGGTCCCAAAGCAACGGTGGCACCCTGACCGTCAAGTTGCTGCATCCTCCGCTTGATTGAGCTGATGACCCAGAAACACACCCAACGCGCCTCGTCCCACCCCTGGATCGATACCGTATGGCAGACGGTGTGCCTTCAGGATGGCGTATACCGGGCCACCCCCGATGGGGCGTGGGACCTGATCCTGGCCGTTTCGCCAGAGGAGGAAGCGGTTGTCTTTCTCACCGGGCAGGCGACCGAGCCGGTGGACGTTCCCTATCTTGCGGGCGAGCATTCTGTAGTGATTTCCTTTTCCGCCCATGTCTATCTTGCCACCGAGAGCGAGGTCCGGACGGGCGCACAGATCCGTTGGCTTCCTGTGGCCGGCGAGCGCTTTGTGCTCGACGGAATCGATTTGGCGCTCCCGACATTCGAGGGCGCCGAGGAACTGGTCGATCAGATGATCCTGGCGGGCCTGCTGAAATCGGACGATCTGGTCGCCAAGGCTTTTTCGGATAACCCCAAGGCGGCATCACGGCGTTCCGTGCAGCAGCATTTCAAGCGCACGACGGGTATCACGCAGAAGGATTTTCAGATGATCCGGCGGGCCCAGGAGGCGGTGCGGCGATTGAAACGGGGTGATGCTCCGGCAGGGGTGGCGGCCGATCTCGGCTATTCCGACCAGCCGCACATGATCAAGTCCATCAAAGCGATCATGGGCTTCCTGCCCTCGGACCTTGAGCTGGTCCACAAGTTATGAGCGCCGGGCGGGATGCCGGGCGCCCTTGGCTTTAATGTGCTCCCCCAGTCAGCCCTTGAGGAGGGCAGCGAACGTGCGCAGGTCGCGAGTGAAGAACTCTGGATCCTCCCATGCCGCGAAGTGCCCGGCCTTTTCCATGTCGTGGAACTGCACGACATTGCCGCCCGTCTGACGATCGGCCCATTCGCGTGGCAGACGCACACCGCCCGGGATCGGTACTTCGGTCGCCACGGCAACCGGAACGCCGGTATTGGTGCCCTTGATCGTCGGCGGTTGCATTGCGTTGAGGGCATAGATCCGGAACGATGAGGCTGCCGTCTCGGTCAGCCAGTAGATCATGATGTTGGTGATCAGTTCATCGCGACCGAACCGTGCGTCGGCCTCGTCGCCGAGACCCATCCCGGCCATGAAACTCATGATCCAGGCTGCGAGGCCGACAGGAGAGTCGTTCATCGCGAAGGCCAGACTCTGCGGCTTGGTTGCATGAATGAGGTTGAAGGCGCCGTGGCTGAAGAACCACTGCTGGATCGCCCCGGCATAAGCTTGCTCGGGCGGGGTCAGCACCGAGAAGTCGGTGGTTTGGTCGGCATAGCCAACATCGGTCACGTGGTAGCCGAGCAGCACCTCGGGATGGCGTTGGGCCAGTGCCATCGAGATGATGGAGCCGCCGTCACCGCCGGCCGCGACGAACTTCTCGTACCCCAGTGTCTCTGTCATGAGGTGCGCAAAGAGGTCGGCCACCTGGTTCATCGGCAGAGCCGTCCGCCCCGAAAAACCGGTGCCGGGGATGGATGGAACGACGACATGAAAATCCTTGGACAGCGCCTCGATGACGCGGTGATAGCGGTAGAAAGAATCCGGCCAGCCGTGGAGGAGCAGGAGCGGAATGGCGTGCGGATTGCTCGATGGGCGGTGAACGAAGTGGAGGTCGATGCCGTCAAGATCGACCTTGTAGCTGCCGAGTGCGTTGAGGCTCGCCTCCGCCTTTCGCCAGTCATACGCGTTGATCCAGTAGTCAGTGAGCCGTTTGAGGTAATCGAGGTTAGTCCCCATGGTCCAGCCGGCGTCCGTCGGCTGATCGGGCCACCGCGTGTGCTGAAGCCGATACTTGAGATCGGCAAGCTGAGACTCGGGAATGGCGATTTCGAAAGAAGTGGGGCGGGTCATGGTCGCGGTCTCCTGTGAATGAGCGGCTTTGCTGGGCAGGCCAGCGAGTAGAGCTGAGACAGCAAGTGCCTTGGAAAACTGCCGGCGGTTCATCTCTCATCTCCGTGCCTTGTTGATGAGGTGAGGCTACGGGCAGAGACCGCGAGGAGATTGTAAAAATACGAAAATCGCAGCCCGCCATTGGCAGCACTGCATCGTTTGGATCGGTGTTTTCTAGAGGACTGGCGCCCCGCTGACGCGCGGGCGCAATACGCCGGGCATCAGCAACAAATTCGCGCCACAAGGGCGCGAATTTCGTCCCTCCAGGTCGGGCCGGCGATCATCGCCGGCCCTGCGCCCCGCCTACTTCAACAGGCCCGCCGAGACCGACCCCTGCAGCTGCCGCTGGAAGATGATGTAGGTGACGAGCACCGGCAGCACCGTGATCACGACGGCTGCGAACAGCGAGCCGAAGTTGACGGCATAGCCGGCCTGCGATGCGAACGAGGCCATGCCTTGGGACAGCACGTAATTGTTGGAATTGGTATTCAGCGCGATCGGCAGCAGGAACTGGTTCCAGAGCCCGAGGAAGTTGAAGATCGCGACCGACGCCAGCCCCGGTTTCGCCATCGGCAGCATGATGGTGAAAAAGATCCGCCACGGCCCCGCGCCGTCGATCATGGCCGCCTCGGCGACTTCCTGCGGCAGCGTTTTGAAGAAGGCGAAGAGAAAAAACACCGTAAAGGGCAGCGCAAACGCCACATAGGTGATGATCAGGCCCGGAAAGGTGTTCAGCAGCCCAAAACCCCTGAGCGTCTGGAACAGCGGCACGACAGCCAGGAAGACCGGAAAGGTCAGGCCAGCCAGCATCAGATAGTAGATGAACTTGCTGCCCCGGAACTCATAACGCGCCAGATAGTAGGCGCACATCGAGCCCAAAAGCATGACGATGACAAGCGCACAGCCGACGACGATCACCGTATTCACGAAATAGGTGCCGATATTCGCCGTGGTCCAGGCCGAGACGTAATTGTCGAAGTTGAACGTCGTGGGCAGCATGAAGGGCGACTGAAAAATCTGCGCCGTCGTCTTGAACGAACTCATCAGCACCCAGAGCAGGGGTGCACAGATGATGACGACCCAGAGGATCAGGGCGACATGAGAAATCGTGCCGACGGTTGCGTCCGACCAGATCGTGTTCCGCGATGGTGCGCTCCTGCGCGGTCCGGCAACCTTGGCAGGCCTCGCCACTGGCGCGGTCCGAACCGCAGGCGCAGCCACCTTGCGCACCCGCCGCGATTTGGGCGGGCGGCCCGTCCACCAGAACACGAAGAACACCAGCGCCGCGAAGACCAGCGTGATGATCGCCAGCGCCGCGCCCATCGAGGTCGCGTAGCCGAACTTGCCCTTTTTGAAGGCGGTGTTCAGCAGGTGCTGGGAAATCACCACGGTGGAATTGGCCGGGCCGCCGCTCGGGTTGAGCGCCTGCATATAGACGAAGGCGTCGAGAGCCAGAATGCCGAGATAGATATAGGCCGTGCGGATGGTGTCGCGGATCATCGGCACGGTGATGCTGATGGCGGTACGGAAGCGCCCGGCGCCGTCGACGCGCGCCGCTTCATAGACTTCCGAGGGAATGCCTTTGATCGCGGCAATGAACAGCACCATGTAGAAGCCGACCATCGACCAGGCGATGACGAAGATCGACGCCCCCATGGCGGTGCGCTCGTCGCCGAGCCAGGCGAAAGACCTGAAGAACTCAAATCCCATCGCGGTCAGAATGCCGTTCAGGAGGCCGCTGGATGGGTCATACATCTGCGCCCAGAGAATGCCGATGACGATAGCCGGCACCGTATAGGGGAAGAACGAGATGATGCGGTAAAGGCTCGAATGCTTGAGCCCCTGGATTTGTCCCCGGTTCGAGCCGCCGATCGTCACCAGCGTGGCCAGCGTCAGCGCCAGGATAATGACCAGCGGCGGTAGCACCAGCACCAGCACGATGCTGTTGTAGACGGCCTTGGTGAAGACCGGATCCTGCAGCAGCGCGAAATAATTGGTCAGGCCAACGAAGTTCATCTCCTTCGAAAAGCCTGACCAGTCGGTCATCGAATAATAGAAGGCCTGCACAAATGGCGAGATCACGAAAATAATGAAGATCGCGAGCGGAAGCCCGAGGAACACCAGCGTAAAGCTGGTGTTCTCGAGGCTCGGAAACTTCCACCGCCGTTTGGCGGCGGTGGTCCTCGCCATTGTGCCGTCCATCACTTCACGACCACTTTCGTGACCGAGGCGTCGTTGTAGACGGCATCCGTGATCGCCTGCAGCGCGGCGGTGAAAGCCGCCACGTCGAGCTTGCCATCAAGGAAGCTGTTCCACACGACGAGTTCGTCCTGGTTGGTCCCGTAGAGATCGAACGAGTTCCAGGTGAAGACGTCGTTGCCCGCATCAGCCAGCAACTTGCTCTGAGAAACGAGTGCGGTAGAGCCGAAACCGTCGGCCGGCACCGTGTCCTTGACGATGGTTGGCGCGAGCTTGGTCTTGGCAAAGTTCGTTGCCGCTTCCTTCGAAAGCATGGTGCGCAGCAGTTCCTTGCCGCCGGGCAGGTTGAGCGCGCCGGCCGGAATGATGAACGGCTCGCCCGCCGTGGCGTGGAGGGCCGACTTCGGCAGCTTGTCGTTCGCATCAACCGAGAGCTCGGCCATGCCGGTCATCTTGAAGCCTTCCTTGGTGGCTGGCTTCATTTCGTTCTCGATCCACGAACCCGACGGGTAGAGGAGGAACGACTCGTCATTCGACCACTGCGCCTGGGCAGCGGTGAACTGCGTGCCGGCACCGCCTGGCTTCATCATGCCGCCCTGGATAATCTCGTGGAGCGCGGTGAAGACGGCCTGGAATGCCGGGTGCGACCAGAAGCCGGGGGTGAAATTGTCCACCGCGAGACGCACCTCGTCGCCGCCCGCCTTGATCGCCGAAGCGACTGCGGTGGTACGGTAATAGGTGGCGGCTTCCTTGCCCCAACCGAACAGGTAGATGTTCTTTTCCTTGGCCTTCTTGCCCAGCTCGATGGCTTCGGCCCAGGTGGTCGGCGGGGTCCAGCCATTGGCTTCGAAGAGCGAAGCCGAGTACCAGATACCGTAGACCGTCATGACGTAGTTGAGCGCCACGAACTTGTCGCCGAAGGTGCCCGGCTTTTCGACGCCGCCAACCAGCGTGTC
>NZ_JAFKHD010000260.1 GCF_017307565.1 Devosia sp.
CGCGAAGCCCGGACCGATCTTCACCGAGCGCGTGATCGCGCCGCCGGCGGCTCCGGTGATCGCGAGCGCCGCCGACGCGCTTGCCGTCGTCCTGAACGAGCGCGGGCACGTCGGCGTCGATCACATCGCCGAGCTCCTGCACCGCGACGCAAAGGATGTCCTCGCCGAACTCGGCAGCGCAATCTTCCGCGATCCCTTGGATGGATCGTGGCAGACGGCCGACGCCTATCTGTCCGGCGCTGTCCGAGAACAACTCAAGACCGCGGAAGCTGCCGCCGCGCTCGACCCGGAGTACGAACGCAATGTCGCCGCGCTCGCTGCCGTGCAGCCTGTCGACCTCAAGCCGTCGGACATCACGGCGCGTCTCGGCGCGCCGTGGATTCCAGCCGCCGACGTCGCCGCCTTCGTCAAGGAGACGATGGACGCGGAGATCAAGATACACCACATGCCGGAGCTCGCGTCGTGGACCGTGGAGGCGCGGCAACTCGGCTGGTCCGCCGCGGGCACGTCAGAATGGGGCACCGACCGCCGGCATGCGGGTGAGCTCCTCGCCGACGCCCTCAACAGCCGCGTGCCGCAGATCTTCGACACGGTCAAGGAGGAGATGAGCGAGCGGCGCGTGCTCAACGTCGTCGACACCGAAGCGGCGAAGACGAAGCTCTCGAAGATCAAGGACGCGTTCCAGCGCTGGATCTGGTCCGATCCCGATCGCACCGACCGGCTCGCGCGCGTCTACAACGACCGCTTCAACAACATCGCGCCTCGGGCCTTCGACGGCTCCCACCTGAAGCTCCCCGGCGCCTCTGGCGCCTTTTCTCTTTATGGGCACCAGAAGCGCGGCATCTGGCGCATCGTCTCGGCCGGCTCGGCCTACCTCGCGCACGCCGTCGGCGCCGGCAAGACCATGACGATGGCCGCTGCCGTCATGGAGCAGCGCCGGCTCGGCCTGATCGCCAAGGCGATGCTCGTCGTGCCCGGTCACTGCCTGGCGCAGGCCGCGCGTGAGTTCCTCGCACTC
>NZ_JAFKHD010000207.1 GCF_017307565.1 Devosia sp.
GCAGCTTCAAGATGCGCACCCGGATCGGCGAGGCCAAACCTTTCAAAACCTCGATGTCCTCTTCGGGATCGACGACGAGAAAGTTACGGCTCATAGGGGATTAGGCTTTCAGATGATGGACTGCAATTGTCTATCAAAAAGCCTGAACCAATCAAGCGACGTGCAACGGTTTCGTCACAAAAGCCGTAAATTCAGGCCTTTCAACGCTTCGGTATTATTGATGCGGTGTCGATCCGCGCTGGCATGGCGGCGTCCGGGCCGTCCGAACACTTGCCGCAAATGCGGCCACGGTTTCGCTTTGATTTCATCGCCTTACGCTGCCCCCGGGCTAGGCGGTACGTGGCGCGGCTTGTGACGTTCGCCCCCGGTGCGCTAGTTTGTCCCTCGGCGAACCGACGTCCGAGATCAGGAGAAAATCGATGAGCTTTCGCGCCCTTGTCACGCAGAGAGCCGAAGACGGCAGCGTCACCAATGCGGTCGAAATGTTTGACGATTCTCGTCTTCCCGAGGGCAATGTAACCGTCGATATCGATTGGGCCGACCTCAACTACAAGGATGGCCTGTGCCTGACGGGGCAGGGCGGTTTGGTCCGGGCCTTCCCCCACATCGCAGGCATCGATTTTGCCGGCGCGGTCCGCGAAAGCTCCGATAGCCGCTACCGGCCGGGCGATGCTGTGGTGCTCACAGGCTGGCGAGTCGGTGAAACCCATTGGGGCGGTTTTTCCGAGCGCGCCCGCGTCAATGGCGATTGGCTTGTGCCCCTGCCAAAAGGCCTTTCCGCCCGCGACGCCATGATCGTCGGTACCGCCGGCCTCACAGCCATGCTCGCCATTATTCGGTTGGAAGCGGCGGGGCTTGCGCCGTCCTCAGGCGAAGTGCTCGTTACCGGCGCGTCCGGCGGTGTTGGCTCTATTGCCATCTCGCTTCTCGCCCGCCTGGGTTACGCCGCCGTCGCCCTTTCCGGGCGTCCGGAAAACTCGGACGCGCTCACGGCGCTCGGCGCAACGCGTATCGTTGAGCGCGCCGAATTCCTCGCCGAGGCCGAAAAGCCCCTTGAGCCCGCCCGCTGGGCCGGCGTCGTCGATTGCGTCGGCGGCAATGTGCTGGGCAAGGTGCTTAAGCAGGTGAAATATGGCGGCTCCGTCGCCGCCCTCGGCAATACCGCCGGCATCGGCCTCAATACGAATGTCCTGCCGTTCCTGCTGCGTGGCGTAAATCTGCTCGGTATAGACAGCGTCATGCAGCCCTATGGAAGGCGCATCGCCGCCTGGCAGCGCGTCGCCGAGCTCTTTGACATCAGTGCCTATGCTTCCCTGGTGGAGGAAGTCACCTTGGAAGCGCTCCCGGAAGCTGCCGGCCGCATCCTGAGGGGCGAAGTTCGGGGCAGGGTGCTGGTAAATCCAAAGGGCTGACGGGGGCACAAACCCTCCATCAGCCGTCGTGTCGGGCCTGTCCCGGTGGTCCAGTTTGCTCGAAAGGGATCGCCTGAACAGGCCGGACGGTGACGGGGCCAGGGCCCCAAATTGCTTACCGTCGTCGCTCCGATCAGCCCGTTGACCGTCGGGCTCACGCGGTTGTAGCTTCGCCCACCATGGTCACTCTCAAGGAAATCGCGGCGGCGGTGGGCGTTTCGAGCGCTACGGTATCGCGCGTGCTCAACTACGACACAACGCTGTCGATCTCCAACCGCAAGCGCCAAGCCATCATCGAGACGGCCGAAAAGCTGAATTATGCGACGCCGCGCAATCGCAATCGCGCCAATGTCCAGGGGCTTACCAAGCTTGCATTGGTGCATTCCCTGCGTCCCGAGCAGGAATTGGTCGATCCCTATTATGTTGCCATGCGTCTCGGCATCGAGAGCCGTTGCGCTGCGCTCAAGATCGAAACGGTAAAAGTTTACCACACCGATGCAAAACCCGACGCTGGCATGCTGCAAAGCGCTTCGGGTGTCATTGCCATCGGCCGCCACGATGACGAAGAGATCGAGTGGCTGCAGCGTCACGCCAAGCAGCTGGTCTTTGCGGACTATGCTCCGCCTGACGATCACATCGATTCCGTCCAGGCCGACCTGCGCCACGCCATGGAAAAGCTGCTGCAGTCTCTGGCCAACCTGGGCTATCGCCGCATGGCCTATATCGGGTGGGGTGATCGCCGAGCCCAGGCGTTCGTGCAGTGGATGACCAAGGCTGGCTGGTTCGATGACCGCATGTTCCGCTCGGGCGACAATACGGAGCAGGGCGGGTATCGCCTGACCAAAGAAATTTTCAGTGAAAAGCGCCCTCCTGACGCGATCATCACGTTCAATGACTCCATGGCCATCGGCGCCTATCGCGCCATCCATGAGCTCGGCCTCTCCATTCCCAATGACGTTGGGGTGGCGAGCTTTAATGACATTTCCGTGGCTCAATTCCTCAATCCGCCGCTGACCACGGTGCGTCTCCCCGCCGAGGAAATCGGCGAAGCGGCGGTGGAATTGCTGCTCGAGCGGGTTGGAGGGCGCGATCTCGCCAAGCAGATTACGCTGGCGTCGACGCTCGTTTGGCGGAGCAGCATACGCCAACCCGTTGAAAAATAAAGAAGTAAAAATTTACTGAAATTCTTGCCTAACGCACGGGTTACGGTTAAGCTTCCGTCTACGGGTGAAGAGGAAACACCCGTTAGGGAGGATTTGCAATGACCCGTCTGTCCACGGGCTGGAAGCGCGCGGCTGCCGTTGCGCTGGCCAGCGTTAGCATGTTCAGCATCACCGCCGCTTCGGCCGTCGAAGTCACCGTCTGGTGCTGGGATCCGAATTTCAACGGCGCCACCATGAAGGAAGCGGCTGCGCGCTATTCCGCCGCCCATCCTGACGTGACCTTCAATATCGTCGACTTCGCCAAGGCCGACCTCGAGCAGAAGCTGCAGGCGCAGCTGGCCTCGGGTACCACCGATGGCCTGCCCGATATCGTCCTGATTGAAGACTACGGTGCCCAGAAGTACCTGCAGTCGTTCCCGGGCGCTTTTGAGCCGCTGAACTCTGCCGTCGATTACTCGGGCTTCGCGCCCTACAAGGTCGAACTCGCCACCGTCAACGGCCAGACCTATTCGCTGCCCTTCGACTCCGGCGTCACCGGCTACTTCTACCGCTCCGACCTTCTCGGGGAAGCCGGCTTCACCGCTGCTGACCTCCAGGACATCACCTGGGACAAGCTGATCGAGATCGGTAAGGCCGTGAAGGAAAAGACCGGTGGCATCCTGCTGCCGATCGATCCGAACGACGCCGGCTGGCTCCGCATCATGATGCAGTCCGCAGGCTCCTGGTACTTCAATCCCGATGGCAGCGTGCACATCGCTGACAATCCGGTCCTGAAGGCCTCCATCGAGACCTATCAGCGCCTGCTCGCCGCCGGCATTTCCAAGCCGGTTGCCGGCTGGACCGAATATACCGGCTCCTTCACCTCGGGTGACACGCTCTCGACCTTCACCGGCGTGTGGATGGTTGGCACGATCAAGGCCAATGCCGATCAGTCCGGCAAGTGGGGCATCGCGCCGCTCCCGGCTCTCGATGGTGTCGAAGGCGCCACCAATGCCTCCAATCTCGGCGGCTCGAGCTGGTACGTGCTCGCTTCGTCCGCTGAAAAGGCCGAAGCCGTTGATTTCCTCGCCCAGGTTTGGGGCAAGGACGTCGACTTCTACCAGAAGATCCTGGTCGATCAGGGCGCTCTCGGCTCGCTCCTCGCTGCGCGCGAAGGCGAAGCCTACAAGGCAAGCGACGCCTTCTTCGGCGGCGCCCCGGTGTGGCAGAACTTCTCCGATTGGCTCGGCAAGATCCCGGCCGTGAACTACGGCATCTTCACCAACGAAGCTGACGCTGCCGTCGTCGCCCAGATCCCGGCCATCACCTCCGGTGGCAATGTCGACGAGATCATCGCCGCCATCGACTCCCAGGTCCGCCAGCAGGTCCAGTAAAACCGTCGTCTCGGGTCCGCGCCTCAGGTGCGGACCCTATCTCGGTGTCATCCCGGCGAAAGCGGGGATACCTGTTCGGCAACCGATTTTCCCGTTTTCGCGGCAGTGACGTCGGGGCTGGACTTGGCAGTGGTGACAACAACGGAGAATAGCGTGGCGCAATCGGGTCTCGCGCGAAACGAGCAGGTGAGCGGCTGGCTCTTCATCATGCCCGCCCTGGTCCTTTTGGGCCTGTTCATGATCTATCCGATCCTGTGGTCGCTCTGGATGAGCTTTCAGGTCGGCCGCGGCATGGCGTTCAGCTTTGGCGGCCTCACCAATATCATCCGCCTGACGCAGGACCCGGTCTTCATCCGCGCCCTCACCAATACGCTGATCTTCCTGGCCATCCAGGTCCCGATCATGCTGATCCTGGCGCTGCTCTTCGCCAATGCGCTCAATGATTCAAAGCTCTGGGGCAGGGGCCTTTTTCGCACGGCCATCTTCCTGCCCTGCGTCACCTCGCTTGTCGCCTATTCCGTCGTCTTCAAATCCATGTTCGCTCAGGACGGCGTCATCAATCAGTTCCTGATGTTCGCCCACATCATCGCCAGTCCCATTCCGTGGCTGGCCGATCCCTTCTGGGCCAAGGTCGTCGTCATCTCCGCCATTACCTGGCGCTGGACCGGCTACAACATGATCTTCTATCTCGCCGCCATGCAGAACATCGACCGCTCGATCTACGAAGCGGCCAAGATCGATGGCGTCCCCGCCTGGGCACGCTTCTGGTACATCACCGTGCCGATGCTGAAGCCGGTCATTCTTTTCACCACGGTCATCTCGACCATCGGCACCCTGCAGCTCTTCGATGAGCCCAACCTGCTCACCCAGGGCGGTCCTTCGGATTCGACGCTGACCCTGTCGCTCTACATCTACAACCTGAGCTTCAAGTTCATGCCCAGCTTCGGCTACGCCTCGACGGTTTCCTACGTCATCGTGGTCCTCGTCGGCATTCTGAGCCTCATCCAGTTCCTCTTGGCCCGGGAGAAACGCGCATGAGCAACCCTCTCGCCCTTCTCGGCCGCGTCGCCACCTATCTGCTGCTGATCGTTGCCGCCATCATCTCTGTTTTCCCATTCTTCTGGATGGCTGTCGGCGCCACCAACATTTCGGCCGACATCATCAAGGGCAAGGCGAGCCCCGGCGGCGCTTTGATCCAGAACCTCAGCGTGTTCTTCAATTCCGTGGATATGCCGAGGATCCTGTTCAACTCGTTCCTGATCGCCGGCCTCGGCACGGCATTGACCCTGCTGATCTCTTCGCTTGCCGGCTATGGCTTCGAAATCTTCCGCTCAAAGTTCCGCGAACGGATTTTCGGCGGCCTGCTGTTGATGCTTTCGGTGCCCTTCGCGGCCCTCATGATCCCGCTCTTCATCATGATGGCCAACTTCAAGATGATTAACACCTATCAGGCGATCATCCTGCCCACCGTCGCCTCGATCTTCATCATCTTCTATTTTCGCCAGGCGACGAAGGCCTTCCCTCATGAGCTGCGCGATGCCGCCCGCATCGATGGCCTCAAGGAGTGGCAGATCTTCCTCTATGTCTACATGCCGGTGATGCGCTCAACCTATGCGGCCGCCACCATCATCGTCTTCATGGCCAACTGGAACAATTATCTCTGGCCGCTCATCGTCCTGCAGACCAATGAGATGAAGACGCTCACCCTTGTCGTCGCCGGTCTCACCTCCGCCTATACGCCCGATTTCGGTGTCGTCATGGTCGGGGCGATCTTTGCGACCCTTCCCACCCTCGTCATTTTCTTCCTGCTCCAGCGCCGTTTCGTCGAAGGCATGCTGGGCGCCGTCAAGTAGAACACCCATGCGCCCTCTGATCGATTTCAATTCCGACTGGCTCTTTGAAGGCAAGGACACGGTCCGCCTGCCGCACAATGCGGTGGACCTGCCGTTCTCCTACTTTGACGAAAAGGCCTATCAGCGCGAATTCACCTACGAAAAGCGCTTCGCCGCCGATCCATCCTGGCAGGGCAAGGATGTCTCCGTCGTCTTCGATGGCGCCATGGCCAATTCCCGCGTCTATCTCAATGGCGAGGAAATCGCCGCTCACAAGGACGGCTACACTCCCTTTGAAGGCCGTCTCACCGGCCGCCTGAAGCCGGGCGAAAACATCCTCAAAGTCGTCATCGACGGCAGTGAAAACCCCGCCATCCCGCCCTTCGGCGGCCAGATCGACTATCTCACCTATGCCGGCCTCTATCGCGAAGCCTGGCTGCGCGTCACCGCGCCGATTTTCGTCGGCAATGCCAAGATCGAAACCCCCAACGTTCTAGCCGACAAGAAATCGGTCAGCGCTCGCATCGATCTCTCCAATCCGCAGAACCTGCCGCTCTCTGGTACGCTCGTTGCCACAATCAAGGATGCATCAGGCAACGAGATCGCCAGCACCGACGCTGCCATTTCTGGCGCCTCCGTTGATGTCAGCTTCGACAATCTTGCCGACATCACACTCTGGGATTTGAAAACTCCGGCGCTCTACACCCTGGAAGTTACCATTGACACCGCCTCCGGCCAGGATGTCGCAAAAGTTCGCTTCGGCTTCCGCAGTGCCGAGTTCACCACCGATGGGTTCAAGCTCAACGGCAAGCTTCTGAAACTGCGCGGCCTCAATCGCCACCAGTCCTTCCCCTATTCCGGCTATGCCATGGGCAAGTCGGCCCAGGTGCAGGACGCCAAGATTCTGAAGCACCAATTGCACCTCAACATGGTGCGCACCTCGCACTATCCGCAGAGCCACTATTTCCTCGATCGCTGCGACGAGATCGGCCTGCTCGTGTTCGAAGAAATCCCCGGCTGGCAGCATATCGGCCCGGCGGAGTGGAAGGATGAAGCGGTCGAAAACGTCCGCCGCATGATCACCCGCGATTGGAACCACCCCTCCATCGTCATCTGGGGCGTCCGCATCAACGAAAGCCAGGACGACCACGATTTCTACCTCCGCACCAACAAGTTGGCGCATGAGCTGGACACCACCCGCCAAACCGGCGGCGTCCGCTACATCACCGACAGCGAGCTGCTCGAAGACGTTTACACCATGAACGACTTCATCCTCGGCAATGAGGAATGGGGCGGCAATCGCCCGCGCACTCCGCTGCGTCCGCAGCAGGAGGTCACCGGCCTCAATCGCGTCGTGCCCTATATGATCACCGAATATGGTGGGCATATGTACCCCACCAAGAGCAATGATCAGGAACAGCGCCAGGCCGAACACGTCCGCCGCCATCTTGAGGTGATGAACGCCGCTTATGGCGATCCGCAGATCGCCGGCTGCATCGGCTGGTGCGCCTTCGACTACAACACCCACAAGGATTTTGGCTCCGGCGACCGCCTCTGCCACCACGGCGTCATGGACATGTTCCGCGAGCCAAAATTCGCCGCCTATGCCTATGCCAGCCAGTGCGAGCCCGAAGACGAAGTCGTGCTCAAGCCCGTTACCTTCTGGGCTCGTGGCGAGCGCAACATCGGTGGGGTTCTGCCGCTGATCATCCTCACCAATTGCGACGAGGTCGAACTGACCTATGGCCAGAACGCGCCCAAGCGCTTCCGTCCCGATCGCGAAGCCTTCCCGCACCTTCCCCACGCGCCTGTCGTCATCAAGCGCGAAGACCTGACCGATGAAGAACTTGGCCTCTGGGGCATGTCCTGGGAAGATGCTGTTATCACCGGCTATGTGAAGGGCGCCGTCGCCAAGACGGTAAAGCTCATCTCCGATCCGATCGCCACCGAGCTCCAGGTCACCCCCGATCACACCGAACTCGGTGCCGAGGGCGATACGGTCCGTGTCATCGTTCGGGCATTGGATCAGTCGGGCAAAAAACTGCCCTTCTTCCCCGAACCGGTGTCCATCGAAGTGTCGGGCGCCGCTGAGCGCCTTGGTCCCGGCCTCGTGCCGCTGCGAGCCGGCTCCACCGGCTTCTGGCTGCGCACCACCGGCAAGGGCCCGATTACCGTTACCGTCACCAATGAGCGGCTTGGCCGCACCGTCGCAACGCTCACCGCTGTCTGAGGGTCGTCAATGTCCGGTCTGAAACTTCGAAATGTGAAAAAGTCCTTTGGTGCGGTCGACGTCATCAAGGGCGTCGACCTCGATATCGAGGACAAGCAGTTCGTGGTTTTTGTCGGCCCGTCGGGCTGCGGCAAGTCCACGCTCCTGCGCATGATCGCCGGGCTCGAACAGATCTCCTCGGGCGATGTCTTCATCGGCGAAAAGCGCATGAACGATGTCGATCCCGCCCAGCGCGGCATCGCCATGGTGTTCCAGTCCTATGCGCTTTACCCGCATATGACCGTCCGCGAAAACATGGGCTTCGCGCTCAAATTCGCGGGCGCCCCCAAGGATGAAATCGCACGGCGCGTGGGCGATGCCGCCCGCATTCTCGAACTTGGAAAACTTCTCGATCGCAAGCCCGGTCAGCTCTCCGGCGGCCAGCGTCAGCGCGTCGCCATCGGCCGCGCCATCGTGCGGCATCCTGACGTCTTCCTCTTCGACGAGCCGCTGTCCAACCTCGACGCGGAACTCCGCGTCCACATGCGCATCGAGCTGGCTCGCCTCCACAAGGAACTGCAGACCACCATCATCTACGTCACCCACGACCAGGTCGAGGCCATGACCCTGGCCGACAAGATCGTGGTTCTCCGCGATGGCGTCATCGAGCAGGATGGTTCCCCTCTCGAACTCTATGACGACCCGGACAATCTCTTCGTTGCCGGCTTCATCGGCTCGCCGAAAATGAACCTCCTCGACGGCACCGTCGAAGCAGGCGGCATCCGCCTCGCCGATTTCCCCAACGACCTCATCCCATCGCCCATCGCCATCTCGGCCGGCACCGCCGTTACCGTCGGCA
>NZ_JAFKHD010000517.1 GCF_017307565.1 Devosia sp.
CGGTTGAGGGGCAACATCGGCAGCGCGAGGCGAGCCAGGCCGACCAATGCATCCAACTCGCCGTCCGTAAAGAGGCCGGTGGAGCGATGGCGCGCGACATTGATGACGCGCCAGGCCTGTGGTCCGCGCTGGATGATCGAGACGCGCTCAACGATACCGGCCTGATCGAAGAAGCGCCTGCGGAACTCATTGGAGCTGATGTCCGGCGGGCGGATGCGCTGGATGGCAAGGTCGCTCACGCACGGCGCTGCGCTATAGGCGTCGCAAACCGGGTCGATATTGTGATAATGCTGGCTATAGGCCGGCAGCATTGCTTCCACACGTGGTTCGCCGAAGAAATATTGCAGGTCGCTGGTTTCTCTGCCCGTCGCCTCGAACAGGTAAATTCTGCGCGCGCCACCGGTGACCGTCATCACCGAATCATGGACGGCGGTGCCGAACTGGTCGGTCCCGGCGGTTTCCAGCAAGCGTTCATAGATGGCACCCATGGAGACGGGGGCGCGCCATTCCTCGATCTTGCGGATGTAGGACATTCAGCTCTCCTGCCGCCTCTCGGATTATACCCCCTCAGTCGCGACTCCACGCCTCTTGAACACCTTCATGGCGATCAACGCAATCGCTGCCGCGATGGCCGGCACCGCAAAGGAGGCCAGAATGGTGGTCTCCGCAATGCCCGCCTCGAGCTGCGCGCCAATCAGGACCGGCGCCGCGACCGTTCCGATGCGGCCGACACTCTTGGCCCATCCGATACCGGTCGATCGCAGGCGCGGCGGGTAGAAGCTGGCGAGGATGACATTCACGCCGCCATAAGCGCCCAAAGCGAAGAAGCCGCAGGCTGCCAGAACGAGTTGAAGGATCAAGGCCGAGGACGCGCCCCCAATCTGGCCGGCCACGAAGAAGAACGCTGCTGCGATGAGCAGGGACGAGACGAGAACGCGAAACGCGCCGTAGCGGTCGATCAAAAGGCCCATGCACAGCGCTGCAGCAATGCCGCCGAAGGAAAAGATGGAGA
>NZ_JAFKHD010000518.1 GCF_017307565.1 Devosia sp.
CCCGGCCCCATGCTTGGTGCGATGGGGGCGGAATCTGTCAAAATTAAGAGAAATGCTCAGCAAGCCGGGCCTTTCGACCCCGCCCGTGGCGCAATCGTCCCTTTGACTCGATTATGGTGACCAAGTGGTTAAGAAACCGATTCCCAGGCCGAAACCAGTCAACTTTCGCCTTGCAGCCGGGTCCGCAGCCCGGGGGGCAGACGCACCGGCCCGCCTGAGGTCTTGATGGCAACGACCAGAACCTGGGCCTTGGTAAGCACGGTGCCTTCACGCAAAATTGTCTGGTCGAGCACCAGCCGCACCGGCGTCATCTCGACGACTCGCGTCTCGACAACAAGCAGATCGTCGATTTTCGCCGGCGCCAGAAAGTCGATCTCCATCTTGCGCACCGCAAAGGCAATTCCCTCTTCGATCAGCTCGAAATGATGGATGCCCATATCGCGCAGAAATTCGGTGCGCCCGCGCTCGAAGAATTTGAGATAGGCGGCGTGATAGACATTGCCGGAAAAGTCGGTGTCTTCGTAATAGATGCGGACGGGAAAGCTATGCATGCTCATGTCTTGTAGCTGAGGCCGCGGGCGGCCATGGCCGGATCGAGCTCGGTAAAGCTCCTGGGACCGATACCGTGGAGGGCGGCAACATCCCGCCGTGTCCAGTGCGCCAGATCGGCAAAGGTCACGATACCGGCCGCCGCGAGGGCGCGATGGGCGGGGCGACCGAGTTTGAGCGTCGTGGCGATTGCATCGCCCGGCGCGCTCAAGCCTCCTGCCTCTCGTCAAAAACGATATGGGCGTGCCCCTTGGGCAGGTTGCGCAGAAAGTCCGGCAGCCAGCGCGGCAGGAGATTGAACGCCTCGAGCGCCCTGCCTTCGAGCGGCACCCAATGGAACTGCAGGTCGTGCCCCTCGTCGCGCCGCATCAGCCACGGCGATTTGCCATTGGGCCCCTGCCCCGGCAGCGTCACCGCATAGAAAAAACCGAGTTCATGAAAGTTCTCGCCCTCGC
>NZ_JAFKHD010000208.1:0-678 GCF_017307565.1 Devosia sp.
GAAAACTCATGCGGGAAACGCCGGGAATATTCAGGTGGCAGACCAACCAGGGTCATGAGTTCGACCACACGTTCCTTGCGAGCGGCGCCTTTGGGATAACCACAGGCATCGAGCGCTTCGCCCAGGATCGCATCGATCCGCATACGGGGATTGAGGCTCGAATAGGGGTCCTGAAAGACGATCTGCAGGCGCTTGCGCCAGGCGCGCATCTCTCGCGAGCCGAGCGCAAAAATGTCGGTGCCATCGAAAATGGCTTCGCCACCGGTGGGCTCGACAAGACGCAGGATCGAGCGCCCGACTGTGGTCTTGCCCGAACCGCTTTCGCCTACAAGACCGACGGTGCTGCCGCGCCTGATATCGAAACTGACATTTTCGACGGCATGGACCGTGCGGCCATTGCGACCGGGGAAGCGCTTTACGAGGTTGCGCAGGCTGAGGAGCGGCGCGTCGTCAATTCGCTCGGTCATAGCTCATGGCTCCTGATGCAGCGCGAAAAGGTGCCGGGGCCGGCATTGATCAGTGGCGGCAGGCCGGTGCGACAGGCTTCTATGGCCATGGAGCAGCGCGGCTCGAAGGCACAGCCGGGCGGCAGGTTGGTAATCGGCGGCACGGAGCCGGGGATGGAATAAAGCGCGCGGCGCTCGCCATCGGTGCCCAGATCGCGTGTCGCGTCAGGCG
>NZ_JAFKHD010000208.1:744-9440 GCF_017307565.1 Devosia sp.
TGGGCAAAGAGGTCGTTGACCGGCGCCTGTTCGACGACGCGCCCGCCATACATGACCACCACGTCATGGGCGATTTCCGCCACCACGCCCAGATTGTGGGTGATGAACAGGATCGACATCCCAAACTGGGCCTGCAAGCGCTGCAGCAGGTCGAGGATCTGTGCCTGAATGGTAACGTCGAGCGCGGTGGTTGGCTCGTCGGCGATCAGCAGGGAAGGGTTGCAGCTCAGTGCCATGGCAATCATGACACGCTGGCGCATGCCGCCCGACATCTGGTGCGGATAGTCGTCGAGCCGGCGGGCGGCGTCGGGGATTTCGACATGGCGGAGCATTTCGAGCGCGCGAGCGCGGGCTTCGGTGCGGCCGAGCCGGGTGTGCAGGGCAATCATTTCACCGATCTGGTCGCCCACCGTGTAGAGCGGGTTGAGCGAGGTCATCGGCTCCTGAAAGATCATGGCGATTTCGCTGCCGCGAATGGCCCTGAACTGCGCAGGGTTGAAGCGCGCGAGGTCGTGTACGGCGCCTCCACGGTCGCGAAACAGCACCTCGCCGCTTTCAATGCGACCGGGCTTGGCGAGAAGGCCCATGACTGAAAGGCTCGTCACCGACTTTCCTGAGCCCGACTCCCCCACAACAGCCAGCGTTTTGCCGCGCTTGAGGTCGAAGGTGACGCCATCGACCGCTTTGGCGGTGAGGTGCCGGCCCTTGAACCAGGTTCTAAGATCGCGCACCGAAAGGATCGTGTCCTGAGCAAGGGACGCGCTCATGTCTTGCTCCCGCAATGGGGACAGGTGTGACCTGGCTCGGGCTGGTGCCGGCTGGCCGGGACGGCCTCGGCGCCGAGAATGGCGAAACGCGGCTCAAAGGTCTGGTGCAGGGTGCTGCTCGCGCCCTGGCTGTCGACCACGGTGAGGTCGGTGTCGGCAAGTTCGAACAGGGTGAACTCGGCGGGTTTCCCAACGCTCAACAGATTTTCGTGCGGCTTGCGGATCGCCCGCTTCGGGGCGGTCGAAGAGGCGATGACCACGTCTTCAAGCGCCATGCCCAAAGAGAGCAATTTGCTCATGGTCGTCGCCATGTCCCAAACCGAAGTATCGAGCGACCGATTGTGGAGATCGGTCGAGATCGTGTTGGGCTTTAACCCCCGGGCCAGGGCTGCCCGTCCGACATCGAAGGAGAACGATGCCCCGCCATGGCCCACATCGAGAACGATGCCGCGGCGGCTTGCTTCTTCGGCGAGTTGATAGAGGTCTTCATCCTCGATGATCGAGCCGCCCTGCTTGCCGTTGAAGCAATGGGTGACGATGTCGCCCGAGGTGAGCAGGCCCAGCACATCATCATAAAGCGGGGGCGGTTCGCCCACGTGCACCATGACCGGCAGGTCGACAATGCGGCCGATTTTCTTCGCCAGTTTAAGGGGGACCAGATCCCAGCCACCGGAAATGACGGCGCTGGCCCGGACTTTGAGGCCGACGATGAGGTCGCGATGGGCCCGGATCACAGCGATCGTGCGGTCGATATCGATCGAACGCATGTCCTGCAATTCTGTCACCCGGTTGCAGGCGACGAGGCCAATCGAGCCCAGATTGAGGAAGGCATAGATATTTTCGCGGGCCGGTTCGATGATGAATTCGCGCAGGCCATGGAAATTGGCTTCACCCGCAGATCCTGCGTCCACCAGCGTGGTGACGCCACGCTCCGCGCCCCCCTGGCTGGGGCGTATGGAAATGTCGGTGCCACCATACCAGACATGGGTGTGGAGGTCGGTCCAGCCCGGGCTGATGAACGCGCCTGCAGCATCGACTATACGGACGTTGTCAGCCGCGATGGCGGGGCCGACGGCCTCGATGCTTCCATCGGCCCCGACCAGTACGTCGGTTTGGGGCGGCAGGTTGGGTTGAGCAAAGCCGATGGGGCGGGCATTGCGGATGAGAAGGCCTTGAGCCTGTGGCTTAAAATGATTGTCGAACATCACACATCCTTGGCGAGGCGCGGGTCGAGGAAGTCACGCAGTCCATCACCCACCAATTGCAGGGAAAGCACCGCCAGGATGATTGCCCCACCGGGGAACCACATGATCCAAGGCGCCTGTTCCATATATTGCCGGCCCACCGAGATCATGGTGCCCCAGGTCGGGATATCGGGCGAAATGCCGACGCCGAGGAAGGAGAGCCCGGCTTCCGCGAGTATGGCATTGGCGAAGATGAAGGTGGCCTGGACCAGAAGTGGTGAGGTGACATTGCGCAGCACGTGCCGCACCAGCGTCACCGGTGTTGGTACGCCCAGGGCCCGCGCGGCCTCGACATAAGGCAATTCGCGGATCACCAGGGTCGAAGCGCGGACGACGCGGGCCAGACGCGGCGCATAGACGACGCCGAGCGCAATCACCACATTGTTGGCAGAAGCACCGAGCGCGGCAACCAGAGCAATGGCGAGCAGAATATCGGGAAAGGCCATCATGGCATCGATGAGCCGGGATACCGGAGCATCGAGCTTGCGGAAAAAGCCGGCCATCAATCCCAGAAAAACGCCGATGATCGATGAGAAGATCACCACGGCAAAGCCCACGGCGATCGAGGTGCGCCCGGAATAGAGCACGCGGGTAAAGACGTCGCGCCCGAGATCATCCGTGCCGAAGAAGTTCTGCAAACTGGGTGGCTGTAGCCTGTTGCGCACCGCCAGCTGCGCCGGATCATAGGGCGAGAGCCAGGGCGCCAGCAGCGAAAGCGCGATCATGACAACCAGAACCACCAACCCCGCCATGGCGGTGGGGCGGCTCGCCATTTTCATCAGCAGATTGGGTTCGCGGAACCCGCCTTGAGCAATTGCGGCCATCAGTAGCGCACCCGCGGATCGATGATGAGGTAGAGCATGTCGATGATGAAATTCACCAGTACGTAGAGACCGGCCACGACCAGCAGCGCACCCTGGATCAGAGGGTAGTCGCGCCGCAGCACGGCCGAGACGATGAGGCTGCCGACGCCGGGCAGGCCATAGACCGTCTCGGTGACGATAGCGCCGGAGATCAGCAGCGCCGCGGTGAGGCCGATGACGGTGAGGATCGGGATCAGCGCATTCTTGAGGGCATGCTTGGTGACGACGCGCCATTCGCTCATGCCCTTGGAGCGCGCCGTGCGAACATAGTCATCGTTGAGCACGTCGAGCATGGAGGCGCGGGTGAAGCGGGTGATGAGGGCCGAGCTGATCAGTCCCAGGGTGACCGCAGGCAAGACCAGGTGGTGCATGCGGGTCAGAAAACTCGCGCCGGGGCCGCCATAGCCGGAAGTATTGAACCAGCCCAGTTGCACGGCAAAGACCTGCATGAGCACCAGGCCCAGCCAGAAACTGGGAACGGAGGCGGCGAACATGGCCAGCGTCGTCGCCGCCTGATCGAAGATCGAACCGCGCCGATAGGCCGAAAGGACGCCGATCGGCAGCGCGATCAGCGTCGCGATGGCCAGTGAGAAGATGGTGAGGAAAAACGTCGGCTCGGCCCGCTGCATCAGCGCCTCGGTCACCGGCATATTGAGGAAGATCGACTGGCCGAAATCGCCCCGCAAAATGCCGGCGACATAGGTGAGAAACTGCTGCGGGATCGAGGCATTGAGCCCCAGCCGTTCGCGCAAGGCTTCGATGTCGGCGGCGGTGGCGTCGGGGCCAAGCATCACCGCGGCGGGATCGCCCGGCGTGACGCGCACGATGACGAAGACAATGGTAACAACCAGCGCCATCACCACCAGCATGCCGAGGATGCGATTGAGGGCAGAACGAACCATAAAGTGCTCCTCTCGGCGCGGTGGGGCCGGGCCGTGCGACAGGACTGCCGCCGCGGCGCTGGCCGCGGCGGCGATTGCGTCTGCTACTGGGCAGTGACGTAGGCGTTCCAGAAATAGGGCCAGGGGGCCGGAGTCACGCCGTCAAGCTCGGGCGACTGGGCGGCGAGGGCATTGAAGTTGCCCACCTTGTAGCCCGGCACTTCATCATAGATGACCTTCTGGACGTCGACGAACAGCGCGGCGCGCTTGGCCGGATCGCTCTCGGCGTTGAAGGCTTCCACGGCTGCGTGCTTGGCGTCCGTTGCCCACCAGCCGGGCGAGGTGTCCGACATGATGCCCATCAGCGAGGGCTCTGGCAGGAACGGGCTGTGGGTGATGTAGATGTCCCAAAGGGCCGGGTCGGCGCGATTGGTGGTCAGGGTTGCCCATTCCACCACGTCCATCTGCACCTTGAAGCCGGCGGCCTCGAGATAGGCCTGAGCCACCTGCGCCATCTTGTAATGGAATTCATACTGGCGGCTGGTCAGGATGCGCAGTGGTTTGCCGTCATAACCGGCCTCGGCCAAGAGGACCTTGGCTGCCTCGGTGTCACCATCCGGCTTATACGCCGCTGTGCCTTCTTCCGAGTGCCAGACGAAGCTTTCCGGATACCAGGCGGCGTCGATGGAGAAGAAGTCGGGCGAGCCGAACGCGGCCAGCATCATGTCCTCTGGCGCCAGCGCGGCCTGAATGGCCTTGCGGATGCGGATATCGGAATTGAGGCCGTCCTTGGTGTTCATCATGAAAACCGGCCAGCCGAATGGAGCCAGAACCACCGGCTTGGTCGCGCCGCCGCTGATCTGCTGGAAGGATTCCACCGGAAGCTGGTCGACATAGTCGTACTGTCCGGCCATGGCCGCGCTGACGCGCGTGCTGGGATCGGGCACCGGCACGAAGCGAATTTCGTCGAGGTACTGGTTGCGCGCGCCGCCGTAACCGTTCGGTTCGCCGCCCAGCGACTGATAGTCATCGAAGCGGACCAGCTGAATATATTGGTCGGGCACGCGTTCCTGCAGCTTGTAAGGGCCGGTCCCGACAAAGCTGGTCAGTGGGTCCTGTGCGGTATTGGCAGCGGGCAGAATGATCGCCGCGGCATTGTTCAGCGAGAGCAGGGCAACGAGCGGTGCATAGGGCTTGGACAGCGTGATGGTGACGGTGGAGGCGTCGGTCGCAGCGATGTCCGTAATGACTTCGCCTGCCTGCTTGCCGCGGGTCGCAACCGTGGTCCAGCGCTTGAGCGAGGCGACCACGTCGGCCGAGCTCATGACGCTGCCGTCATGGAACTTGATGCCCGTACGCAGTGGAATCGTATAGGTTTTGCCGTCTTCCGAGATCGTGGGCAGAGCGGCTGCGAGCAGCGGCGTTGCGCCCCACTTGGCGTCGAACGTGTAGAGCGTTTCGAAAATGTGCTGGGTCACGATGCCGACGAGGTCGGCCGTCGAGGCCATCGGGTCGAGTGTCGGCGGTTCACCAATGGTGGCAACGTCGATAACGCCACCCTTGGATTGGGCATAGGCAAGGCCATTGGCGGACATAAGGGCAACGACAGTCGTCGCCACTGCCAGAGCAGTGCGCTTCATCTCAATCTCCTCCGAATATTCCCTTATTATGGGATATATATCATTATTGCGGATTTATGAAGCATGAGAACGACAGAGGCGTCAAGCCGCGATCGGTCGGGGTGTGGCCGACCGTCGCGAAATCCGGCGCAGGAAACAGCATCGCCAAGCAGGGAAGGACGTTGAGGCAAGGGGCGGTCGTCGTCATGCACCCAATGGCGCTTTGACAAGAGATTGCCGGCTTTGAGCGAAAGGCGAGCGCTGATCGGCCCTAGCCGAAGACGCCCACAGGCACGCCGGGCACGTCGACCTCGAATTTGACGATGCCGTCGCGCCCGTCTTCTCGGGAGTCGAGGCTTGTCACGTAAATCGTCCGCAGGTCGGGGCCGCCAAAACAAGGCATGGTCGGGAATTTGAGCGGTACATCGACCCAGCCGAGCAGGTCGCCACTGGCCGAAAACCGGTTGATGCGGCTGGCGGAAGGGCCTGCAGACCAGTAGGTTCCGGCCATGTCGCAGGCGCCCCCATCCGGGCGGCCGCTGGCCTCGTCATTGTCGCGCAGGCGCCGGCGATTGTTCACCGCCCCGGTCGTCCGGTCAAAATCCCAGCTGTCGAGCCACATGCTGCCGCGCGAGTCCGAATGGTAGAGCAGGGTGCTCTCGGCATTCCAGGCAAGGCCGTTGGAGATGGCGATCCCCTCGGCAATCACCCGCACCTCGCCAGTGGGATCGACGCGATAGAGTTTTGCCGCCGGCCTGCCCTCGGACGAAGCGTCCATGCTGCCGACCCAGAAAGCGCCGTCTGGCCCCACCTTGCCATCGTTGAGCCGCATGCTGGGCTTTGCGTGCTCGATATGCGCGATCCGGTCGCGCCGTCCGCTTTCGGGATCAAAGAGGACAACGTCATTGCGCAGCGCCACGACCAGCTTACCGCCTTGCGCCAGGCCAAAGCTGGGCACTGGCTCGTCAAAGCTCCAGGCCCTCCGCTTTCCGTCTGAATCGAGCGCGTGGATCGTGCCGGCCGGAATATCGCACCAGAGCAGGCGCCCGGTGCTCGCGTCCCAGACCGGGCTTTCGCCCACGCCAAACCGCTCGCGGATAACCCATTGCACCTCAGGTTGCGCCACGCTGCCGGCCCTCAATTGCCAATGTCGTGGGCAAGGCTCCACTCGCGATAGCGCCGGCGGCCGCCTTCTAGGTGCTGGCGCATTGCCAGCCTTGCCGCGTCGGGCTTGCGATCGCTGATGGCCTCAAAGATGCGCCGGTGCTCGGTCTGGATATTTTCCAGAAACTCGGCCTTGTCCTTTTCGTCGCTGAAACTGGCGCCCAGCGCCCGGCGCGGGATCAGCCTTTCGCCCATTTCGTCGACGAAGAGGCGAAAGCGCGAATTGTTGGTGGCATCGGCAATGGCGCGGTGAAAAGCCCGGTCGGCATCGGTGGCGAGCGTATTGTCCGCCAGGTGTCGCGCAAACTGAGTCAGCGCCTGTTCCATACGCAGGAGATTGGTCTCGGTCCGGCGCTCGGCCGCGAGCCCCGCCGCCTCGATCTCGACGCTCATGCGGAACTCGATCAGGTCGAGCACATCGGCAATGTCCTGCGGCGCTTCCATGAACATGGAACCGCCCAGCACTTTGGGTGGCTCGCTGACATAGACGCCGCTGCCGCGCAGCGAGCGCAGCCGTCCCTCCGCCTTGAGGCTGGCAATGGCTTCGCGCACCACCGTGCGGCTCACGTCGAAAGTCTCGCAGAGCTTTTAGGCCGGCGGCAGATTGTCGCCGGGTTTCAGGCCGCTGTCGGTGATGAGGCGGACAAGTCCGTCTTTGACGCGATCCGTCAGTCGCAGGGCTACGATTTCAGCCATTTCCGCTATTCGCGTCCTCAAATGGTAACAGTCTGCTAGCGAGCCGCAGCAGTGTGGGGCCCTAATCGCATGCCACGCTAAGGCCGATTTGTCATCCTTCTCGTGCCGCGATCCCGGAGAAAGCGATAAAAATCTGCCGCCCGCCGATCAGGTTCGGCTTGTAGCATGCCCATATATTTCATACAACTTTGTAGAAGTCATAACACTTGAGGGTATTGGCATGTATGTGGGCACCCAGCTGAGCGGGGAGAAGTTCAACGAGGTGGGCGATGCCCACTTGCGCCAGCTGGCGCAGCTTGGTCTGCGCCATGTCTGCGTCGATCCTGTGGGCAATCCGCATGACTGGACGCGCGACATCCTCGAGCGCCACATCGAGCGGATCGAAGCGGCTGGCCTGGTGCTCGACATGGTGCAGTTGCCCATGTCTTCCGCCGGCGTCGATAATGTAAAATCGCCCTCGATTGTGCTGGGGCGCGATCCAGATCGCGAACGTGAAGTGGAGAGCATTTGTCGGCTCATCGAGACGCTGGGCGCATTGGGCATCAAGGCCGCCAAGTACAATTTCAACATTCTCGGCATTCCTCGCACCCCGTCCGAGCGCGGGCGCGGCGGAGCCATCATGTCCACCTTCCGGCATGATCAGACGTCGGATGATGCGGTACTCAGCGGCGCGGGCCAGGTAAGTGCCGACGAGATGTGGGAGCGCATCACCTGGTTCCTCGAGCGCGTCGTGCCGGTGGCCGAGGCGAGCAAGGTGCGTCTTGCCTGTCACCCACATGATCCACTGACGCGCCCGGGTTATCGCGGCATGGAAGAGCGGGTTCTGGGCTCAGCCGAGGGGCTCAAGAAATTCGTCTCGATCGCTGAAAGCCCCTATCATGGGCTCAATTTCTGTCAGGGCACGGTGGCCGAAAGCCTCGAAAATCCGCGCGAGGAAATCGGCGATATCATTCGCTGGTTCGGTGAACGCAAGAAGATCTTCAACGTCCATTTCCGCAACATCAAGGGCGGCCGCTACTCCTTCACGGAGGAGTTTCCCGATGCCGGCGACATGGACATGGCGGCGAGCCTCAAGATCTACAAGGAGGTTGGCGTCGACTGCATGATCATGCCCGACCACGTACCACACATCGACGGCGAAGCGCCCTTCGAAACCGCCTTTGCCTTCTGCTACGGCTACATCATCGGCGTCTTCCAGGCCAACGGCTGGGACCCGTACGGGGCTTGAGGTCGCTCTTGGGGTGGGGGCGTATCATCCTCGCGCCCCCGCCGCGTCATTCCCGCGAAAGCGGGAATCCCCGTTTCTGATCAATGAGACTGCCAAAACCTCGATTGTCACCCCGGCGAAGGCCGGGGCCCATCCCGAGATCTCAAGTTGGGCCCCGGCCTTCGCCGGGGTGACAACTGGTGGGTCGATTGAGCACCTCAAAGAACCAAAGGAAAAGGCCCGGATCTCGCGATC
>NZ_JAFKHD010000209.1 GCF_017307565.1 Devosia sp.
GTTCCCTTCCACCCCGCAGAAGCGGGTCATGAAATCGGCAAAGGCCACCACGCCAGCGAGGTATTCCTCGACGCTGACGCGTTCTTCGAACGTGTGGCAGTTGCTGCTATCGCCCGGGGCGCAATAGACCGCCGGGATATCGAGGCCGTTCACGAAGAACGGCGTTTCCGACCAGAAGGGCGCCCCCTCGGCGCCGCCCCGGCCGGGCATGGCTTGCCCCACCGCATCGCCCAGCATGGCGAGCGCGGGATGGTTCGGATCGATCTCCGCCGCCGTACCGCCGAGGGCATGGTCGCGGCCGGCGGGATAGGCGATGTCGACGGTGATCTCTGGATCGGCAATGGCGCCGCGAATGACGGCTTCGAGTTCGGCCGCCGCGGCATCGAGGCTTTCGCCGGGCAGCAGTTTGCGGATCAAGGACAGCGTGCAACGCTCGGGCACGGCAATGAAGCCGCCGCCATTGAGCGTGGTGATCAGCAGGAAGCCGCGGCCGACCAGCTTGTGCTCGGCTCGCGCCGAAATCTCGTCGGAATGCGCCCAGAGGGCTGACATGACGGCGTGGCTAGCCTTGAGCGCATCGCGGCCAAGCTCGGGCACGCCGAAATAGGCGGATTTGCCGGTGATGGTGATATCGGCAATGAAAAAGCCGATCTGCGCGGCGTAGACCGCGAGCTTGGTCGGCTCGGTATAGACAACAAAATCGGGCTTCGGCAGCACACCCGAAGCGATCCGCGCGGCATGAGCCTTGATCCCGGCGGACACCCCCGTCCCCGGCTCGCCGCTTTCCTCATCGCCGACAAAGGCAAAATCAACATCACCCTTGAGCTTGATGCCGGCCCGATCGAGGAGGCTCAGCGCCGCCAGAGTGGTGCAGATGCCGGCCTTGAGATCGCCCGAACCCCGGCCCCAGATTTCACCGTCGATAACCGGCGCACCGAACGGGTCTTCGCGCTGATCACCCGCCCAATGCTCGCGCCAGCCTTCGACATGGACGGTATCGGTGTGCCCGATAAAGAGCAGGCGCCTGCCCTCTCCACTACCCTGCCGCGTACCCCAGACATTGGGGCGGCCAGGGAGAAAATCTGCTGTCTCGACATTGCCGATGCCCCGCGCCCGCATCTGGTCCGCGAGATAGGAAACGAAATTGGCTTCGTTGCCGGTGACGCTATTGCGGCCGATGGCGCCGCGCAGCAGCGCAATGGCATCATCCGCATCGAGAGCAGCCCGCAATTGATTGGCCAGCGCGGTCATTTCAGCGCCTCCCGCATGGAGGCGGCATTGGCCGGCGGCAGGGAGATGCGGGATTCCGGCGCATCTGCACCAAAAAGGGTGTTGTGCAGATGGCTCAACCCGATAGCCGTGGCGCCGACAAGCGCAGCGTGGTCACCCAACTCGCTGGCTTCCACCTCGACAGGATAGGGGAAGCAGGCCGGCAGAACGCCGATCACCCGCGCCACCAGTTCCTTGCGGCTGCCAATGGAGCCACCAAGGATGACTTTGTCCGGATTGGTGATCGCCGCGATGGCACCGATCCCCCGGGCCAAGAGGCGCGCCGTCTCGTCGAGCACTGCGGCGGCATGAGCCTCGCCGGTATTGGCCTTTTCAAAGATCGCCGGGACCGTCGCATCGACACCGGCAAGCGCGCGATAGCGAGCGACTATGCCGTAGGAAGCGGTCAGCCGCTCGAATGCGCCGGCGCGGAGAGATTCCGGCTCAAAGGGGTCGGCACCGAACGGCAGGAAACCGAGTTCGCCGGCCGCATTGGCGGCGCCGCGCACAAGCTGGCCATTGACCATCAGCCCACTGCCAACACCGGTGCCGAGCGCGATATAGGCGAGATTGTCGAGCCCCTGCCCCACGCCGAGCCAGCTTTCGCCCAACACTGCGAGATTGACGTCGTTCTCGAGCATGACATCGCAGCCGAGCACTTTTTCCAGCGCCGAGGACACGTCCATCGTATCGAAGCGGGCGATATTGGGCGCCAGCAGCACCCTGCCGGTTTTCGCCTGCGGCGCACCTGGCACACCAACGACGGCAATGCGCAGCTTGTCGAGCGTCACCCCGCCCTGATCTGCCACCTGCCGGATGAGGCGACCGATCTGCGCGATGATGGCGTCGCCACCCTCGGGATGGGTCGGCTCCATAGTTTCGGCAATCACATGCGAGGAAAGATCGCAGATGGCGACGCGCACCTTCGTGCCGCCGAGATCGACCGCACCGATATAGGCCGCCGAGGGAATGATCTCATAGGTCACCGCCGTACGGCCTACATGACCGCTGGTGCGACCAGTCTCGCGCACCCAACCCTCATCCTCCAGCTGGCGCATCACTTCGGAAATGGTCTGCTTGGACAGCCCCGTCTGCTTGGCGATGGACGCCCGCGAGATCGGACCATTCTGAACAATGGCCTCCATAACGGAGCGCAGGGAGAACTGACGGGAGATACGGACGGCTTGGCTCATGCGACGCCTATTAGTTCGGTCTGGTGACGAACTAATATCCATTTCGAATTTGAGTCAAGCGAGGGACGAACACAACCACGATGAAGTAGGAGGACGCCCCGCGCCTATCCCTCTGAGAGCGCCGGATAAGAAAAGTTTGCATAGTCAATTTTGATTATGCTAGAAATGTCTATCCCGTGGAGGAACGGGATGTGACTAGGGAGGTTTTCTTGTCGCTTAGACCTACACCCCATGGCCGGGGCGCGCTTTCGCTCGGCCGTCTTTTTGCCGGCACCGCCTTCACCGCCCTCGCCATGACCGGGTTCACGACCCAGCTGGCCCGCGCCGCTGGCGATCTTCCAGAGAACGTGATCGTTTCCCAGGAACAGTGCGACCGCAACAAGGCTGCAGGAACGATCACATATATTTCCGGCTACGGCTACTCGGCCAGCGCCGGCCAGGTCGATGTTTTCCTCGCCAAGGAACTGGGTTATTTCGACGCCCTGTGCCTCAACGTCGAGATCAATGCCGCCGGTGGCAATGGCCAGTTGCTCGTGTCGTCGGGCCAGGCTCAGTTCACCGCCCTCGGCTCCGCTTCGGACGTGATGCTGGCCGCCGCCAATAGCCGCAACCTGACCGCCGTTGCTACCTATGGCAGCACCTCGCCCTTCTCGATCTTTGCCAATGAAGCTGTAAAGAGCCTAAAGGATCTCGAAGGCAAGCGCCTCGGCTACTTCATCAACATCACCCCGATCGCTCTCGCCATGCTCGACGCCGCCGGCGTCGACGTGTCCAAGGTCGAGCTGATCAAGATGACCAATTACGACCCCACGGTCGTGACCCGTGGCCAGGTCGATGCCATCGTTGGCTATGCCTCGAACCAGCCCCAGACGCTCAAGGCCATGGGCCTGCCGTTCAGCGAATTCCTGCCGTCCGACCTCGGCCTGCCGGGCACCTACAACGTCATGGAAGTGAACAGCAAATTCCTGGCCGAGCACCGGGAAGCTGCCGCCGACTTCATGCGCGCCAGCCTCAAGGCCCTCGATTTCTGCCTCACCGAGGAAGAAAAGTGCATCGACATGATCAGCCAGCTCGCTGCTGACAACAATCAGGGCTCGGCCTTCCCGCGCGACCAGCAGGCCCGCACCTGGGGCACCGAATCCCAATGGGTACGTTCGAGCACCTTTGGCCCGCCGGGCGTGCAGACCGTCGCCGGCTGGCAGAGCGAATATGAGATGGCCCAGAAATTTGGCGGCCTGAAGAACCCGCCGGCCATCGAAACCATGATGGATGCCGATCTGGTGGCTTCGCTCTACCAGGACGGCAAGCTGATCTGGCCGGAGAAGTGAACGGGCCTATGTCTGCCAATACCCAAAGAGCAGTTGACCAGCACCCCGGCGAGGCCGGGGTGCAAGTCAGCAACATCACCAAGAGTTTCGGACCAGACGAGGCGCGGGTAACCGTTCTCAACGGCGTCTCGCTCACCATTCGCAAGGGCGAGTTCGTCTCGCTGATCGGCCCATCCGGTTGCGGCAAATCCACCCTGCTCAAGGTGGTGGCGGGCCTTTCCGATGCCGATGGCGGCAGTGTTTCCATCAATGGGAAATCGGTGGCCGAAGCGGCGCGCCGCAAGGCGATCGGCCTCGTGCCGCAATCGCCGGCGCTCCTCCCCTGGCGCACCATTCTCGACAATGTCAGCCTGCCCATCAAGATCAACCCGGCGGCCAATGCCGGCCGCACGCTGCGCGATCCCAAGGAAATCCTGACCAGTTTCGGCCTCGGCAAGGCCATGGACCGCTACCCCGCCCAGCTTTCGGGCGGCATGCAGCAGCGCGCCGCCATTGCCCGCGCCTTCGTGTTCGATCCCGATATCCTGCTCATGGACGAGCCGTTTTCCGCGCTCGACGAAATGAACCGCGATCAGCAGCGCATGGGCCTGCTCGACTTCTGGCAGTCGAACCAGAAATCAGTGCTCTTCGTCACCCATTCGGTGCCCGAGGCCATCATGCTCTCCGACCGGATCGTGCTGATGGCAGCCCACCCCGGCCGCATCGCCGAGATCATCGATGTCGACCTGCCCCGGCCGCGCAATGAAGCCCTTTATGCCACCGACGCCTTCCGCGATCTCGAAGGCTATGTCCGCAATGCCCTGCGCAAGGTGATGGAGGCGGCCCATGTCTGACGCAATGACCGCAAACCCCGTGCAAACCCGCAAGACGGCCTCGCCCGTCGCGCGTCTCGTCGGCAGCTGGCTGCCGCCGGCCGTGACCTTCGTCATCGTGGCCGTGCTCTGGCAAGTCGTGGCGCTCAACAATCCCTATGTGCTGCCGACGCTCGAATCCGTGGGCAACAGCATGGCCAGCGACCCGCACATGTATTGGGCGAACATGCTGGTGACGTGCCAGGAAATCGTCATCGGCGCCGGTGCCGGCATTCTCTTCGGCTTTCTCCTCGCCGTCGCCATGTCCGAATTGCCGATCATCGAAAAGGCGGTGATGCCGCTGATCGTGGTGATCATGGTCACCCCTGTCGTTGCCATCGCCCCGGCCCTCGTCGTCGCCTTCGGCTTCGGCATGCTGCCCAAATATATCGTCACCGGGCTCGTGGTGTTCTTCCCCATGCTGGTCAACTCGCTCGCAGGGCTCCGCGATGTCGACCAGAAGGCGCTCGATGTGTTCAAGACGCTTCACGCCAGCCGCTGGGAAACGTTTCGCGACTTAAGACTCCCCGGCTGCATGCCGTTCGTGTTTGCCGGCCTGCGCATCGCCATGCCGCTCGCCGTCGTCGGTGCCGCCGTTGCCGAATTCGTGGCGGCCGGTCAGCAGGCGGGTCTCGGTTCGCTGGTCACTATCTCGGCCGCGCAGGCCAACCTGCCGGTTACCTGGGCGAGCATTGCCCTTCTCTGCCTTCTCGGCGTGGTGCTGGTGTCGCTGCTGGCACTCCTGCGCAAGCGTGTCCTCTGGTGGAGCGACGCGGATGTGATCGGGCGCTAAGGCGCCCGACACCCCCATACAATTACGAAAGACATTACGATGAAGAAGCTGCGCTTTGGGCTGTTTGAAAACGCCCAGACCAATGACTCCGGCACGTCCACCTGGCGCCACCCCGACAGCGAGCGGCACAATTTCGATACGCTCGATTATTGGGTCGACGTCGCCAAGATGTGCGAAGAGGCCAAGCTCGATTTCCTCTTCCTCGCCGACGCCTGGGGCTGGGCCGATGTGAAGGGCAAGCGTCCCGATATCTGCGATACCGAAGGCCTCGACCTGCCCCGTCTCGACCCGGCAATCGTCGGGGCGGCGTTGCTGGCTTCCACCGACAAGCTCGGCATCGTCATGACCGGTTCGACCCTGCTCGAACAGCCCTATGCCTTTGCCCGCCGCATGCAGAGCCTCGATCACCTCTCAAAGGGCCGCATCGGCTGGAACGTGGTGACGACCGGTACGGCCGAAACCGCCGTAGCCGCCTTCGGCGTACCCATGGTCGCTCATGACGAGCGCTACAACATGGCCGACGACTTCATGGAGCTGGTCTACAAGCTCTTCGAAGGCGCCTGGGAGCATGACGCGCTCGAACGCAACAAGTCCGGCCGCTATGCCAATCCGGACAAGGTACACCGCATTTCGCACGAGGGGCCCTATTTCCGCTCGAACGGTTTCGGCAACGCCTCCTACTCGCCCCAGGGCACACCCGTTCTGTTCCAGGCAGGCTCGTCCGACCGCGGCAAGCAGTTCGGCGGCAAGCACGGCGAGTGCATTTTCCTCGGCGGCGGCACGGCCGAAAAGCTGGCGGCCCAGGTCAAGTCGATCCGCGATGAAGCCGTTGCCAATGGCCGCGATCCCAACTCGATCAAGCTGATGAGCGCCTTCTCCTGCGTCGTCGCACCGACCAAGGAAGAAGCCCGCCAAAAGCATCAGGAAATCCTCGACGCGCAGACCCCGGAAGTGGCTGTCGCCTCCTATGCCTGGTTCACCGGCCTCGACCTTGCCTCCTACGATCCGGCAACCAAGATGAGCGCGCTGCACACCGAGCTGTCGCAGACCCAGATCGCCCGCTTCGGCGACAAGACCGTGGGCGAAGTGCTCAAGGACTGGCATGCCCATGGCGTGCGCACCAACCCCTTCGTTGGCACACCCGAAGAGATCGCCGACATCATGTGCGACCTCGCCGAAAAGACCGATCTCGACGGCTTCCTCTTCACCCCGCTGATCCAGCCGACCTCGACCCGCGACTTCATCGAGCAGGTCATGCCGATCCTGCGCGCCCGCGGCGTTGCCGCTTCGGACTATGAAGGTGACACCCTGCGCGAGCGCCTCGTCGGCACGCCGACACCGATGCTCGGGAATGATCACCCGGGCGCCAGCTACCGCAAGTTCTGAAAGTAAAACCGCCGGGGCAAAACCCCGGCGGAACTGTTTCAGGTGGGATCGACGCGCGAACCGGCGTCACCAGCAAAGACATAATTGCCCGCCACCACGCGCTCATAGAGCCCCTTGGCCCATTCCTGCTCAGCGCGGAGACGTACCGTGGAAAGCTCGAAAATCTCGCGCACATAGGCAGGCGTCGTGCTGGATTTGGCGACATCGGCAATGTCAAAGCCGTTGCTCGCGATTTTGGCGTCGATCTCGGCAATGCGGAATTTCAGCGCCGCCACCACTTCTGAGCGACTCAGGAGAAACATGAACGATGTCAGCGCCATGACCGGCTTGGTATCGAAGGTCTCGACGGTCCAGAGAGTCTGCCGCAGGAGGCGCATCAGCTCCACCACACCCAGCGGCGTCGTCTGATAGGTCGTGCGCTCCGGCCGATTGCCCGAAGCTTCCGTGCCGGCTTCCTCGATATAGCCGTCCTGCTTGAGGGATTTCAGTGCGTTGTAGATCGAGCCGGGCTGGATATTGGCCCACTCATCGACATGCCAGGTCATCAGCTCGCGCCGCAGAAAATAGCCATGTACCGGCTCGAACTGCCGCACGGCGCCGAGGACCACAAGGCGGGTGATATTGGACATGTTTCGACGACTCCCCCACGGCAAAATCCTTGTCATTCCCTAGCAAATGACATAGCTTCATTTCAAATAATCAAAATTGACTATTCAAGGAGGAAATCTTGAACCCTGCGGAAGCGACACTGGCCCTGAGGCGCGCCTTTTCGCTATTCCCCACAGGTGTCGTCGCCATGTGCGGGCACAATGGCGAAGAGCCGGTGGGCATGGCGGTCAATTCGTTCAGTTCCGTTTCCTTGGAACCGCCGCTGGTCTCGGTCTGCATCGCGCGCCAGTCGAGCACCTGGCCCAAGCTTAACGCCTTGCCGCGGGTCGGCCTCAGCATTCTTGGCGCCGATCAGGAGCCGCTCTCGCGCCAACTCGCCTCGCGCAATGGCGACCGTTTCCAGAACATCGCTCTCGAAGCCGGTGAGGAGACCGCCCGCTTCATTCCCGGCGCCACGCTCTGGCTCGATTGCACCATTGCCGATCGCCTCTCCGGTGGCGACCACGAGATCATTCTCTTTGAGGTGAAAAACACCTCGCTCTTCCCCGATATCCGCCCCCTCGTTTTCCACCAGAGCCAATATCTTGGACTTTCCCGGGCATCTTGATTCCATCCCCGGCCTGCTTGGCATCAGGCTGGCCGGGACCGTCGTCCACGGCGACAAGCGCGGGCGCAAGCTCGGTTTCCCCACCGCCAACATCGCCTCGCCGCCGGGCACCGAACTGCCACCGGACGGGGTCTATTCCTGTCTCGTCAGCATTGCCGGGCGCCCTGCCCTCTTCGGCGCCACGGCCAGCATCGGCAATAACCCAACCTTTGACGACGTGTTCGAACGGCGGGTCGAAATCTACATCCACGACTTCGATGACCAGCTCTATGGGCAGGAGATCGCCATCTGCCTCCTGAGCCAGTTGCGCGAAATGCGCCGCTTTTCCGGCCTCGAAGACCTCATCGGCCAGACCGCCGCCGATGTCGAACGCTCCCGAACCCTGCTCCGTGACCTCGGCCTCATCTGCATGGCCGTCGCCCTGAGCCCGGCCGCTCGCCTCGCCGCCGGCGAATGACCTTGCCCCTTGCGGGCAGATTGGTCATTGATAGCGGCATGTCGAAGGCGAACGCGCTGTGCGG
>NZ_JAFKHD010000210.1 GCF_017307565.1 Devosia sp.
CTTGTGCGGATCAAAGAAATAGCCCTGATCCGGATCATAGCGGCCATCAGCCCGCAACCCGTAGCGCGCGCCCGCCCCGATGCCCGCGACGAGGCCAGCGCGAATATTCTCGGCGTAGACATCGAGCTCGATGCGCTCGATCTCCTGGTCCTGCTCATCATAGAGCGAGACCCAGATGGCGGTTGCGGCCTCCGAATAAACGGCGAAGTTGACGCCCTCGGGCGTAATTGTGGCGCCGAGCTTTTCAATGCTCCCGGCGCCCGGAACCAGATGTGGACCAGTCAATTTTGTGCGCTCAAGTGATAACGCTGGGCTCGTTCCGACCCGTCCGCCCCTTGATGGCGGCAAGGTTTTCGGTAATCCCGATAAGGGGAGCGAGGGCGTCTTGGGTATCGAGATCGTGCTGTCCATCGGCGGGCTCGTAGCGTTCGAGGTAGACCCGCAACGTGGCCCCCACGGTGCCGGTTCCCGAGAGCCGCAGCACTATTCGCGAACCGTCCTTGAACCCGATCCGAATGCCCTGCTTGGCGCTGGTCGAGCCGTCCACCGGGTCGTGATAGGTAAAGTCATCCGCATAGGCGACTTCGAGCCCGTTCAGCACCTGCCCCGGCAGGGCTGCGAGCTGTCCGCGCAGGTCGTCCACCAGCGCATTGGCGGCGGCGCTGTCGACTTCCTCATAGTCATGGCGCGTATAGTAATTGCGCCCATAGGTTGCCCAGTGCTCGCGCACGATGGCATCGACGCTCTGCTTGCGCACAGCCAGAATATTGAGCCAGAGCAGCACGGCCCAGAGACCGTCCTTCTCGCGCACGTGGTTCGAGCCGGTACCGGCGCTTTCCTCCCCGCAAATCGTCACGCGGCCAACATCGAGCAGATTGCCGAAGAACTTCCAGCCCGTCGGCGTCTCGTGCATTTCGATGCCGAGCTTTTCCGCCACGCGGTCTGCTGCAGCACTCGTCGGCATGGAGCGGGCGATGCCCGCGATCCCCGCCTTGTAGCCCGGCGCCAGATGCGCATTGGCCGCCAGGAGCGCCAGCGAGTCCGAAGGCGTCACGAAACGGTTCTTCCCGATGATCAGGTTACGATCGCCGTCACCATCCGAAGCAGCGCCGAAATCGGGGCCCTGCGGGGTCATCAGCAGGTCGTACATGTCCTTGCAGTAGACAAGGTTGGGGTCTGGATGACCATCATTGAACGATGGCGAAGGCACGCCATTCTTCACCGTTCCCGCCGGCGCACCCAGAATGCCCTCAAGGATCGCCTTGGCATAAGGCCCGGTCACGGCATGCAGGGAGTCGAAGGTCATCGTGAAGCCCGACGCGAAGAGCCCGCGAATGGCGTCGAAGTCGAAAAGCGTCTGCATCAGCGCCGCATAGTCCGCCACCGGGTCGATCACCTCGACCACCATGTCGCCGACCTTCTGCGTGCCGATCTTGCTCAGGTCGATATCGGGCGTATCCAGCGTCTTGTAGCTGTCGATCACTTTGGAGCGCGCGAAAATGGCGTCCGTGATCTTTTCCGGCGCCGGCCCGCCATTGCTCACATTGTACTTGATCCCGAAGTCGCCTTCCGGCCCACCCGGATTGTGACTCGCCGACAGAACAAGCCCGCCGAATGCCTTGTAATGCCTGATGATATTGCTCGCGGCCGGGGTTGAGAGCAAACCACCCTGCCCGACCAGCACCTTGCCGAAGCCGTTGGCCGCAGCAATGCGGATGGCCTTCTGGATGGCCACGTCATTGTAAAAGCGCCCGTCCCCGCCGATCACCAGCGTCTTACCGCCCAGACCTTCGAGGCTATCGAAAATCGACTGAATGAAGTTCTCGAGATAGTTGGGCTGCTGGAACACCGGCACCCGCTTGCGCAGGCCGGACGTACCCGGCTTCTGGTCAGCATAGGGGGTGGTCTTAATTGTCTGTATGGTCATCGGCTTTCAGTCCAATCAGCGATGCATAGAGCTGGGCATAGCGGGCGGCGCTGGCTTCCCAGCTCACGTCCGACTTCATTCCGCGCCTCTGCATCTTCTTCCAGCTTTTATCGTCATTGTAGAGTTCGAGCGTTCGCCGGATGGCGTTGGCCAAAGCCTCTTCGCTCGGCGGCGCAAATTGCACGCCGGTAGCTACCTCGGCCTGTATTGCGGCGACATTGGCATCGATGACCGTGTCATTGAGCCCGCCCACCCGACTTACCAGTGGAATACACCCATAGCGCAGCGCATAGAGCTGGGTCAGGCCACAGGGCTCGAAGCGCGAGGGCACCACCATAACGTCAGCGCCGCCCTGAATCAGATGGCTCAGGCGCTCGTTGTACCCGGTCACCAGACCCACACGGCCCGGGTGACGCATCGCGGCCCCGCGCACGGCATTCTCGAGTTCCGCTTCGCCCGAGCCAAGCACGGCAAGCTGCCCGCCGGCTTCCACCAGCATTTCGATGCAGTTGACCAGCAGATCTATGCCCTTCTGCCAGGTGAGACGGCTAACCACCGAAAACAGCGGACCGTCCGACGGCTCGAGCCCAAAGGCCTCCTGCACCGCCGCCTTGTTATTGGCGCGGCTGTTGAGCGAATTGGCCGTGAAGGTCGAGGTGAGGTTGTGGTCCGTCCCCGGATTCCAGGCATCCATGTCGATGCCGTTGAGAATGCCATGCACAGTGGACGAACGATTGTTGAGAAGCCCATCAAGCCCCATGCCGAAGGCCGAGGTGCGGATCTCTGCGGCATAGGTCGGTGACACGGTGGTCACGACGTCGGCGCATTCGACGCCGGCCTTGAGAAAGCCGACGCCACCAAAATACTCGACGCCTTCCATCGAAAAGGCGTGCGCCGGCAGGCGCAACTGGGTGAAGATATCGGCGCCGAACGTGCCTTGGAAGGCCATGTTGTGAACGGTCACCACGGTCTTGAGCGTCGCCGACGGGCCATATTTCACATAGGCGGCGACAAGCCCTGCCTGCCAGTCATGGGCATGCAGCACCTGCGGCCGATACCCTTCCACCAAGCCCAGTCCCAGCTCCGAAGCGACCCAGGACAGCGCGGCAAAGCGCTTCCAGTTGTCCGGCCAGTCCCAGCCCTCCGGGCTCATATAGGGATTGCCCGGCCGATCGTAGAGCGCCGGCGCATCGAGCACGATGAGGTCGAGCCCATCCGCCCGGCCGGCAATCAGCCGGCCGGTGACCCCGAAGAGGTCGCTGAAATAGAAGACCTCGCGCGATTGCCCGAGCTTGGCCATCACCGACGGATAGCCCGGCACCAGCGTGCGCATGGAGACGCCGTTCTTGGCGAGCGCCGCCGGCAGGGCGCCGGCGACATCCGCCAGCCCCCCGGTCTTGATCAGCGGATAGACTTCCGATGCGACGGAAAGAACCTCGATCATCGATCAGCCAGATAGCGGTTGACCATGGCCTGGGTGATGAGGGTGACCCCATCCTCCGTCCGCCGGAACCACTTGTCGTCAAATTCGGGATCCTCGCCGACGACCAGCCCCTCGGGAATGGAAACACCGCGATCGATGACCACCTTCTTCAGTCGCGCATTCCGCCCGATATCGCAGTAGGGCAACACCACCGCCTCATCGAGCACCGAATAGGAGTGTACGCGGCTGCCGGTCGAGAGCAGCGTCCGCTGCAGATGACCACCCGAAATGATGCAGTCGCCCGATACCAGCGAGTTCACGGCCGAGCCGCGACGCCCATCGAAATCGTGCACGAACTTGGCCGGCGGCGTGATCTCGGCATAGGTCCAGATCGGCCAGTCACGATCATAGAGGTCGAGCTGCGGGTTGATATCGGTCAGATCGATATTGGCTTTCCAATAGGCGTCCACCGTACCGACGTCGCGCCAATAGGAAACCGTCTCGTTACTGGACCGCACGCAGGAGCGCGGGAAGCGGTGCGCCCAGGCCGTGCCGTTCTTGACGATATAGGGAATGATGTCCTTGCCGAAATCACGGCTCGAACCTTCCGTCGCTGCGTCGCGGCGCAGTTGCTCCATCAGGAAGCGCGTCTCGAACACATAGATGCCCATCGAGGCCAGCGCCATGTCCGGCTTGTCCGGAATACCCGGCGGATCCTTCGGTTTTTCGACGAAATCGACCACCCGGTCGCGCCCGTCGACATGCATCACGCCAAAGCCGGTGGCTTCCATGCGCGGCACTTCGAGACAGCCGATGGTCACGTCCGCGCCCGTATCAACGTGCTGCCGGAGCATGATTTCGTAGTCCATCTTGTAGATGTGGTCGCCGGCAAGCAGCACGATATAGCGCGCGCCGTAATCCTCGATGATGTCCATGTTCTGGAACACGGCGTCCGCCGTGCCCGCATACCACATGTCTTCCTTGACGCGCTGGCTCGCGGGCAGCACGTCGAAGCTTTCGTTTCGTTCGGTGCGCAGGAAATTCCAGCCGCGCTGCAGATGGCGGATCAGGCTGTGCGCCTGATATTGCGTCGCCACCGAAATACGGCGAATGCCCGAATTGATGGCATTGGAAAGCGCGAAGTCGATGATGCGCGACTTGCCCCCAAAATAGACCGCCGGCTTGGCGCGGCGATCCGTCAGTTCCATCAGACGCGTGCCGCGCCCCCCGGCAAGCACATAAGCCATGGCTTCACGCGCCAACGGAGACGGTACTCGATAGTCAGCCATTTACTTCCCTCCACACCTGCCCGCCTTTAAACGGGACGTATCCACCCAAAGCGCTCATTCCGGCTCGTATTTGAGAAACAGTGTCGCCAGCGGCGGCAGATAGAGCTCCAGCTCCGCCGGCATGTGCCGTCCCTCGACCGCACGGGCGTTCACCGCACCCTGGTTTCCTGTATTGCCCCCGGAATACCAGCCGGCATCCGTATTGATCCGTTCCACCCAGCGCCCGACCTTGGGCGCCGGCACCTTGTACCCGCTGCGTGGCACTGGCGTGAAATTGGAGATGACGATGACCGGGTCGGCCCCCTCCGACTTGCGCACCCAGGCATAGACGGTGTTGGTCTGGTCATTGCCGATCAGCCATTCAAACCCGTCCGGCTCGCAATCGCGCTCGTGCAGCGCCGGCAGGCTCCGGTAGGCGGCGTTGAGATCGGCCACGAGCCGTCGCATGCCCTCATGCGGCGGTGAATCGAGCAGCCACCAGTCGAGCCCGCGGCTTTCCGACCATTCCTCGCGCTGCGCGAATTCCTGGCCCATGAACAGGAGCTTCTTGCCCGGATGCCCCCACATGAAGGCGAGATAGGCCCGCAAATTGGCAAACTGTTGCCAGTCGTCTCCCGGCATTTTCGAAAGCAGCGCGCCCTTGCCGTGAACCACTTCATCATGGCTCAGCGGCAGCACGAAGTTTTCGCTGAACGCGTACATGAGCCCAAAGGTCATGTCGTTGTGGTGATAGCGCCGATGGATGGGATTGCGGCTCATGAAACGAAGCGTGTCGTTCATGAAGCCCATGTTCCACTTGAAGCCGAAGCCCAGGCCGCCATTGTAGATGGGGTGACTGACGCCCGGCCAGGAAGTCGACTCCTCGGCAATCATGAAGGCGCCCGGAAACTGACGGTAAACCTCCGCATTCACCCGCTGCAGGAAGGCGACGGCCTCAAGGTTCTCGTTGCCGCCATGCTTGTTGGGCACCCACTGCCCCGGCTGGCGGGAATAATCGAGATAGAGCATCGAGGCCACGGCGTCGACGCGCAGCCCGTCGATGTGGAACACCTCGAACCAGTAGAGCGCGCTATTGGTCAGGAAGGCCGAAACCTCCTTGCGCCCGAAATTGTAGATCGCCGTATTCCAGTCCGGATGATAGCCCTGCCGCGGATCGGCATGCTCATAGAGCGCCGTGCCGTCGAAGCGCGCGAGCCCGAACTCGTCGGTCGGGAAATGCGCCGGCACCCAATCGAGAATGACGCCTAGCCCCGCTTCGTGCGCAGCATTAACCAACCTCGCAAACCCAGCCGGGTCGCCAAAGCGCGAAGTCGGCGCAAAGAGCCCGGTCGGCTGATAGCCCCAACTTGGATCAAATGGATGCTCGGAAACCGGCAGGAATTCGAGATGGGTATAGCCCATGTCTGCCGCATAGGGCACGAGTTGCTCGGCGAGCTGGTCATAGGAGAGGAAAGACCCATCCGGCCGCCGCCGCCAAGAACCCAGATGCACCTCATAGATGGACATGGGCGTCCGCCGCCAATCATGGCTGGCGCGCTCTTCCATGTACTTCTGGTCGCTCCAGGTGAACGGGGTCGGATCGGGCACGACCGAAGCCGTCCGCGGCCGCAATTCGGCCTGCCTGGCGAAAGGATCGGCCTTGAGCGGCAGCACTTTGCCATCGGGCCCGACGATCTCGTACTTGTAGATGGTCCCCGTACCGAGCACGGGAATGAACACTTCCCAGATGCCGTTGCGGTTGCGCATCGGGTTGCTGCGGCCATCCCACTGGTTGAACGGCCCAACCACGGAAACGCGCAGTGCATTGGGCGCCCAGACGGCGAAATGCGTGCCGTGAATGCCCTCGAATTCCATCTCGTGGGCGCCGAGCTTGTCGAAAAGCCTCAGATGGCTGCCTTCACCGATGAAATAGTCGTCTGCCGGCCCCAGCACCGGGCCGAAGGAATAAGGATCGTAGACGTCCCATTCGCCGCCTGAATTGCTGGCGCGGAGGCGGATCGGCTGGCGCGTTCCGATGGCCACCAGGCCCTCGAAGAATCCGCTCGAATGCCGCGGGTAGAGACTCCCCAGGGCCTGCCCGTCGAGCGTAAACGCCGCAAGCGTCTCCGCATGCGGCACGAAGGCCCGCAGCACCCATTCACCGTCGATGTCGTGTAGACCGAGCACGCCGAAGGCATCGCCGTGGCGACCTGCCACGATCTCTTCGACATCACGACTATCGGCCTGCCAAGTTTCCCTGCTCACGCCTCATTTCCCCCCATGACCTGCCAATTCAATGCTGGCGGTCGCAATCTGAAGGCCGCGGACCGGTTCGGGGTCCGCGACCCGTCTTTTCTTGTTATGCGGTCGGTACGTTCCAGATTTCGGCGGCATACTGCCGGATGGTTCGATCCGACGAGAAGAAGCCGACGCTGGCCGTGTTGCGGATCGCCATGGCGTCCCAACGCGAGCGGTCGGACCAGATCTTCTCGACCTCGCTCTGCGCTTCCCAATAGGCGTCGAAGTCGCGTGCCACCATGAACCAGTCATGGTCATAGAGCCCGCCGATCAGGTCGCGATAGCGGTTGGGATCATCCGGCGAGAACACACCCGAAGCAATCGCCTCCAGCGCCTCGCGCAGGCGAGGCGAATTGTCGATCGAGGAGCGCGGTACTTCGCTGCGGCCACGCCTGTCGGCCACTTCCTCGGTGGTCAGACCGAAGATGACGATGTTGTCGTCACCCACTTCCTTGTGCATCTCGACATTGGCGCCATCCATGGTGCCGATGGTGATCGCACCATTGGCCATGAACTTCATGTTGCCGGTGCCCGAGGCTTCCATGCCCGCCGTCGAAATCTGCTCGGAAAGATCGGCCGCCGGCACGATCGTTTCAGCGAGGCTGACATTGTAGTTCGGCAGGAACACAACCTTCAGGAGCCCACGCACCGCCGGATCGTTGTTCACGACCCGCGCCACATCATTGATCAGCTTGATGATCAGCTTGGCGTTCCAGTAGCTCGGTGCCGCCTTGCCGGCGAAAATCTTCACCCGCGGCACCCAGTTGCGTTCGGGATGCGCCCGGATTTCGGCAAACAACGCCACCGCGTGGATGATGTTGAGCAATTGCCGCTTGTATTCGTGGATGCGTTTGATCTGCACGTCGAACAGCGCATCGGGCGAAACCGAAACGTTGACGCGCTCCTTGATCAGCCGGACCAGCCGCTCCTTGTTGGCGCGCTTGACCGCCGCAAACTGCCGCTGGAAGCCAGGATCGTCGGCATGCTGGAGCAGGCCATGCAGCTTGCTCACGTCGTCGAGGAATTCCGGCCCGATCCGCTCGGTCACGAGCTTGGTCAGCGCTGGATTGCACTGCATCAGCCAGCGCCGCGGCGTGATGCCGTTGGTCTTGTTGTTGATGCGCTCGGGATAGAGCTTGTGCAGGTCGGCAAACACCGTCTGCTTCATCAACTCGGTATGCAGCGCCGACACGCCGTTGATCGAGTGCGAGCCGGCAAAGGCCAACTGCCCCATGCGCACGCGGCGCCCGCCATGCTCGTCGATCAGCGACACGGCCGCAATCTGCTGGTCGGTGAACTTGGCCCGCCCACGGGCCTCGGCCAGCACATCGGCGTTGATCTGGTAGATGATCTGCATATGCCGCGGCAGCAGCCGCTCCAGCAGCGCCACCGGCCAGCTTTCGAGCGCCTCGGGCAGCAGCGTGTGGTTGGTATAGCCAAACGTGCCCTTGGTGAGCTTCCAGGCTTCCGCCCATTTGACGCCGTTGTCATCGACCAGAATACGCATCAGCTCGGCCACCGAAATGGCCGGATGAGTATCGTTGAGCTGGATGGCCACCTTGTCCGGCAGCGAGCCCAGATCGCCATACTGCTGCAGATGCCGCCGCACGATGTCCTGCAGCGAA
>NZ_JAFKHD010000211.1 GCF_017307565.1 Devosia sp.
TCGAAGCCCTCGCGGCCCTGGCGCCGACCGTCCTCAATATCGGCAATCACGAACCCGATCTCGATCCGGACCTGGCCAATGTCATCGCCCAGGCCCAGGAAATCGGCATCACCGTCGTCAGCAACATCACCGATACCCGCACCGGCGACCTCTACACCAACACCACGGCCGACCTGACGCTGGGCGACCTGCCGGTGCGCGTGGTCGGCATTGCGACCGACAAGCTCAACACCTATCCCAAGGCGACACGCGAAGCGCTCACCATTCCGGAGCCCGCCGCCTGGGCCACGGAAAACCTCGCGGGTCTTCTCGATGGCGATGCGTTGCCGGTCGTCCTCAGCCATGCCGGCGTTGTCGCCGACCGCGCCATCCTGCCGCTCCTCGCCGATGGCACGCTGCTGATCGGTGGCCATGACCACCTGACCTTCACCCATGACGAGGGCAAGACCCGCTACGTCCACACCGGCTCGTGGAGCAGCACCTATACGATCGTTGCCGTTGCTGCCGATAAGTCGATGTCGGTCGCGCAGTCCCGCGTCGCTGCTGATGCCGCCGCCAACGCAGAGCTCGCAGCCCTGATCCGCGACACGCTCGCCGAACACCTGACCGAGGAAGAACTGGCCGCCATCGGCACCAGCCCTGCCGCCATGACGCTTGGCCAGACTGGCCGCTTTGTCGCGGAAAGCATGGCCAAGGCCGGCGAAGGCGATATCGGCTTCATCGGCCACACGACCCTGGGCAACGGCCTGCCGCAGGGCGATGTCAGCAAGTATGCCTTCGACTCGATCGTACGCTTCGACGGTAAGCTCGTGGTCGCCGAAGTGGATGCTGCGACGCTCGCCGAAATCCTCGCGGTAGTGAACCAGGACGACGCCCAGACGCTGGAACAGCGCACCGGCGACTTCCTCTACGCCGCTCCGACGGGCCTGCCGACCAAGGACGTCTATCGCCTCGTCACCAACGATTGGTCAGCGACCAACCAGAAGTCCTATTTCGGACGCGAAGACCTGGTGTTCACGCCCGGTCCCGAAGTGGGGATCAAGGCGCTGGTAGTTGCAGCGCTGAAGTAGGTTCTGCAACTGCCCCCCCTCCCGGCCTCCCCCATCAAGGGGGGAGGTGAAGGGATGGAAATGACGCTGCGTGGGGCCTACTGGCCCCGCTTGCGCGCTACCAGATCGACCAGATGCGACATGCCGACATGAGCCGAACCTTCGGCAACGGCGCTGTCGTGGTCGCCAAGGTGCAAGATTTCGAGCGCGGAAAACTTCTCCGCCAAGAGCGCTTCGGTATAGAGATTTTCGAGAATGCCCGGCCCGCCGGTGCGATATTCAAGCTGCCGCGGTCCATAGCCCTGCAGGATCAGCACCCCGCCCGGCCTGAGCGTCCGGATGATCCCGGCAAAGATCGCATCGCGCAGATCGGGGCCGGCAAACTGGAAGAAGATGCCAGCAACGACATCAAAGCTCTCGGCGGGCCAGTCATAGGCGGAAATGTCGAGCAGTCGCGTTTCCAGCGGCACGCCACGCTTCTCGGCCAGCCGCTGCGCCTTTTCGAGCCCGACGGGCGACGCGTCGACAGAGAGGACGTCCAGCCCCTGCTCCGCCAGCCACACGCCATTTCGCCCCTCGCCATCGGCAATGGCGAGGGCCTTGCCGCTGGACGGTAAATGAGCGGCTTGGGACGCGAGAAAAGCATTGGGCGCCTCGCCGAACACATACTCGTCCCGGCTATAGCGATCGTCCCAAAAGCTCATCAGTAATCCTGTTCGTAGAACACGCCGATGCTGGAGTTTCCGTCCTGCCCGGCGCTACCGCGCACCACCAGGTCGTCGGTCACATCGAGGTTGATGGTAACCTTGGACTGACCATTGGCCCCGGCGGTGACGCCCAGATAGACATTGTCCTGCAAATAGGTGCCCGCCTGCACGCCGACATTGCCCTGCGCGTCGGTGACCACGTCGAGATCTGCAAGACCCGCCGCACCGCGCAGCCCATCGACGAGACCACCCCCGCCACCACCAACCAGTTCGGCGGCCGCGCCGGCAAGCTGGGCCAGCTGGAGTGGGGTCAATTCGCCCATCGAGCGCTTGAAGATCAGGCGGCTGAGGACTTCATCCTGCGGCAGGCTCGGATTGGAGGTAAAGGTCACCTCCGGCGCCGAGGCCCGACCGGCAATGGTCACGAAGACGGTGATGCCATCGCCTTGGGTGCGGGCAACGAAATTGAGCTGCGGATCGAGGTCGCCCATCAGGGTCACGGTGCCGGTCTCGAAATCGAGGCGCTGGCCGAGGACCGAGAGACGACCCCGTTCGAGCGCGAAGGCGCCGACCGGCTGCACATTGCTCAGCGGGCCCGCAAGGCGCACCGAACCACCAACCTCGGCATCAAGGCCACGACCGCGAATGAAGATCTGGTTGGGCGCATTGACGGTGACATCGAGCAGCAGGCCCGAGGAACGCGTCTGCGGCACGGGAGCGCCCGCCGCATCGATGCGCGCCCGCTGCAGCGTCTGCTTCACATCGGCAGGCGTTGAAACATGGGTCACATCGATCATCGGTGCGCCGCCACCGAAACCTTCCGGCACGGTGATATTGGCGCTCTCGATATTGAGCGTACCCGCCAGCAGCGGCGTGCCGGTAAGATTGCCGGTCAGCGTCAGCCCGCCGGAAACCGTCGCGAGGAAAATTTCGCCATCTGAATAGCGCGCCGAGTTGAGCGCAACCCGCAGATCGGCCGGGAACTGCCCCGAAATGCCGACGGTGCCCGAGGCCGAAACACTGCCCCCAGTCGCAAGATTGGCCGACAGGCTCTCGATGCTCGCCGTGGTGCCGGCAAGCCAAGCGCGGCCGGTAATGCCCGTCAGGCGCAGGTTGAGCTCGGGGTCGATATAGCCGGCATCGCTCGTCGAAACCGAACCGCCGAACTGCGGCGATGCGATGCTGCCCGTAACGTCGGCATTGAAGCTCGCCGTCCCCGAAAGCTGGCCACCACGCTCGACGAGGAAACGATTGGCCAGCGTCAGCGGCGCGGAACCGGAGAGTTTGACCGAAAGGCCATTGCCCGCCAGCGGCACGCGGCCCGAGCCAGTGACATTGAGCCCGCCAGCGCCATTGGCCGAGACGCTACCGAGCGCAACCGTGTTGCCGGCATAAGTGCCGGAAACCGTGGCTGATATGGGCGCAATGCCGAAGGGCTGGATAGCAGCCGCATTGATGCCGCTGCCCCGTGCATCGAACCGCACCTGCGGATCGGACGAAGAGCCGGAAATGACCGCCTTGCCGTCGAGCGTGCCAGCAAGATCAAGGCTCGGCACGATGGCATTGGCGATCGAGAGCGGCAGGGCGGCGATGCTGACGTTGAGCGCCAGCGTCTGTCCCGCCGTGCCCGATGCCGTGATGCTGCCCGAGCCGACATCGAAGCGCAGCGCGTCAAGCGACACGCTATCGCCCTGCACCAGCAGGGTGGCGGGATTGGTCAGGCGCGCCGCAATGCTGCCCTGGTTGAGATTGGCGCGATCGAGCGCCAGGCGATAGCCGCCATCGACAGGTGCGAGACCACCGGCGACGTCAACGCTGGTCCCGGTGCTCAGGTCTGCCTGCGCATCAAAACTCGTCGTATTGCCGCTCTGGCTCGCCCGCGCATTGAGCGTGTTCACGGTCGTTCCGGCGGCAACCACCTTGCTCGCGGCGACAGTGCCATTGAGCGCTGGTACGCCAAACAAATCGACCGCCGTGGCGCTGATTTCAGCCTTGCCAACGGCGATGTCGTTGACCCGGAGATTGGTGGCATTGGCCGTGAGGCCCGCCTGCTGCACGCCATCGGCCGGCGACAGCACCAGCGCGGCATTGAGCCCGCCGGAGGCCTCGGTAAGGAGCAGCGCGGCGGCGAGCGACACGTCGGGCGCCACCACATCGAGGCGGCCTGTCAGCAATTGCGTATCGACGGCGCGACCGACCGAGCCGAACACGCGCGTACCCGCGATTTCGAACGCGAGATCATTGAGCGCCTGCTGCGCACTGTCCGCGACGATCTTGGATGCGAGCGTCGCGCGATTCCCGTCGAGCATGGCGGCGCCATCAACGGTGCCGCTGAGGCGGCCTTCGAAGAGCGAGAGATCGAGGCCCACCTGCGCATCGCGGAGGCTCCGGCCGACGAGATTGCCACTGGCGACATTGGCGTCGAGCACGAGATCGACAGGCGCATCGGCGCTTGCCGATTTGGCCGTGCCCCGCACCTTGAGCGCGCCCGAGGCCTGATCGGTCAGAAGACCGAGGTCCGAGAGGTCGAGCCCAATGGCGAAATTGGCTTCGCTGGTGCCGTAGACGCCATCGGCGGTGAACTGCACCTGCGGATTGGTCACGGCGAAATTATCGGCGACGATGCCGGCCTGAGTACGCGCCAGACGACCGGAAAGGTCGACCTCGCCGGCGAGCAGCGCGTCGGCGGTTTCATCGTCGATGGTCAGGTTGCGGCCCGAACCTTCAAAGGTCAGGTCGAAACCACCGCCAACAAAGGCCACATTGCCCTCGGCGTCGAGCGAAAGACCGCCCGTCAGCTCGCGATCAGCGAGGCCGGAGAAAGGCGCGATATTGTCGGTCTGGACGCCGATGCGCCCGCGGAAACCACCGCCATCGATGGTGCCGGAAAGGGCGGCGGTCAGCGCTTCGCCGACGACGCGCAACTGCGCGAGCTCGATCGGCTGGCCGGCATTCCAGAGCCCGGCAAGGCCAAGCCCGACGCTATCGCCGAGTGCGGCTTCCACCGCTTCGTCGCCGGTAATGCCCGAAACGGTGCCGTCGCCATTGAAGGTGACCATGCGCTTGGCAGGATCGGAAAGGTTGCTCGCAACGCCGGAGATGCCGAGGCCAACGCGGTTGGCCGCGAAATCGCCGGTAACAAGCTTGTCGATGCCGAGATCAGCGCGCCAGTTCTCGGAGCCTTCGCTGCCGAAATCCACGGTGAACTGCGCGGCCTGAAGCTGCGGTGCGCCGGGCGCCGGCAAAGTTACGGGACCACCGGCCGGATCGGCGATGGACGCTTTCAGCTCAAGGCGCGACAGGAAATTATCCGCCGTGGTGCTGGCCTTGGCGTCGAGCGCCAGCTGGCCGCCACTGAGCGTGAAGGCGTCGACATCGACGCCGCCGGCGCTGCGCACCAGCGCATCGACCGTCAGCCGCGTGTCGGCGCCGAAGAAGGGCCGATAGGTTTCCGCCATCAGCGTCGAAAGCGGTCCACCAAGATTGGCATCGATGGCAAAGCCGTCTGCCGTCTGGTTGATGGTCGACACACCGGCAAGCGCCGTCTGGCCATTGGCAAGCAGGGTCAGGTCGGCGCGCAGATCCGCCACCGGCCCCTTGCCGGCCAGCGTCAGCTGCATGGCCGGACGCCCTTCGACATTGAGCAGATTCGCCAGCACGCCGTTCTCGGGCTCGCTGAGATCAAGCTTCAGGTCGATCTCGTTGGTCTCATGGACATAGGCCACATCGAGATTGAGCGTGCCACCCGGGCCATCGAGGCGCACGATATCGAGCGCTGTATTGAGATTGCCGCCTTCGAGCTTGAGATTGCCCGCGAGCGAAACTTCCGAACCAAGCCCGAAGACGCCCGCACCAAAGGTCACCTTGGGAACGGAGAGCTCGCCGAGGTCGATGGCGACGGGGAATTCCGGCACCGAGAAGCCTGAGGCCTCCGGCGACGGCAGGTCGACGGTTCCCTCGGCTGGAATGGCGTTGCGGATATATTCGATGGAATCCGCCTTGAGCGAATTCACCTGCAGCCGGCCGGTAAAGAGCGCGGCCTGGCTCCAGTTGAGGCTGGCATTGTTCACGCGCAGCCAGACGCCTTCCTGGTCCGCAATGGTGATCTCGCGGATCGACACATCCGAACCCAGCGCGCCATCGATATTGGAGAGGCGGATTTGCCGCTCGGGCGTCGAGAGCTGGCCTTCGACGAAACCGGTCAGCCAGTCCTTCTGGGCCTCATCGGAATTATCCTGCGCAAAGAGTGCGACGGGAACGCCGATAGCCGGCACGACAACCAGCGTCGCCAATGCGAAGCGGCGGTATTTTTGGGGCAAAATCGTCATCAGAAAGCCTGCCCGATACCGGCGTAGATGGCGTAGTCAGGATCCCCTGCCCGCTTGTTGAGCGGCACGGCGATGTCGAGCCGCAGCGGACCGAGACCGGTGTAGTAGCGAATGCCGGCGCCCACGCCGAGCCGCAGCTCGTCAAGGCTGGGGAAGGTATCGGCCGCGACATAGCCGCCATCGACGAAGCCGACGATGCCGATGTCATTGGTCACCTTGGCCCGCGCTTCAAGCGACGCTTCGAGCAGATAGCGCCCGCCGGTCACCCCGCCCTTGCCGTCATCGACGCCGATGGACTTGTGGGCATAGCCGCGCACCGAGCCGCCGCCGCCGGCAAAGAACAGCTTGTCCGGCGCGATCTCGCTCAGCGACGGACCGAGCAATGCGCCTGCCTTGACCCGGCCGGCGATGACGAACATGTCGTCCTCGGCAAAGCCGAAATAGGTACGGCCCTCGGCGGTCAGGCGCAGGCCCATCTTGGCAAAGGAGAAGTCGTAATAGGGCTCGGCATTGCCGGCGAGATAAAAGCCTTCGGTGGGATCGACGGTGCTGTCGCGCCCGTCATAGATCACGCCAGCATAGACGCCGAGCGTCGAGAAGTCGCGCGTACCGAACACGTCGTCAAAGCGCGCACGCTCATAGACCACGCCGCCCTCGGCGGTGATCTCGTCGGAGAAGTAATGCGTGAGACCGAGACGGCCCTGCGCCGAGGTTTCGGTATAGGTCGGGTAGATCGTGCGTTCGGCCGCAACGGCGGCAACCAGATCGGTGTCGGGCGTCAGAAAGCCCGGCTTGGTGAAGGTGCCGCCGAACATATAGTCGAACTGCGCCGTGTCGATCGGCCAGGCAATGCTGGCGACGCGTGCATCGAGCCGCAGCCGTTCGGCCTGGCCGAAAAGGTTGCGCCAAAGATGGAAGCCTTCAAGGCCCAGGCCGTCGATGGTCGAATAGGTCGCACCCGCGCCAAAACGGCGGCCCGGCAGTTCCTCGACCACGAGCTGATAGGGCAGAAGCCCATCGGGCGAAATATCCTGCGCCGCCTGGAAGCGGGCCGCGCGGAACACTTCAAGCCGGTCAAGACGCTTCTGCGCTCGCGTCAGGTCGTCGGGGTCATATTCCTGACCAACGACAAGGCCGGTCTGCTGGCGCACGAAATCCGGATTCATCGCCTCTGCGCCGCTGACAGTGATGTCCCCGAAGGCGGCGAGACGGCCGGGATTGACGGTGATGGTCACATCGACCGTGTTGGTCGCGTGGTCGGCAACCACGTCGCGCTTGACGATTTCGGCCTTGGCATAGCCCTGCTGTTGCCAGGCCTGCACGGCCAGCTGCTCGGCCGTCAAGATCACCGAAGACCGCGCCACCTGCCCGCGGCCATAACCGCGCATGACCGGCAGATCGACCTCATCATCCGGGTCGGTCGTGGCCGGCGCCTGGTTGACGATGGCGACATTGTTGAAGGTGAAAAGCGGGCCGGCAGTGACGGCAATGGTCACATCGACCGGATCGGGCAGCTTTACGTCCGGCGCCAGATTGGCGGCCTCGGCCCCGCCGATGCGGATGCTGACGGCTGCGCCATAATGGCCTTCATTATAGAGGGCCGCGATGATGCGCCGATAGTCGCCGCGCGCCTTGGCAATCAGCCCGGCAGCGCCGGAGGCCGGCTCGTTCTCATCCTTGATCAGCGACGAGGCATTGCGGGCGGCGTTTTCGACAGCGCCGCTTTCGCTCGAGGTGAACGTGACCTTGTAGGCCTGGGGATCAATGATCACCTGGTCCTGGGTCTCGTCCTCGAAGAACTTGAAGCCGAAAAGTTCAAACCCATGCGCAGGGGCCACCGCAGCCAAAGAGGCCGCGGCGATGCACAAGGCGCCAATACTCGATACCCAACGCGCGCTTTGCAGTGAACCAGTTCCCGACCGTTACGCTTCAACCAGATGGTCAAAGCCACAATACCATGGCGCCTGGAAAGATTGAGTTAACCCTCCCCCCGCCTGCCCACAGGGCGTCGACTTGATGGCAAGTTTAGGGCGGGGTCGTCACATCGGGCAAGCGCAAGGGCCTAAAGTGATGAGATTGGGGCAAAATACGTGGCGGATGGGCAACGGTTTTTCGCCCCCCCCAAGGACGGCGGGCCTGACGATCGTGCGAAAACGAGAATCGGAACCGAGGCCCAGATTCTCGCTTTCGCGGGAACGACGCAGTGCATTTCGGCCGGTAAGGGCGAAAAACCTACTCTCTGGCCAGCGCGTCGACCGGATCAAGTCGCGATGCGGAGCGGGCCGGCATGAAGCCGAAGATGATGCCGATGAGGCTTGCTGAGACGATGGCGAGCACGATCGATTCTGGCGAATAGACCAGCCGCGCGCCCGAGACGAGCACCAGCAGCCCCTGCCCCAAGGCAAAGCTCAACCCCACCCCGGCGGCGCCGCCCACAA
>NZ_JAFKHD010000212.1 GCF_017307565.1 Devosia sp.
GGTGCAGGCGATCATCGCGCATGACGCGGAGGCCGCGGTCACCATCCTCAGCAAACACCTGACGCGTAATTACGCGATCTACGTCAATCACGTGCTGACCCCACCAGAGGACAGCTACCAGGCCCAGGAGGTGTGAAACAGAGCTGACTGCCCGCGGTGTGGAGACCGCGGAGTCCGGCAGTACCGAGTGGGGATTCGGTCCGGACGATTTTTACAAGTTTCAAGAACAGGGAACGCAGATGCAATTCAAGAAGCTCATCGCTGTCGGCCTTGCCGCGCTGATGTCCACCACCGCTATCGGCCATGTCGTCGCGCAGCCGATCAACGAGAACCCGCTGTCCGATCCGCGCGTGCGTAAGGCCATTGCCTACGCCATCGATATGGACACCATCATCGAAACCATCTTTGAAGGCCAGGCCGTGCGTGCCGTCGGCATGCTTCCGGATGGTCCGAACAAGCCGACCGATCTCATTCGCTACGACTACAACCCGGACAAGGCTCGCGAGCTTCTCGCCGAAGCCGGCTGGGATTCGAGCCGCGAACTCGACGTGGTCTATTACTATACCGACCAGGCAACCGCCGACCTGATGGCCGCCTTGCAGGCCTATCTCGCCGATGTCGGCATTGCGATGAACTATCGCCTGGTCGAAGGCGACGTGGCTTCGCAGATTTCCGTGGTGCCGGATGATCCGGTGAATGGCCCGTCCAAGGTAACCTGGGACATGCTCTACGGCGCCCGCGCCGCGCTGGCCCTGCAGGAGTATTTCAACCGCTACGCCTATGGCCTCAAGCCGATGATCCCGAACATTCCGCGGATGAACGAGCTGGTCGCCAAGGTCAACGGTACGACCGATCCCGAAGTGCAGCGTGAAGGCTACTTCGAGATGGAGCACTATATCAACGAGAACGTCACCCAGATCCCGCTCTACTACCAGCAGCTCTACACCTATGAGAGCGATCGTCTGCATCGCAACGACGCGCCCTATGGCAACGAGCAGTACAACTATAACTGGGGCGTCGAGAACTGGACGATCGATCCCGACGCTTCGGGCAAGGGCGTTCTCTATACCAATGCCGGCCCGGCACAGTTCTTCGAAGTGCCGTGGCAGAACCTTGGTATCTGGGTGGCCAACAAATTCGCCTTCGACACCGTGCTTGAAGCCGACGGCGCGCTCACGCCTATCGGTGGCGAAATGGCCGACACCTATTCGATCAGCGAAGACGGCCTGACCTTCACCTTCACGCTCCGGGACGGTCTCACCTGGCACGATGGCGCCCCGATCACGGCCGATGACGTTGCCTGGTCGATCGGTGCTGCCGCGAAGTTCCCGGTTACCCATCCGGTGCTGCAGACCACGCTCAAGAAGATCGAGGGCGCCGACGCCTTCATCAAGGGCGAGGCTTCAACGCTGGCCGGTGTCACCACTGACGGCAATACCGTCACCATCAAGTTCTCGACGCTCGACCCGAACGTGCTGCTGAGCTTCAGCCAGTTCGCGCCGCTGCCGGCCAAGCACTTCGAAGGTGTCGATCCGGTGACGCTGCAGCAGGCCTCGTTCTGGCAGAAGCCGATCGGCTCGGGCCCGTTCAAGATCGACGAAGTGGTGATGAACGACTACACCACGCTCGTTCCTTTCGAGGGCTACCACAAGGGCACGCCGAAGATCGAACAGATCATCGCGCGTCCTTCGAGCGACAATGACGGCAACCTCCTGGTCAACGCCCAGGCCCGCAAGGCCGACTTCGGCTACACCAAGGCTGCCGGCGACGTGCCGGGCCTCGAAGCCCTCGACTATATGAATGTCCACCCGATCGACATTCCCTACACCCGTATGCTCTGGATCAACCAGTTCCCGCATCCGAAGAAGTGACCCTGACTGTGGGGGCGCCGGTACCCTTGCCGGTGCTCCCACATCTTTTTTCCTATTTTTCTCGACGGGGATTGGCCAGGCACCATGCTGACCTACATCATCAGGCGCGTCCTGATCCTGATCCCGATGGCATTCGTCATCTGCTTCCTGGTTTATCTGGGCCTTGAACTCACGCCGGGAGACGCTGTCTCCCATATGGTCAATCCCGATGCCGCCGGCAGCATGGACCCTGCCCAGCTCGAAGCCCTGCGCCAGTCGCTGGGCCTCGGGCAGCCGTTCTATGTGCGCTTCTGGGCCTGGTTCACCAATCTCCTGCAGGGCAATTTCGGCTACTCGATGAGTGGCGGCGTGCCGATTTCCAACATCATCGCCACGCGCCTGCCGGCAACGCTGGAACTGGCCGCGGTGGCGCTGGTCTTCTCGACCGTCGTCGGCAGCCTGCTCGGCGTTGTCAGCGCGCTCAAGCGCGGCAGCAAGACCGACAGCGTTCTCACGGTCATCGGCATGCTCGGCGTGTCGATCCCGGAATTCTTCTTCGGCCTCGTCGCCATTCTCGTCTTCGCGCTCAATCTCGGCTGGTTCCCGGTCGGTGGCCGCTCCATGCCGGGCTATGTGACGCTGTGGGATCGGCTACCGCATCTGGTCATGCCGGCCATGGTGCTCTCGATCATGCTGACGGCGGGCGTGATGCGCTATGCGCGCTCGTCGATGCTCGATGCGCTCAGCCGCGATTTCATCAAGACCGCGCGCTCCAAGGGCCTGCCGGAATGGCGCGTCTATCTGCTGCACGGTTTCCGTGTGGCGCTCACCCCGGTGGTGGTGCTGATCGGCTTCCGTTTGCCGGTGCTGATCGGCGGTTCGGTGATCATCGAGCAGGTGTTTCAGTGGCCGGGTATCGGCAACGAATTCATCTCGGCGGTCCGCTCGCAGGACTATCCGGTGGTGATGACCATCGCGCTGCTTTCCGTCATGGCGGTGCTCGTCGCCAGCCTCATTGTCGACATTCTGACCGCGGTCATCGATCCGCGCGTGCGGCTGGGAGAATAGTCCATGCCAGGCCCCAACCCCTCTACCATCACCCGACGCCGCACCCGGCTCGATGCGCAGTTTGACCGCATCCGGGCGCGCGAAGAAGCCGGCCTTGCCAAATCCGGCGGCGGCTCGCGCACGCTCAAGAAGTTTCTCAACAACCGGCTGGCGGTCATCGGGCTCACCATCTTTGCGGTGATCATCCTCGCCTCGGTGTTTGCTCCGCTGCTGACGCCTTATGATCCGAACAAGATCAACCTGCGCGACATGCTGCAGGCGCCAAGCTGGGAGCACTGGTTCGGCACCGACCGCACCGGGCGCGATCTGTTCGCGCGCGTGCTCTATGGCGGCCGCATCTCCATTCTCGTGGGTCTCGGCAGCGCCATTCTCGCCGCGATCATCGGCGTGTTGATCGGGGTCTATACCGGTTATGTCGGGGGCTGGCTCGACGCGCTCGCCATGCGCGTTTCCGAGATTTTCATGTCGTTCCCCCAGATCATCCTGGTGCTGCTGCTGGTTTCCATTCTCGGCCAGTCGCTGCTCAACCTGATCCTGATCTTCACCCTGACGGGGTGGGGCGGTATCTACCGCATGGCGCGGGCGCGCATGCTCAGTATCCGCGAGGAAGAATATGTTCTGGCCCTGCGCAGCTTTGGGCTCGGCCGGCCGCTGATCGCCTACAAGCACATGCTGCCCAATGCGCTGGGGCCGATCATGGTCAACATCACGCTCTCGACGGCGGCCTTCATCCTGCAGGAAGCGGGCTTGAGCTTCCTCGGGCTGGGCGTGCCGCTCTCCATTCCCACCTGGGGCAATATCCTCAACGTGGCGCAGGACATTCGCGTGCTGCAGAGCAATTGGTGGATCTGGCTGCCCGTGGGCACGGTGATCTCGCTCTTCGTCCTCAGCGTCAATTTTATCGGCGACGGTCTGCGCGATGCGACCGACCCGAGCCAGCAGGGGTGAGGCGATGACCGCGACCCAAGACATCGCCATCAGCGTGCGCGATCTGAAGACGTTCTTTTATACCAACAACCGCTGCAACAAGGCGCTCAATGGCGTGTCCTTCGACATCAAGAAGGGCAAGACGCTGTGCATCGTGGGAGAAAGCGGCTGTGGGAAATCCGTGACCGCCGCCTCGATCATGCAGCTCCTGCCGACGCTGTCGCGCATCGAGGAAGGGCAGATCATCTATCACGCCGACCGGGGCGACATTCCGCTGCATGCGCTCGAAAAGAACGGGCGGCAGATGCGGCGCATTCGCGGGGCCGAGATCGCCATGATCTTCCAGGACCCGATGACCGCGCTGAACCCAGTCTATTCAGTGGGCTTCCAGATCAAGGAAAGCCTTAAGTACCACATGAAGATGGTGGGCCGCGCGGCGCATGAAAAGGCGATTTCGCTGCTCAAGGAAATGGGCATTGCCCTGCCTGAGAAGCGGGTGAACGACTTTCCGCACCGCTATTCGGGCGGTATGCGGCAGCGCGCCATGATCGCCATGGCCATGGCCTGCAATCCCAAGGTGCTGATTGCTGACGAGCCGACGACGGCGCTCGACGTCACCATTCAGGCGCAGATTTTCGAGCTGATGGATCAGCTCAAGCGCGAGCATGGCACGGGTATCATGCTGATCACCCATGACATGGGCGTGGTGGCTGAACTCGCTGACGATGTGGCCGTGATGTATATGGGCAATATCGTCGAGGCGGGGACGGTTGACGAGGTGCTGCGGCACCCGACCCACCCCTATACCAAGGCGCTGCTCGCCTCGGTCCCGGTGCTCGGCAAGGGCCGGAATCAGGACATCAAGGCCATTCGCGGCTCGACGCCCGATCCGCTCAATCGCCCCAAGGGCTGCCAGTTTGCCGACCGTTGCGACTTCGCGACGGCACAGTGCCAGGTCATGCCCGAAGAAACCCATATTACGCCGACCCATCGGGTCATGTGCTGGCGCTACAAGGAGCTGGTCCCCAATGGCTGAGAGCAAGGACGTTATCCTGCGCCTGCGCGGGGTGAAGGCGCATTTCCCGGTCAAGGCGGGCGTGTTCAAACGCACGGTGGGCCATGTGCGGGCCGTCGATGGCGTCGATATCGATGTCTATCGCGGGGAAGTGCTGGGGCTCGTGGGCGAGAGCGGCTGTGGCAAGACCACGCTGGGCAAGACCATCTTGCAGCTGGTGCGCTCGACCGAAGGCGAGATTGTCTATCGCTCGCCGGACAATGAAGAGTCAGATCTCAGCAAGCTCGACAATGAAGGGCTCGTGCCGTTCAGGAAGCGGTTGCAGATCGTGTTTCAGGATCCGCATTCCTCGCTCAATCCGGCCTTTACGATCTTCGGATCGCTCGAAGATCCGCTGAAAAAGTACGGCGTGAAATCGCGGGAAGAGCGGCGCAAGATCATCGGCGACCTGCTCGAAGCGGTGAATATGCGCCGCGAATATATGGATCGCTATCCGCATGAGTTTTCGGGCGGGCAGCGGCAGCGCATCGGCATTGCCCGTGCGCTCAGCATCGATCCGGAACTGATCGTCTGCGACGAGGCGGTTTCGGCGCTCGACGTGTCGATCCAGGCGCAGGTGCTGCAGCTTTTGATGAAGCTCAAGGAAGAGCGCAAGCTCACCTATATCTTCATCACGCACGATCTGTCGGTGACCGAATATATCTGCGACCGCGTGGCGGTGATGTATCTCGGAAAGGTCGTGGAGCTCTGCCGCTCCGAGGACCTTTTTGCCAAGAACCTGCATCCCTATACCGAGGCGCTGCTCTCGGCCATTCCGGTGGCCGATCTCGACAAGAAGAGCGAGCGCATCGTGTTGCAGGGCGACGTGCCGAGCCCGGTCAATCCGCCCTCGGGCTGCCCTTTCCATCCGCGCTGCCGCTACGCCAAGGACGTCTGCAAGTCCGTGGTGCCGCCGCTCAAGCGCTATCATACCGACGGGCACGAGCACTTCGCCGCCTGTCACCTCATCGATTTGCCGGAAGCGACGGAAGAGCCCGTCGCTCTTACGGCCTGAGCTTCCAACCCGGAGACGGAATTGTCCGCACTTTCCAAGATCAAGGGCGTGTTGCCCGCGCTTGTCACCCCGTTCGACGAGAACGAAAGGCTCGATGAAGGTCGTCTGCGCGCCATTATCGACTTCCTCATCGGCCGCGGCGTCGATGGGCTCTATGTGACCGGCAGCACCGGCGAGGCCTTCATGATGTCGCCCGAAGAGCGCAAGCGCGCGCTCGAAGTGGTCACCGACGAGGTCAAGGGCCGGGTGCCGGTGATTGCCCATATCGGGGCGATCAGCACGCATCTCTCCATCGACCTGGCCAAGCATGCAGAGAAGGCGGGCGCGGATGCGCTGTCGTCCGTTCCGCCGTTCTACTGGGGCTTTTCGCAGGACCAGATCGTTTCCTACTACACCGACATCACCGCTTCGACCGGGCTGCCGATGTGCGCCTATAACGTGCCGCTGGCGGGGCTGTTCGGGTTCGACCTGATCAAGCGCCTGGCCGGAATTCCGGGCGTCGAAGGCATCAAGTACACGGCGCCGACGCATCATGAGATCATGCGGATCAAGGCCGAGATCGGCAATGACTTCATCATCTATTCGGGTGCCGACGAGATGGCCATGTCGGGTCTCGCCTTTGGCGCGGACGGCATTATCGGTAGCTTCTACAACACCATTCCCGAGGTTTATCTGGCGCTGAACGCGGCAGTGGCGGCGGGCGATATGGAAAAGGCCAAGGCGCTGCAGGAAGTGGGCAACGCCATCATCTTCTTCACCCTGGCGCGCAATCCCATCGCAGCGATCAAGCGCACCATGGCCTGGCAGGGCGCCGATGCCGGTTATTGCCGCAAGCCGTTCGGCAATTTCTATTCGGCCGCAGAAGAAGAGAAGCTCAAGGACGAGTTCCGCGCCTTCAAGGCAGAACGTGGCCTTACCGGCGTCAACTTCCTCGACGCGCTCTGACCATGCCGGTGATCACGCCCCTGGTTCTCAATGAGGACCGTTCCATCCGCTCGGGCAGCACCGTTGCCCTGGCGGCGGCAATCGGGCGTGGCGCCGACCTCAAGGTGGCGACGACGTTTCGCCACAACGAGCACATCGATACCTCGTCGGACAGCAATGAGCTGATCGACGAGGTGGCCGAGTTCCGTCAGACGCTGTTGCTCGATGGGCGCTGGTCGGCCGGGATCATGACGCTACGTATGCCGGTCGAACTGCCCCAAGGCTTTGGGCCGCGGCCGTCCATGTCCTTTTTCCTCTATAACCAGGACGGGCAGCAGGCGATCGCGCGGCCCTTTCTCGACGGGCAGAAGGCCGGGGGCACGCGCGGACCGTCGCCGCTCGATGACCACGGCGCCATGCCTCGCTATCTGCAACTCGATAGCTGGGATGCCGGCACCAATGCGCCGAGCAGCAATTTTGTCTATGCGTTCGACAGCTATCGTTTTCTCGTCAACGATCGTTGGCGTGAGGTGCTGGCGCATAGCGAAGAGGGCGATGTGCTCTCTGGGGCGTTGAGCGATCTCGTCGATGCGTTTCGGCGGGGACTGCCGATCAAGCTTGCGATTTCCGGCCTGTGCGATGATCTGGCGGAAGGTGAGGCTCCCCTTCGGCACGAGGTCTTCGTGAATGCTGGCTCCTGCTACTATTACCAAGACAAGAAGCTGTTCCTGACCGGCACGCACCCGGTGGTGCGTGTACGGCCCGATATTCCGCTGCGCTATGGGACTTCCGCCTGGGATTTTGGCTGGCTGGTGGCGCGCACCGATGGCGCCATCGAGCGCTGGATCTGCGATCCATATTCATTGCAGTTCAAGCGGAGTCGCAGCCGTCATGCAATCCGCTGGTTCGTCGGCAGGGAGTGAGCGACATGGCCGGACTTTCGGGCAATTGGGCCTCGCTGCTGCTGCCGATCAACGGCGATGAAAGCATCGATTTTGCGCGTCTCGGCGTGGCGGTGGATGCGCTTATCGCCGCCGGGGTCGATGGCATCTATTCCAATGGCACCGCTTCGGAATTCTATGCGCAGACCGAGGCCGAGTTTGACGCCATTCAGGCGCTGCTGGTCGAGAAATGCCGCGCGGCCGGCATGCCCTTCATGATTGGCGCGAGCCAGACCGATCCCGCGCTGCAACTGAGGCGCATCAGGCGGGCGGCGGCGCTGCGGCCGCGAGCGATCCAGGTGATCCTGCCCGATTGGTGGCCGGTTTCGAACGAGGAGGCGCGGACCTTTCTGCTCGGTGCGTCCGAGGCGGCCGAGGGCATCGAACTCGTGCTCTACAATCCGCCGCACGCCAAGCGGGTGCTTGCGCCGGCCGATCTTGCCGAGGCGACGGCCGGCACCGCGGTGACGGCCACCAAACTCAGCCTCGTGGGCGGAAATTTCTATGCCGAGGCGCGGCAGCACCTGCAGCACCTGGCCGTCTTCGTTCCGGGGCATCACCTGGCTACAGGCGTCAGGGAAGGAGTGGCGGCAGGGGCCTTTTCCAATATTGCGTGCCTCTCGCCGCGCGGGGCGCAGCGCTGGACGGAAATGATGGCGAGCGACCTCGCCGCGGCGCTCGAATTGGAAACCCGTATTCGCGCCTTCATCACCGACCACATTCTGCCCTATGCACAG
>NZ_JAFKHD010000213.1 GCF_017307565.1 Devosia sp.
CATCGGCAAAATGCTGAGCGCCGCCATCGGCCAGGTCATCGCGGTCCACCGAGGTGATGACGACATGCTCGAGGCCAAGCTTGGCCACGGCCCGCGCGACATTCTCCGGCTCGTGCGGATCGAGCGCGGTCGGCATACCGGTGCGCACATTGCAGAAGGCGCAGGCGCGGGTGCAGATCTCGCCCATGATCATCATGGTCGCGTGCTTCTTGCTCCAGCACTCGCCGATGTTCGGGCAGCCAGCTTCCTCGCAAACCGTGACGAGATTGTTCTCGCGCACGATCTGCTGGGTTTCCTTGTAGACGGGCGAACCCGGCGCCTTGACGCGGATCCAGTCGGGCTTGCGCAGCACGATGCTGTCGGGCCGATTGGCCTTTTCCGGGTGGCGCGGTTTTGCAACCGAATTGTCGATGAGCGTGACCATGATAGTCCTGTCTGGGGCTTGCCCCTATATCGCTCCCAAGAGCGGCCGGTTCAACCCGGCCTTAGTGATAAGCAGGCTTGCGTTGACGCTAGCCTAAAACTTCAGAAATCGCGGTCCAGTCGCCCCCACGCGAGGCCGAGAGGATGCTCGCCTGCACCAGTGCAAGCGAGCCGAGATTGTCTTGTCCCGAACTAAACCCGACCGGCACCTGCCCGGTCGCGATGACGCCGGCAATGGTATTGAGCGTGCCGCGCCGATCGGGAAATTCGACCGCATCGAGTTTGACCGGCGTTGGCTTCTCGTCGAGCGGCTGAAGCGTAACGATATCCGGACCGGTCTTGTCGCGGAAATGATCGCGCGAGGTCCAATGAATCTGGCCCTCTGCCGCGTCCATCACCCACTCGCCAGCCCAAGGCGTCACCGGGCCAGAATTCATCCAGCTGGCGCGATAGGAGACCATCGTACCCTTGGAGAACTCGATCAGCGCCGCGCCGCTCGGATGGAAATGGAACGGGCTGCCCGGCGGATTCCACGTGCGGCAGGAAAGCCGGACCGGCTCGTCATTGAGCACGTAGCGCATCAGGTCAAAGTGGTGGATCGACATGTCGGCCAGCAACGGATCGGGCATGTCCCAATAGCGGTAGCCCTGGCTCGGCCCGTGCCGGCGGAAGTCGATGGACACCATGTTCATGGCGCCGAACTTGTTCTCGGCAATCAGCTTGGCCGCCGCAATCGGCGCTGGCTGATGGCGATAGTTCTGGCTGACCATCAGCACCTTGCCCTGCGCTTTAGCGAGCGCCACCAGTTCCTTGCCCTGGGCAATGGTCGTGGTGAAGGGCTTTTCGACGATGACGTTGTAGCCCAGTTCGAGGCAACGCTTCACGACTGGGTAATGCGCCTCGGTCCGCAGGGTGCAGATCGCCAGCACCGCATCTGTGTGATGCGCCGCGTCTTCAAGGCTCGAAAAACAGAGCTTTGGGTCGATCCCCAGCTCGGTCTGGACCCTGCCTGTCGCATCGGGGCTGGTATCCACATAGCCCACCATCTCAACAGTGGGAACTTTGGGGATAACTTCCTTGGACCAGCTAAAACCCCAGTGTCCGAGGCCGATCTGAATTGCCTTGACCATGTGGATAACTCCTCTGGTTTGGGTATCGCCCCGCAGTCGGGATCATCCGGACAAGCGCCCGGATGACGTCGTGTGAATGAAGCTGCCGGCTCAGATGTTCAGCGCGCGCCCATAAGCGTCGAGCACGCTTTCCTTCATCGTTTCGCTCAGCGTGGGATGCGGGAAGATGGTGTGGATGAGTTCTTCTTCGGTGGTTTCGAGATTCATCGCCACGACAAAGCCCTGGATGAGCTCGGTGACTTCGGCACCAATCATATGGGCGCCGAGAAGTTCCCCAGTTTTCGCATCGAAGATGGTCTTAACAAGGCCATCAGGCTCACCCAGCGCGATCGCCTTGCCATTGCCCACGAAGGGAAAACGACCGACCTTGATCTCGCGACCGGCTTCCTTGGCCTTGGCTTCGGTCAGGCCCACGCTTGCCACCTGTGGCTCGCAATAGGTGCAACCCGGCACCTTCAGCTTTTCAAGACCATGGACCTTGAGGCCGGCGATCTTCTCGACCGTGATGACGGCTTCATGCTCGGCCTTATGCGCCAGCATCGGCGGGCCGGCAACGTCGCCAATGGCCCAGATGCCGTCGACATTGGTCTTGCCATAGCTGTCGATGACAATGGCGCCACGCTCAGTCTTCACGCCGACCGTTTCGAGGCCCAGGCCTTCGATATTGCACTGCACGCCAACAGCCGAGATCAGCTTGTCGCCAGCGATCTGCTGCGTCTTGCCGTCCTTGGTTTCGACGTGAGCGACAACGCCGTCCTTGGTCTTTTCGACCTTAGCGACCTTAGCTTCGGTCAGAATCTTGATGCCGCGCTTTTCGAGACGCTTGCGGGCGAGAGCCGAGATTTCGGCATCTTCCACCGGCAGGATCTGCGGCAGCAGTTCTATGACGGTCACTTCGGCACCGAACGAGCGGTAGAACGAAGCGAATTCGATGCCGATGGCACCCGAACCCATGACCACCAGCGACTTCGGCATCTCGGCCGGCTTCAGCGCTTCAAAATAGGTCCAGATCTTATCGCCATCGGGCTCGATGCCCGGCAGCACGCGCGGGCGCGCGCCGGTCGCGATGATGATGTTCTTGGCCTTGTAGGTACCCTCGCCGAGCGCATTCTTCGGCACGGGGCCCTGCGGCTGCACGATCGGCTTCTTGGAGGCCGCAACCTTGATCTCACCGGGCTTGGTGATGGTCGCCTCGCCCCAGATGATGTCGATCTTGTTCTTCTTCATCAGGAACTGCACGCCATTGTTCATCTGCGCCGCAATGGCACGCGAACGCTTGACGATGCCGTCGAGGTCGAATCCGAACTTTTCGGCGGTCAGACCGTAGTCCTTGGCGTGGCCCATGTGGCCGTAGATTTCGGCCGAGCGCAGCAGTGCCTTGGTCGGGATACAGCCCCAGTTGGAGCAGATGCCAGCCATATGCTCGCGCTCGACGATAGCCACCTTCATGCCAAGCTGCGCGCCGCGAATCGCGGCAACATAACCGCCGGGACCGGCGCCGATGACGAGAAGATCGTATTGGTCAGCCATGAGGGCCTCCAGTAAGTCGAAATGTCGGGTCAGAGACCCAGAATGGATTTGACGACGGGGATTAGCCCGGTGCCGATGGCGCGCGTATTGGCAGCATCGAGATGCACCCCATCCAGCGGATCGGCATGGGCAACATCGGCAGCGTCGAAGAAGTGCGCGCCATATTCCTTGGCGCGCGTGCGGTAATAGCCAGCCATCAGCTTGGATTCAGCGATCGCCGCGTCACCACCGAAATGGATGCCCATTTCGGCGTGCTTGGTTTGCACCAGATGCGGCGGGCTGACGACCAGAATTGCTGGCTGCGTTTCGCCTGGATTGACGAACTGCCCGCGGACGACCTGGATAAGCTTGCGAATGCCATAGGAGGCGGTGATCGCCCGTCCATGGATCGCCGGCTTCAGGTCGTTGGAGCCGAGCATGATGATGACCAGGTCCAGCGGCTTATGGCTGTCCAGCAGAACAGGAAGGATGCGGGCACCATTGCGGTCCGAGCTGGCAGAGCCATCATCGAACGCCGTGGTGCGACCGCCGAGACCCTCGGCGATCACCCTGACATTGTCGCCCAAACCCTCTTCGAGCACGCTCGGCCAGCGGTTCTCATAGGCATGCCGCAACCCATCGGGCTGGGGATTAGCCCCATAGGTCAGACTATCGCCATAGGCGAGAATGGTCTTCATGCGCCCTGCCCCTTTAGGCCAGCATCATCACCGGGTTTTCGATCAGGCCCTTGAACACACCGAGCAGTTCTGCACCCAGCGCACCATCGACGGCGCGGTGATCGCAGGAGAGCGTTACCGTCATGAACTGGCCGATCTTGATCTGGCCGTTCTCGGGATAGACGCGCTCTTCGCCGGCACCGACCGCGAGGATCGTGCCATGCGGCGGGTTGATAACGGCGGCAAAGTGCTTGATGCCGAACATGCCGAGGTTGGACACCGAGGACGAACCGCCCTGGTATTCATGCGGGGCGAGCTTCTTGGACTTGGCGCGGGTCGCCAGATCCTTCACCTCTTCCGAGATTTCGCGCAGGGTTTTCGTATCGGCCGACTTCACCACTGGGGTGAAAAGACCGCCCGGCACGGACACGGCAACGGCAACGTCCGAACGCTTGTGGTAGAGGATCGAGTCCCCGGCCCAGGTCGCATTGGCGGCCGGCACGCGCTGCAGCGCAACGGCCCAGGCCTTCATGACGAAGTCATTGACCGAGAGCTTGTAGCCCGGCTTGCCGTCCTTGCCCTTGGGCGCAGCGGCATTGATCTGTTCACGCGCGGCCATCAGCGCGTCGATCTTGCAATCGAGCGTCAGGTAGAAGTGCGGAACGGTCTGCTTGCTCTCGGTCAGGCGCGCAGCCACGACCTTGCGCATGCCGTCGTTCGGAACGACTTCGTACGAGCCTTCCTCGTAGAGCGCCATGACCTGGTTCTTGCTCATGCCGGTCGCAGGCGCCGCAGCAGCAGCCGGAGCACCGGCAGCAGGCTTGGAAAAACCCTTGCCGGACTTGGCAGCTTCCACGTCCGACTTGACGACGCGGCCCTTCGGGCCCGAGCCGGCAACGGTCGACAGATCGATGCCGGCTTCCTTGGCAAGACGCTTGGCCAGCGGCGAGGCGAACACACGGCCGCCTTCCGACTTTGCTGGAGCCTTGGCCGCAGCCGCCGGAGCGCTGGAGCCGGTATTCGAATTGGTCGCGATAGGTGCCGGAGCGGCGGCCTTCGGGGCTTCCGGAGCAGCGGCAGGAGCCGGCGGAGCCTTGGGCGCTTCCGCCTTCGGCGCACCGATGGAACCGGCGTCTTCGCCTTCCTGCAGCAGCACGGCAATAACGGCGTTGACCTTCACATTCTCGCTGCCTTCGGCAACAAGAATCTTACCGATCTTGCCCTCGTCCACGGCCTCGACTTCCATCGTGGCCTTGTCGGTTTCGATTTCGGCGATCACGTCACCGGAAGAGACAGAGTCGCCTTCCTTGACGTGCCACTTGGCGAGCTTGCCCTCTTCCATCGTGGGAGAGAGCGCCGGCATGGTGATATCGATTGGCATACCGGGTCTCCTTACGAGCGATAGGTCACGGCATTCACGGCCGCGATCACTTCGTCAACATTGGGCTGTGCCAGCTTTTCGAGGTTCGCGGCATAGGGCATCGGAACGTCCTTGCCGGTCACTCGCAGCACGGGCGCATCGAGATAGTCGAAGGCCTGCTCGGAAACGCGGGCCGACAGCTCGGCACCGATACCGCCCTGCGGCCAGCCTTCTTCCACGGTCACGAGGCGACCGGTCTTCTTGACCGACTCGATGACCGTGTCGCTGTCCATCGGACGCAGCGTGCGCAGATCGATCAGTTCCACGTCGACGCCAGCAGCAACCAGCTTTTCCGTTGCCTGGGTCGCATAGCGCATACCCATGGAGAAGGACACGATGGTCACATCGGCCCCCTTGCGGGCGATGCGGGCCTTGCCGATCGGCAGGACATAGTCGTCAACCTTCGGCACAAGGCCGGTCGAACCATAGAGAATTTCGTTTTCGAGGAAGACGACCGGGTTCGGCGAACGAATGGCAGCCTTGAGGAGGCCCTTGGCGTCAGCGGCGCTATAGGGCGCGATGACGGTCAGGCCCGGAACGTGGCTGTACCAAGCCGAGTAGTCCTGGCTGTGCTGAGCGGCAACGCGCGAAGCGACGCCGTTCGGGCCGCGGAACACCATCGGCGCGGTGACCTGGCCACCGGACATATAGAGCTGCTTGGCAGCCGAATTGATGATCTGGTCGATTGCCTGCATAGCAAAGTTCCAGGTCATGAATTCGACGATCGGACGCAGGCCGGCAAAGGCCGCGCCGACAGCGAGACCGGCAAAGCCGTGCTCGGTGATCGGGGTATCGACGACGCGCTGCGGACCAAACTCCTGCAGCAGGCCCTGGGTCACCTTATAGGCACCCTGATATTCAGCGACCTCCTCACCCATGATGAAGATGTCGGGGTTGGCACGCATTTCTTCGGCCATGGCTTCGTTCAGCGCCTGGCGAACGGTCAGCTCAACCATCTCGACGCCTTCCGGCAGGTCCGGATCGGCCTGCGCTTCGAACTTCGGAGCGGCGGGAACAGCAGCTGAGGGTGCCGCGGCCGGCGCTTCGGCCTGAACCATGCTCGGCGCGGGTTCTTCTGCTGCTGCAGGAGCCGCAGCCGGTGCTGCACCGGCGCTTTCGCCTTCGGCCAGAACCAGCGCGATCGGCGTATTCACCTTCACGCCTTCAGTGCCCTCGGCCACGAGAATTTCGCGAACCACGCCTTCGTCGACAGACTCAACTTCCATCGTTGCCTTGTCGGTTTCGATTTCGGCCAGCACGTCGCCGGACTTGACGGTATCACCGACCTTGACCAGCCACTTGGCGAGCTTGCCCTCTTCCATCGTTGGCGACAGGGCGGGCATGAGGATTTGGGGCATATCAGCTCTCCAGAATGGTAGTGCCGGGCATGGGGGCCACGCGGCGAAGTTCGAATTGTTCGGCAAATTGCGCGGCGGGCAGCACGCGCCAATCGTTGATGGGGGCAGAAGAGGCGTTGATCTCGACAGGCGCCTGACGGTTGGCAACCCAACCGCTCAGGATCAGCCCGAGGACCACGAATACAAGGCAGCCGATAACGGCACGCTTGTAGATGGCAGCCTGCACTTCGCCGCTGAGACCGGCCCAGCTGGCGATACGGTCAAACCGCCACCAGCCAAAAACCCAGTCGCTCAAGCTCGGACCAGAGGCCGACGCCATACGGCTGATCGCAACGGCCTGCCCGGCCGCAAGCAGGCCGGACAGCAGTGCAAACAGCATGATGACGCCGAGCAGGATGCTCATCGTGAGATCAGGCCTCGATCGTGATGTCGGTCCACAGCTCCGAAGCATCCGGCTCCGGATCATTGGTGGCAAAATCCGCCGCTTCCGTGACGATTGCACGAATGTCGGTCTCGATCTTCTTGAGATCGTCCTCGGTCACCACACCAGCTTCGAGCAGACGCGCACGAACCTGTTCGATCGGGTCGCGCTCCTGACGATACTTGGTCACTTCGTCCTTGGAGCGATACTTCGCCGGGTCGGACATGGAGTGACCGCGATAGCGGTAGGTCAGCATTTCGAGGATGTAGGGACCGTTGCCGGAACGGGCATGCTCGATAGCGCGCTTAGCGGCGTCATAGACCATGCGAACGTCCATGCCGTCGACCTGCTCGCCCGGAATATCGAACGAAGCGCCGCGCATGGAGAAATCGGTCGTCGCGGCAGCGCGCTCGATCGACGTACCCATGGCATACTTGTTGTTCTCGATCACGAACACGACCGGCAGCTTCCAGAGCTTGGCCATGTTGAAGCTTTCGTAGACCTGACCCTGGTTGGCAGCGCCGTCGCCGAAATAGGCAAGGCTCACCGAGCCGTCACCCTTGTACTTCGAAGCAAAAGCCAGACCCGTGCCGAGCGAAACCTGTGCACCAACGATGCCGTTGCCGCCATAGAACCGGTGCTCGTTGGAGAACATGTGCATGGAGCCGCCCTTGCCCTTCGACAGGCCGCCCTGGCGGCCGGTCAGCTCGGCCATGACACCCTTGGGGTCGAGACCCATGACCAGCATGTGGCCGTGATCACGGTAGCCGGTGATCTGAGCATCCTTGCCCTTTTCCGACGCCATGGTGATGCCGGTGACGACAGCTTCCTGGCCGATATAGAGGTGGCAGAAGCCGCCGATCAGGCCCATGCCATACATCTGGCCGGCCTTTTCCTCGAAACGCCGGATGAGCAGCATTTCACGGAAGGCGTCGAGCTCCTGTTCATTGGTAAGCTGAGGGGCATTGGCCTGCGTCTTGGCCGAAGTGGCCGTCGCCTTGCGCGCCATGGGTGGGGCTCCCGGTATAGAATGGAATTTGCCGCTTGGCCGATCTGGCCACTTCTCGCACTATAGCGCAAGCTTTTGACAGATAAAATTGCTCGCGAAAAGCACAAAATAACGCGTTAAAGCGTTGAATCTGCTTCGATAATTTTGATTAACTGATCGTCGATTAATTCTTGGAATTTACCGGAAATCGGTTTACCAGTGGCAGGGTCGACCATGACCAGAATGTCGTCGGCATTGGCCATGTTCAGCAATGCCCTCGCCCGCTCAGTCACGATATCGGGGTCCAGATGACGCGGATTCATAAGTGAATTGCGATGGGTGAAGCTGTCGATTTCCGCCTGCAGCGCCGAAGAACGATCCTTCAGCACCTGAATATCGGCATGGATCGCCTCGCGACTCTCGATACCAAAATTGCCGCTGATGGCCGAATAGCCAAGATAGCCCTGAAAGGCTAGAAGCGTCACAGCAAGAGCCAGTGGACGCCAGAATGGAGGGCGCTTGAGTCGCGTGGGCATGAGCAGACCAATTAGAGGTTCGCTCA
>NZ_JAFKHD010000214.1 GCF_017307565.1 Devosia sp.
ACCCCTCACCCTGACCAATTTGCTGAACGCAAAGTTGGTCTGTCCCTCTCCCGCAAGGGGCGAGGGGAAGTCCGGTGGATGCCTATTGATAACTGACCGGTCAGTCAGTTATAATTTTCCTATGAACACCACCGACAAGAAATTCCGCCGGCGGGCTGAGGCGCGGCCGGACGAGATGCTGGATGCGGCACTGGCCGTATTCTCGGAGAAGGGTTTTGCCGCGACCAAGGTGGACGAGGTGGCGCGGCGCGCAGGTGTCTCCAAGGGCACGGTCTATCTCTATTTTCCATCCAAGGAAGCGCTGATGGAGGGGATCGTGCGGCGGGCAGTGGCCCCGATTGCCGAGCGGGCGGTGCCGGATATGGCCCAGTTCGACGGCGATCCACGCCTGCCCATCGCCATGCTGGTGGGGACGCTGCAGAACCTGTTGGCCGATCCGCGAAACATGGCTCTGCCCCGGCTGATCCTGCGCGAGATCATGAATTTTCCCGACATTGCCGAACTCTATCGGCGCGAGGTGCTGGGCAAGGTCATTCCGGCACTGATGGCGCTGGTGGCGCGCGGCGTGGCCTCGGGGCAATTGCGCCAGGTCGATCCGGAAATGACGGTGCGCTCCATCATCGGGCCGATCATTGCCCATGTGGCGCTGAATGAGGTTTTTGGAGTGCGGCCTGCAGACGGGCTGGCGCTCGACCGGCTGGTGGAGAACCACCTCGATATTCTGTTTCACGGTATTTCGCCTGCGGGCGGAGAGGAGACGCCATGAGCGAGTTTTTTGGCGGGCTGTTTGCCGCGATCCTGGCTTTCTTTACGCCCAATGCCGACCCCACCGGCTTCACCGGCTATATCGAGGCCAATTATGTCTATGTGGCCCCGGTCAGCGCCGGACGGATCACGACGATTGCGGTGATCGAGGGGCAGGCGGTGGCCGAAGGCGACCTGCTGGTCAGGCTCGATCAGAGTCAGCAATCGGCGCTTTTGGCAGCGGCCGAAGCGCGGGTGGCGGCGGCGCGGGCGACGCTCGAAAATCTCGAAACCGGCAGCCGCAGCGAAGAGCTTGACGTGATCCGCGCCTCGCTGAGCAAGGCCGAGGCGGACCTGGCCCTGGCCAAAACCAACCTGACCCGCAGCCAGCAGCTCGAAAAGGGCGGTACGGTTTCGGCCGCCAAGGTCGAGGTCGACAGCAATGCCGTGGCCTCGGCCGAAGCGCAGGTGAACCAGCTCAAGGCGCAGCTGGCGGTCGCCGAATTGCCGGCGCGCTCGGGCCAGCAGGTGGCGGCGGAAGCCAACCTCTCGGCGGCCGAAGCCGATGCCGAGGGCGCGCGGCTCGATTTCAGCGAGCGGCAGGTCTATGCCCCGGCCGCCGGGATCATCGAAAAACTCTACTTTTCCGCCGGCGAAGTGGCAGCGGTGGGCACTCCGATTGCCTCGATCCTGCCGGCCGGCGCGCTGGAGGCTCGGTTTTTTGTGCCCGAGGCTGCCCGGTCGGGGCTGACGGTCGGGCAGGCCGTGACCGTCACCTGCGATGGCTGCGCCAGAATGTCGGCGACCATCGTGCATGTGGCGAGTGAAGCGCAGACCACCCCGCCAGTGATCTATTCGACCGAGGAGCGCAGCCGGCTTGTCTATCTCGTGCAGGCGCGTCTCGGGGACGACGCCAAGCTCCAGCCCGGCCAGCCGGTCACCGTGCTGCCATGAGCGAAGAACGCGTCATCGATGTGCATGGGCTGACCAAGCGCTTTGGCGATAAGACGGTGGTCGATCATTTCGACATCGCCGTGCCCAAGGGCGCCATCTATGGGTTCCTGGGACCCAATGGGTCAGGCAAGACCACGACCATCCGCATGCTCTGCGGGCTTCTGGTGCCCGATGCGGGCGAGGGGCAGTGCCTCGGCTTTGACGTGCGGCGCGACGCCGGGCGGATCAAGGCCGAAGTGGGCTATATGACCCAGAAATTCAGCCTCTACGAAGACCTCACCATCCGCGAAAATCTCGACTTCGTGGCGAGGATGTACCGGGTGAAGGATCGCAAAAACCGGGTCGATGGCGCGCTGGCCGATCTGGGGCTCGCCGATCGCGCCGGGCAATTGGCGGGCACGCTGTCTGGCGGCTGGAAGCAGCGACTGGCGCTCGCGGCCTGCCTCATCCACGACCCCAAACTGCTGCTGCTCGACGAACCGACGGCCGGCGTCGACCCCAAGGCGCGGCGGGATTTCTGGGACGAAATCCGGCGGCTCTCCAAGGCCGGCGTCACCGTGCTCGTTTCCACGCACTATATGGACGAAGCCATCCAGTGCGATTTCATCACCTATATTGCCTACGGCAAAAAACTGATCGACGGCCGGGCGACTGAAATTCCAACGACGGTTGGCCTCAAGACCTGGCGGGCCGAGGGGCCCGAACTCGTGGCGCTCGAAGATGCTTTGCAGGGCGAACCAGGAGTGGAGCAGGTGGCGCGGTTTGGCTCGGCCCTTCATGTCTCGGGCACCGACGGCGCAGCGCTGGCCGCCACGGTCGCAAAATACCAAACCAACAAGAGCCAGCGCTGGAGCGAGGTGCCGGCCGGGCTTGAAGAGGCCTTCATCTACCTCATGGCGGGAGCGCGGGACAATTTCTCGCGGGACGCAACATGAACCTGCGCTTTTCTCTCAGCCGCTTCATCGCCGTGCTCTGGAAAGAATTCATCCAGATGCGGCGCGACCGCGTCACCTTCGGCATGATGATCGGCCTGCCTATCGTCCAGCTGCTGCTCTTCGGCTTTGCCATCAATGCCGATCCGCGGCATTTGCCAACGCTGGTCGAGGTCAATGATGACGGGCCGCTGACCCGGGCCCTCCTCGCGGGCATGGATACCTCGGGCTATTTCGACTTCATCGGCCAGGTGCGCGGGCCCGATGCCGGCGAGGAAGCGCTGCGGCGCGGCACGGCCAATTTCGTCGTCGTCATCCCCGCCGATTTCGAGCGCGACGTGGTGCGGGGCCTGAGGCCAAACCTCTTGATTGCTGCCGACGCCTCCGACCCCTCGGCCGTCAGCGGCGCGGCCGCCGCCATGAGCGGCATCGTCAATGGCGCCATTGCGCAAAGCCTTACGGGTCCCCTCTCGCCCGCCGCCGGGGCGCCGCCGCCCTTCGATGTCATTGTGCACCGGCAATATAATCCCGAGGGCCGCACCTCGACCAATATCGTGCCGGGCCTCCTCGCTATCATCCTCTCCATGACCATGGTGATGATCACCGCCGTCGCCATCGTGAAGGAGCGCGAGCGCGGCACCATGGAAATGCTGATTTCGACCCCGGTGACCCCGCTCGAGGTCATGCTGGGCAAGATCCTGCCCTATGTCTTTGTCGGCTATGTGCAGACCGGCGTGTTCCTGCTCGCCGCCTTCGCCCTGTTCCATGTGCCCTTTACCGGCACCTGGCAGGCCTTTTTCCTCGGTTTCAATCTCTTCGTCCTCGGCAATCTGGCGCTGGGATTTCTCATTTCCACCGTGGCGAAAAACCAGATGCAGGCCATGCAGCTGAGCTTTTTCACCATCCTGCCTTCGATCCTGCTGTCGGGCTTCATGTTCCCCTTCGCCGGCATGCCGCATTGGGCGCAGGCCATCGGCACCGGCGTGCCGGCAACGCATTTCATTCGGTTGATTCGGAAAGTGATGCTGAAGGGTGCGGGCACGCTCGATGTGACTGCGGAACTGACGGCGCTCGGGATCATCGTGCTGGTGATCACCGTGGCCGCTATGCTGCGCTATCGGCAGACGCTGGACTGATTGCGTTCAGCACCGGGGACGATCGGATGACATCGTGGGTAGGGCAGCCGTTGCCGATCCCTCACAAACAAAAAGGGCTCCCGGCGTTCGCCGGAAGCCCCAAAATATCGGCGTTGTTGTCAGACCTTAGCCTGCAAGCCGTTCAATCTCCGCGCCACAGCGCGACAGCTTGTCTTCGAGCCGCTCAAAACCGCGGTCGAGGTGATAGATGCGGTTGACGATCGTCTCGCCCTTGGCGGCTAGGCCGGCAATGACCAGCGATACCGAAGCGCGCAGATCGGTTGCCATCACCTGCGCGCCCTTGAGCTGGGGCTTGCCGTGGATGGTCGCGAGCTGCCCATCGACCGAAATATCGGCGCCGAAACGGGCGAGCTCGGCCACATGCATGTAGCGGTTTTCGAAGATGGTTTCGCGCACCTGGCTGGTGCCCTGGCTCATGGTCATGAGCGCCATGAACTGGGCCTGCAGGTCGGTCGGGAAACCCGGGAAGGGGTGGGTTTCGATATCGACCGGCTGGATGCCATTGCCGTTGCGCTTGACGCGGATGCCATCAGCTTCGGCGGTCAGGTCGACGCCGGTGCGGGCCAGAATGTCGAGCGCCGATTGCAGGTGCTCGGGGCGGGCGCCGCGCAGCAGCACATCGCCACCGGTCATGGCCGCAGCCATGGCGAAGGTGCCGGTTTCGATGCGGTCGGGAATGACTTCCACGTTCGCGCCGTGCAGCTTTTCAACGCCTTCGATGGTCAGCGTCTTGGTGCCGATGCCGGAAATCTTCGCGCCCATGGCAACGAGGCATTCGGCGACATTGGTGATTTCCGGCTCCTGCGCCGCATTTTCAATGACGGTCGTGCCCTTGGCGAGCGTTGCCGCCATCAGCAGGGTGTGCGTTGCGCCCACCGAAACCTTCGGGAACACGATGCGATTGCCGGTAAGGCCGCCCTTGGGGGCGCGTGCCACCACATAGCCTTCGTCGATATCGATCTCGGCGCCGAGCTCTTTCAGACCAAAGAGAAAGAGGTCGACCGGGCGCGTGCCGATGGCGCAGCCGCCGGGCAGGGAGACGCGGGCTTCGTGGCAGCGGGCCAGGAGCGGCCCGATGACCCAGAAGCTGGCGCGCATCTTGGAAACGAGATCATAGGGGGCAGTGGTATCGACGATGTCGGCGGCATGAAAGGTCATGCGCTGGCCCACGCCATCTGATTCGCCGCGACGGCGACCATGCACGGCGATATCGACGCCGTGATTCTCGAGAATGCGTTCGAGCTGCTTTACGTCGGCAAGACGGGGAACATTGGTGAGCACCAATGGCTCATCGGTGAGCAGCGACGCGATCATCAGGGGCAGGGCGGCATTCTTGGCGCCCGAAATGACAATGTCCCCGTTGAGCGGATTGCCGCCAACCAAACGAATACGATCCATGAAATGGTTCCTCTGAACCGGCCCATAGGGGCCTTCTACCTGTTGGGGAGGTAGGCGAGGTCTTCGTTGCCACGTAAGCCAGACCAGCCGCGCTCTTGCGAATATGTGACGTTCCTAGTTCGCCCGAAAATGATTTACGGTTTCTTGACCGTGCTCGTTTCGGGTGCCGGAGCATCGTCCCGGGCAGCGCGCGCCCTGGCCTGATCCTTTCGGCGCTTGAGGTTCTCGCGAAGCTTTGCGGCCAATCTTTGCTCTCGGGCAGCTGCTTCGTTCGACTTACTCATCGCCTTCCTGGCAATCGGTGATTCACAGGGGCGTTGATAGGCGTTTTTTGCGCTTGCGTCGAGTAAATCCCTATGGCACTAGAGCGCCCGTCGCCGCCGAAACCGGCCAGCGACCCCTAAAGATGCTGCCGTAGCTCAGTGGTAGAGCACTCCCTTGGTAAGGGAGAGGCCGACAGTTCAATCCTGTCCGGCAGCACCAGTTTTCTCCAGATTGTTTTTGTCGACCGGTGCCAAGTCCTTGGCTTGTCATGGTTATGGCTCTTTGCCTAGTCTGACCTGCTGGCCAGGAGGAACAGGATGACCGGCACGATACCTGAACGACACAGAACCTTTCTCGACATGCTTCTCGTGACCCTTGCAAAGGACCCGCGCATTGCCGCTGTTTTGGCGGGTGGGTCGATGGTGCAGGGCGGCTTTGATGCGTTCTCTGACCTTGATCTGGTCATCGTGGTGGAGCCGCCAGCCTATGCCGAGGTGATGGCGGGGCGTCGCGAGATTGCGGCGGGGCTCGGTGAGCTGTTGAGCGCCTTTTCCGGCGAGCATGTCGGCGAGCCGCGGCTTTTCATCTGCCTTTATGGGCCGGATCTGCTGCATGTCGACCTCAAGTTCGTCTTGCTTTCAGACCTCACGCACCTGGTCGAGCGTCCGCTCGTGCTCTGGGCGCGGGACGAGGCGGCGGTGACCGAGGGGCTTGATCGAGCCGTTGTCGTCTGGCCAGAACGGGCGCCGCAATGGTTCGAGGATCGGGCCTGGACCTGGCTCCACTATGGGGCTGCAAAATTGCAGCGAGGCGAACTGCACGAAGCCCTCGCGACAATCGGATTTTTCAACGAACAGGTGCTCGGACCGATGCTGCAGCGCCGCAATGGCGCGCCGCAGCGCGGGCTGCGCAAGCTTGAACAGACGGGGATTGGCGAGGCGCTTGCCCCTCTTGTGGCCGCCTATTCGGCCGAGGATGCGTCGCGCAGCCTCAAGGCAGCGGCGCGGCTTTATCTTGATCTGCGCGCCGATGCGCCGCCCGAGCGGCCGGTGTCCGGCATGCCGGAAAGCCTGCTGCCCTGGCTGGAGCTGTCGTTTTCGGCGGAGCCCAAGGCGCGCTGACAGGTAAATCTCGGAATGAGCAGAGGAGCGGGCAACTGTCGTCCGCTCCTCTTTTTTGCGCGTCGAAACCTGTCGCAAGCGTCGACGGCATGGGCTTGTCAGTCTTCCTTCAGCAAAATATCTTGATGGTAAAGATTCTTTGTGGTGGGGGTGATCATGGACGTGCGCGCGGAACTGGAAGATCGCGTCGGCATTGCGCTGATCCGCATGATTCGTCGCGCCGAAGAAGCGCAGGAGCGGGCGGCCCGCTGGCAGGGCATGCACCCCACCGATTTCCGGTGCCTCGGCTATCTCAACCTGAAGGGTGAGCCGTCGAGCCCGGGCGATATCATCAGCCACCTCGGCCTGACCTCGGGCGCCGGCACGGCGTTGCTCGATCGGCTGGAAAGCGCCGGCTACATCACGCGCATTCGCCACCCCGAAGACCGGCGCAGCGTCTTGATCGTGCTCGACGCGGTCGCGGCGGCAGAGCCGCTGGCGCTGCACGAGCGCATCCGGGCGGAATATCAGGCCGGTATGACCGAATTTTCCGATGGCGACCTGATGGCCATCGCCGGCTTTCTCAAGCGCATCGAGGCGCTTTCCGCCGACATGAACGAAGCGCTTTACGCAGAAAAGGGGCCCGTCAAGGCGGCCTCGTGACCAATAACGACAACATCGATCCTTAGGGGGAAGACTATGACTAGTGAAGGTGGGGCGAGGGCGCCTCACATCGTCGAACGCGGCCTGATGTGGCTGTTCGCCGTGGTTCTGGGCGTGATGGCCCTGATTTTCGTGGGAGGCGGTGGCTATCTCGCGACCCTGGGCGGCTCGCTCTATTATGTGATTTCGGGCCTACTGTTCCTGATTTCGGCGGTGCTGCTGTTCCGGGGCCGGCGCATCGGCGCCTGGCTTTTTGGGCTGGCGCTTGCCATCACCGTGATCTGGGCAATCTGGGAAGTCGGTTTTGACGGCTGGGCGCTGCTGCCGCGCCTGATGATTCCGGTTGCCTTCGGCATCTGGCTGCTGCTGCCCTGGAGCCAGCATGCGCTTGCCGGCAGGCTGGATTTTGCCGGGCGCGTGCCGCTCGGCGCGGCGGGGCTGATTGCTTCCACTGCCGTCGTTTCGGTGGCGCTTGGCGCCGGGCTTTATGCCATTTCGGCCCCGAGCCTGCCGCAAGATCCGCGCTTCCAGACCGGCTTTGGCGCTTACCCGGCAGAACCCAATGGCGCTGCGGCGCGCGGGCAGACCGGTGCTGACTGGCCCTATTTTGGTGGCGATCAGGGTGGGCAGAAATATAGCCCGCTCGACGAGATCACTCTCGACAACGTCAAAAATCTCGAAGTCGCCTGGTCGGTGGATGTGGGACGCATTCCTGCCAACAATTCGACCCCGCTCAAGATCGATGACAGCATCTATATGTGCAACGGCTTTAGCCAGGCCTTTGCGCTCAATGCGGCAACCGGCGCCGAGCGCTGGATGTATGATGGCTCGGAAGGCCATGGCGGCACCTGCCGCGGCGTGAGCTATTACAAGGTTCCGGGCATGACCGGCGCCTGTTCCGAACGTGTGCTCTACGGCACGGCGACGGCAAAGCTGATCGCGCTCGACGCCAAGACCGGCGAACTCTGCGCCGATTTCGGCGAGGGTGGTCGCGTCGACCTGCTGGTCGGCATGCATGACTTTGAAGGCAAGATCATCGGCGGCTACTATTCGATCACCTCTGCCCCGGCCTTCGTGCGCGGCAAGGTGGTCATTGGTGGCTGGGTGACCGATGGCCAGTACTGGGGCGAGGCTTCAGGCGTCATTCGCGCTTTCGATGCGGTGACGGGCGACATGTCCTGGGCCTGGGATCTGGGCCGTCAGGACCTGACGGGCCTCCCGCCCGATGGCGAAAGTTATACGGTGGCGACACCCAATAGCTGG
>NZ_JAFKHD010000215.1 GCF_017307565.1 Devosia sp.
CAAAGCCACCCTCGACCTGACCGATCTCACTCGCCGGATTGAGCGAACGGCCGACATCTTCGAGCACATCGGCCCGATCCACCTGATATTCGCCGGTACGCGTATCAATGGTCACCTCGGCCGCCGCTGCGCCATAGGCATAATAGTAAAACGGCCGCCCCCGCCCAGTGGCCCGATCCCAGTGGATCTTCGGCGTCTTGTAGAAACCCGCAGCGCTGAGCTGCACGCGGTTCATCCAGCAGGACGTGGCGAGTTCGGCAAACGACACGAACTGCTTGCCCGCCTGCACGCCGCCATCGACCCAATGCACATCCTTGGGCTCGACCTCATAGATGAAGGCAGCGTGTGCCGTCATCCGTTCCTTAATCTGGTTCGCGCCATCCTGCGCCGCCATACCATTGAGATCAGTGCCGGACGACGCAGCAGTCGCCGAGGTATTGGGCACCTTGCCGGTATTGGTCGCCATGATCTGCACCTGGCTGACCGGCACACCAAACACATTGGCCACCACCTGCGCCACCTTGATATGGAGCCCCTGCCCCATTTCGGTACCACCATGGCTGAGATGGATCGAACCATCGCGATAGACATGGATCAACGCACCGGCCTGATTATGCCAGGTAGCAGTGAAGGAGATGCCGAATTTGACCGGCACCATGGCGATACCCTTGCGTAATACCGGGCTGGTCTTGTTGTACTCAAGAATAGCCGCGCGCCGCGCAGAATAGTCCGAACTCTCCTCAAGATCGGCAATCACCCGGTGGATGACATTGTCCTCTACGGTCTGGTGATAGGGCGTCACATTATTGGTGTCGGTGCCATAGAAATTGGCCTTGCGGATTTCGAGCGGGTCCTTGCCCAGCGCATAGGCAATATCCTCGATCCAGCGCTCCGCCCCGATAATCCCCTGCGGCCCACCAAAACCGCGAAAGGCGGTATTGGACACCGTATTTGTAAAGAGCGGCAGCGAGTTGACCCGCACCGACGGATACCAATAGGCATTGTCGCAATGGAACAGCGCCCGGTCGGTCACCGGACCCGAAAGATCCGCGGCATAGCCAGCGCGCGCCGCAAAGGTCGCCGTCACCGCCTGGATTTTTCCGTCGTCATTGTAGCCGACATCATAGTCGACCAGAAAATCATGACGCTTCCCGGTAATCTGGAAATCGTCGTCGCGATCCGGCCGGATTTTGATCGCGCAATTGAGCTTTTTGGCTGCGATCGCGGCGACCGCCGCAAAGAGGTTCCCCTGCGTTTCCTTGCCGCCAAAGCCACCGCCCATGCGGCGCATATTGACCGTGATGGCAGCATGAGGAATGCCCAGAACCTGGGCCACGATCACCTGAATTTCGGTCGGGTGCTGGGTCGAGCAGTGGATCGTCAGCTCATTGTCTTCCCCCGGCACGGCCAGCGCCACCTGGCTCTCAAGGTAGAAGTGCTCCTGCCCGCCGATCCGCACCTGCCCTTTGACCCGGCGCTGCGACGCGGCCATTCCCGCCGCCACATCGCCACGCTCGAGCTTTAGTGGCTCAGTGACCACCTTGCTCCCCGCCGCAATGGCATCTTCCATCTCGGTGAAGAACGGCAGTTCGGCATATTCGATTTTTGCCAGTTTTGCTGCCCGCCGCGCCGCATCGCGCGTCTCGCCGATCACCGCAAACAGCGGCTGCCCCCAGGTAACGACGCGCGTCGTGGCAAACACCGGCTCATCATGCTTGTGCACCGAGCTGACATCATTTTCCGCCGGCACATCCTCAGCCGTCAGCACCGCCACCACGCCCGGTGCCTTGCGCACGGCATCGAGGTCCATGGACAGGATATCGGCATGCGGCTTCGTCGAGAGCCCGAGATAGGCATGCAGCATGCCCTCGGGCTCGGGCAGATCGTCGATATAATCGGCCTTGCCCGCCACCTGTTTGATGGCGGAATCGTGTTTTACCGACACATGCAATTGCGGCTGGGCGATCGAAACCGGCTTGTTCATCACGCCACCTCGCGCTGCAGCCGCTGGCCTTGGCCAGTGGTATCGAGAAAGAACCGCTTGAGCAGGTTTTGTGCGCTGAGCAGACGATACTCGCCACTTGCCCGCATGTCGGTCAGCGTCTGATAGTCCTCAGCAAACGCAGCCAAGGCCACCTCAACCGTTTCCATCGTCCAGGGCTTGCCGACCAGCATCGCCTCAACCGCCTTGGCTCGTTTCGGCGTCGCAGCCATGCCGCCAAAGGCAATCCGCGCCATGTCGACAACGCCAGCATCATTGACGAAAATCCGGAACGCCCCGCACAGCGCCGAAATGTCTTCCTCGCGCCGCTTGGAAATCTTGTAGGTGGCAAACTTTTCGCCCGCCGGCACCAGCGGCAGTGTCACGCTCGCGACGAATTCGCCAGGCTGCCGATCCTGCTTGCCGTACGCGACAAAATAATCCTCAAGCTTGATCTCGCGCCGCTGCTCGCCCCGCCGCAGGCTGAGCTTTGCCCCCAGCGCAATGAACGGCGGCGGCGTATCGCCAATCGGCGAGCCATTGGCGATGTTCCCGCCGATGGTCCCCATATTGCGGATCTGCTCGCCGGCAATACGGTTCCAGAGTTCACCCAATTGCGGAAAGTTCGCCTGAATGACCGGCAGCGCTTCCGAATAGGACACCCCGGCATAAAACCGCACTTCACTGGCATTCTCGGCAATGCGCTTCAATTCCTGCAGATGACCGATAAAGATCACCGGCCCGATATTGCGCATGAATTTCGTCACCCAAAGCCCGACATCGGTCGAACCGGCGACGATCCGCGCACTCGGGTTGGCTTCATAGACGGCAGCAAAATCATCAAGGCTCGCCGGAACGATGATCTGCTTATCGCCCTCGCCAATGACGACGCGACGCCCATCATTAATCGACTTGATCGTATCCTTGACTGCAATCCGCTCAGCCCACAGCACATCGCCCTGCGGCTGACCATAGGTCCCCATCGCCTCGCCCGCGCGAATGATCGGCGTATAACCGGTGCAACGGCAGAGATTACCCTGAAGCGCCTTCTCGATCGCCGGTCGCGTCGGGCTCGGTTCACGCATCCACAGCCCATAAAGGCTCATGACGATGCCGGGCGTACAAAACCCGCACTGCGACCCATGGTGATCGACCATCGCCTGCTGCACCGGATGCAGCGCACCGTTCTCGCCGCGCAGGTGTTCGATAGTGACGACATGCGTGCCATGGAGACTGCCCACGAACCGGATACAGGCCGTCACCGAGTCATAAATGACCTCGTCGCCAACCAACCGCCCGACCAGCACCGTGCAGGCCCCGCAATCGCCCTCGGCGCAGCCTTCCTTCGACCCGCGCAGTCGCCGTTCCAGCCGCAGCCAATCGAGCAGCGTCAGGTCCGGCGCGACATCGGTAAGAGTGATTTCTTCGCCATTGAGGAGGAACCGAATGGCGTTCGCGACCTCCACCATGGCTCAGCTCCCCCGATAGGTTGAGTAGGCGAAGGGGCTCACGAGCAACGGCACGTGATAGTGCTTGTCCTCGGAGATCGTAAAACGGATCGGCACCACATCAAGAAACGGCGTCTCGATCTCGACCCCGATGCGCTCAAAATATTGCCCTACATGGAAGCGGATCTCGAACTCGCCCTGCTGGAACTGGTCGTCGGCCAGGAGCGGTTGATCCACCCTACCATCGGCATTGGTGTAGCTGTCGCCAAGGTGATGCGTGTGGTCGCCGTGCACGAAGTGTAGTTCGAGGCGCATGCCGCGCGCCGGCTTGCCCGCCATCGTGTCGAGAACGTGAGTGGTAAGGCGTCCGCCGGCCATATGCTGCTCCTATGCATGCCGCCCGAACGTGGGGCCGTTTCGGTGCGACACGCGCAATTCGTTTCCCCGAAGAGCACCATAGAACCCTGAATCTGCTCTTGATACTCTCAAATTGGAAGCACTATGCTGCCGAAACGGCAACAGCAAGTCCCATCATGACCGACAAGAGCCCGACCGCCGAACGCCCCCGTGAACACGCCCTGTCCGCCGGCCTCCTCGCCCGCGTCTTCCACCAGCCATCGCTGCTCTATTTCAACGCCGTCGCCACCCACCTGTCCATCCGCGAGGCCGCCCGCCGCCTAAACGTCGCCTCCTCCGCCGTGACCCGCCAGGTCGCCCAGCTCGAAGACGCCCTAGGCATCACCCTCTTCCTCCGCGACAAGCGCCGCATGCGCCTCTCGCCCGCCGGCGAAATCCTCTTCCGCCATTCGAGACGCCTTACCGCCCCCATGGAAGCCGCCGTATCCGAAATCGAACTTTTGCGCGGCGTCCGCGCCGGCGTCGTCCGCATCGGCACCGTCGAAAGCGTCGGTCTTTCCTTCCTGCCCCGCCTTATCACCGAATTCGGCAAGCGCTATCCGCGCCTCACCATCGATCTATCGATCGTCTCATCCAGCGAGGTCGTCGAACGTCTCGTCGAAGAGCGCGTCGACATCGGCTTCGGCTTCATCGCCAAGCCCCCTCGCCAGGTCGATATCGCCTTCCGCCGCGACGTACACATCGGCGCCGTCATGGTGCCCGATCACCCCCTGGCCTCGGCGCAAAACCTCACCATGGACCAGTGCCTCGACCACGCGCTCGCCGTCGCTCGCCCGGAAATCTCCATCCGCGAAGTGATAGAACCCTTCCTCCGCCGCTCGGGCGCCATGCTGCCACCCATGGTAGAGGTCAATTCCATCCGCATGCTGGTCGAGCTGGCCCTTGGCGGCCATTACCTCTCGATCATGACCCCTATCGGCGCTCAGAACGAAATCGCCGATGGCCGCCTGATCTTCAAACCACTGAGCGACAGCGGCTTGCCCACCAACCGCTTCGGCATCCTGGTCCGCGCCGGCAGCTCGCTCCACCTCGCCCCCGCCATCTTCTTCGACCACGCCAAGGGCTATTTCGAAGACCTGCAGTTACCGGGAGCGATCTGAATCTCGACACACACACCCAGCGCGTCATTCCCGGTGTGACAGCTAGCGCAACTCGCGCACATAGAGTTACGCTACATGCGTTTTACGACCACTCACGAGTCCCCGATGAACCGCTACCCCCGCGATATGCAAGGCTATGGCCGCAACATTCCCAATGCGAACTGGCCGGGCGGCGCCCATGTGGCGGTGCAATTCGTGCTCAATTACGAAGAGGGTGGCGAGAACAATATCCTCCACGGCGACGCCGCCTCCGAGGCATTCCTCGTCGACGTCCTCGGCGCCGCCCCCTGGCCCGGCCAGCGCCACGCCAATGTGGAGAGCATGTACGAATACGGCGCCCGCGCCGGCTTCTGGCGCCTCCATCGCCTCTTCACCGAGGCCAATCTACCGGTCACTATCTACGGCGTCGCTACCGCCCTGATGCGCGCACCCGAACAGCTCGCCGCCATGCAGGACGCCGGCTGGGAAATCGCTTCCCACGGCTACAAGTGGGTCCAGCACAAGGACATGCCGCCCGGGGAGGAGAGTGCTCAGATCGCCGAAGCGATCCGCCTCCACACCTTGGCAACCGGCTCACGCCCCCTCGGCTGGTACACCGGCCGCTCGTCGCTCAACACCGTCGATCTCGTCGCCGAGCGAGGCGGTTTCGCTTACATTTCAGATACCTACGACGACGATCTTCCCTACTGGAAAGTCATCCACGGCAAGCCGCAGCTGATCATCCCCTATAGCCTCTCGACCAACGACATGCGCTTCGTCACCGGCCCGGGCTTTGACAATGGCGAGGAATATTTCCAGTTCCTAAAAGACACATTCGACTGCCTCTACGCCGAAGGCCAAGCCGGCAGCCCTAAGATGATGTCCCTCGGCCTTCACTGCCGCCTCGTTGGTCAGCCAGGTCGTTTCCAGGGCCTCAAGAAGTTCGTGGACTACATCAGGACTTTCGACAAAGTCTGGGTTCCGACTCGTCTTGCCATCGCCGAACACTGGGCCAGGGAGCACCCGTTCGTTGCGCCCGAAGCGGTCCCCAGCCAGCTCGACCGCGCCGACTTCGTCGCCCGCTACGGCTCGATCTTCGAGCACTCCGCCTGGATCGCCGAACGCGCCTGGGATGATGAACTGGCCCCGGCCAATGACACCGCCGTCGGCCTCCATTTCGCACTGCGTACCCAGTTCCGCGCCGCCACACCCGAAGCACGCCTCGGCGTCCTCCGCGCCCATCCCGACCTTGCTGGCAAACTCGCCGCCGCCAAGCGCCTCACGGCCGACTCCACCGCCGAGCAGGCCTCAGCCGGCCTCGACGCCCTGACCGACGCCGAGCGCGAAAAATTCACCGCGCTCAACACCGCTTATGTTCAGAAATTCGGCTTCCCCTTCATCATCGCCGTCCGCGACAACACCAAGGCCAGCATCCTCCAAGCCTTCGAAAAGCGCATAGCCAATAGCGCCGAAGAAGAACTCGCCACCGCCTGTGCCCAGGTCGAGCGCATCGCCCTGCTAAGGCTCAAGGCATTGCTGCCCTAGCCACCGCCCCGAGCCGACCCTTCCGTCGTCATTGCCGGGCTTGTCCCGGCAATCCATCTCACCTCCGCCGGGGACCACCGGGACAAGCCCGGAGGTGACGACGGAACATAAATTAAGGGCGCAAATCCAGCGACTTATCCCTACTTGTAGAATCCTTCCCGCAGGTTGATCCCGTGCTCAAGATAAACCTTCATGGCGCAGAGCATCCCGGTCCAGCCCTCGCAATTGCCATATGATGCCTTCTGCGCCGCGGCATTGTCGCGCCAGCCGCTTTCGGCAATGGTCACCAGCGTACGTCCGCCTTCGAGCCCCGCAAAAGTCATCGTTACCGTTGTGTCGTAGCTCCCCGCCTCTACCGTTCCGTCCGCCGCAGCCCAACGCAGCACGATCTTCTCGTCCTGCACCACCTCGACGACCTGCACGGGAAACGCACCCGGAAAATCGTGAAAATCCCAGGTGACCGTCGCGCCTGTCTCCAGCCGCCCCTTGGCACCACCCGTAGTAAAATAGCCCGACAAATTTTTCGGGTCGGCCACCGCCTCGAACACCTCATGCACCGGCTTGCTGATCCGGCCCGACACCGAAAATTCCGGGCTCGGACGAGGCCCTTTGCTGACCACAGCACGCATTTTCTTGCTCCTCTCGCTTGACCCACAAAATCATATGTTATAAAAATATAACATGTCAACAGACGACGCAGACGACCTGATTTTCAAGGCCCTCAGCCACCGCATCCGGCGGCGCATGCTCGACGTGCTGAAATCCGGCGCAGCCACCACCGGCACACTTTGCACCGCCTTCCCCGAACTCGACCGCTGCACTGTCATGCAGCATCTCGGCGTGCTCGAAGAAGCTGGCCTCGTCGTCGCCGAACGTCGCGGCCGCGAGCGTTGGAACCATCTCGACGCCTTGCCTGTCCACGCCATCCACGAGCGCTGGATCGGCCCCTACGCCGCCTATGCGGCGAGCATGCTCAGCCGCCTCAAGCGCGAAGTGGAGCTCAGCGAATAAATCCCCGCCGGGTCTTGGCCTCGCCCGGCAGATGGCTCTAGTCTCTCAGGGAAACGTCCTACCGATAGCCGAGCCATGACGAACACTTACGCCACCCCCGCTGCCGGCCTGCCCGTGCAGATGGCCCTTCACACCGGCCGCGCCACCTTCAATGAAGCCTATGCGCTCATCCCGCGCGGCGTCATGCGCGACATCGTCACCTCGTACCTGCCTCACTGGCGCGAAACGCGCCTCTGGGTCATCGCCCGGCCCCTCTCCGGCTTTGCCGAGACCTTCTCGCAATACATCGTCGAAGTCGCGCCCGGTGGCGGCAGCGAACGTCCAGAGCAGAATCCGGAAGCCGAAGGCGTCGTCTTCGTCGTCTCAGGCCAGTTGCACCTCACCATCGCTGGCCAACCCCATGTCTTGAAAGAAGGCGGCTACGCCTTCCTGCCCCCCGGCACGCATTGGGCCCTCGCCAACCGCACCACCGAACCGGCCAGCTTCCACTGGGTACGCAAGCGCTACGAGGTGGTGGAAGGCATCGACATCCCAACAGCCTTCGTTACCAACGAACGCGAACAGCCGATCCGCTGGATGCCGGGAACCAAGGACACCTGGGGCACCACGCGCTTTGTCGAACCAAACGACATTCGCCACGACATGCACGTCAACATCGTCACCCTCGAGCCCGGCGCCGTGATCCCGTTCGAGGAAACCCACGTCATGGAGCACGGCCTCTATGTGCTCGAGGGCAAGGCCGTCTATCGGCTCAATCGCGACTGGGTCGAAGTCGAGGCCGGCGACTTCATGTGGCTGCGCGCCTTCTGCCCACAGGCCTGCTATGCCGGGCCGGAGCGTTTCCGCTACCTGCTCTATAAAGACGTCAACCGCCACGCCAAGCTGCCGTTCTGACCCATGACAGACCGCACCATTTTTATCGAACCGCTAACCCCGGAAGCCTTCGCCCCCTTCGGCCAGGTCATCCAGACAGCCGGCTCGCACCACT
>NZ_JAFKHD010000216.1 GCF_017307565.1 Devosia sp.
GGGTCGTGGAGAAGACAAGGATTCCGGCGATGACCCAAAAAGGGTTCAGGTGATGGACACGCGATGACATTTTTGCTCGGGACTGGTGCGAGGTACCCCGTTCAGATAGCGCTGTCGTTCACTGCTGGATTTGGATATTAAGTCATTTAGTATCTGAAATCGGCCAATCGCTATGGATTCCCTCCACGCCTGCCTTGCGTCTTTCGATCCGGACCTGTCCACAGAGCCCGTTTTGGCGATTTCCGTGGAGGTACGGGAGCATGAAGCCGAACTTCCCATGCACCAGCACGGCATGGGGCAGTTGGTGGTCGCCCTGCAGGGCGGGGTCATGTGCCGGGTGCAGGGTGGTCTCTGGATGGTGCCGTCCGGAAGCGGCGTATGGATACCCGGCGGCGTCGCCCACTCAAATCACGTCAGCGCCAACGGCAGGATTTGCCTCCTCTTCGTCGCCCCCTCAATCCCGGGTCTACCCGAGAATTGTTGCACCCTGTCGCTGACGCCCATGCTGATCGAGATGATCAAACACATTGCCACCGCATCACCGAACGGCAGCGCCAACACGCACCGAGACATGATCACTCAGGTGATACTGGAAGAACTGCGGCGCATGGATATCGCCGCCCTGCATCTGCCGATCCCTGACGACCCGACTATGACCAAGATTGCCAATGCTCTCATCAACAACCCAGGTGACCGCAGCACAGTGGCGCAGTGGGCGGATCGTGTGGCGATGAGCGAGCGGTCCTTAACCCGGTTGGTGAGCCGGCACACCTCGATGAGTTTTGGCCGCTGGCGCCAGCAGTTGCACATCATCGTCGCCCTTCAGAAACTATCGGCCGGAGCGACAGTACAGAACGTCTCCGATGATCTCGGCTATGAATCTGTCAGTGCCTTCATCACCATGTTCAAGAACGCGCTCGGCAAACCTCCAGGCCGATACATGGCTGAACGGATGGCGGGCTAGAGGCGGCCTCTCAACGGCACGCCACCACCATCACTCGGTCGTAACCGAAGAGGCCAGGCGGGTGTTCACCCGCCCGGCAACAACCTAGGACGCGGCCGGCTGCAACTCGCTTTCGCTGGCCAGATAGCCGGCCCGCTGCGCGATGATGGCACAGACGAAAAGCTGGATCTGATGGAACAGCATCAGCGGCAGTATGATCATGCTGACTGCCTGCCCGGCAAAGAGGATATTGGCCATGGGCAGGCCGCTGGCGAGGCTCTTTTTCGAGCCGCAGAACAGCAGGGTAAGCCGGTCCGCATGATTGAGTCCGGCGGCACGGCCGGCCCAGATGGTCGCAACCATGACGACGGCCAGCAGAACAATGTTGGCCGCGATGATGATCGCAAGGCTCACCGGACCGACTTCGTCCCAGATGCCGGCGATCACGCCAGCGCTGAAGGCGGAATAGACGATGATCAGGATGGAGCCGCGATCGACGACCTGGGTGAGCACCGTATGCCGGCTGATAAAGACGCCGACGAGCGGCCGCAGCAACTGTCCGATAATGAAGGGCGCAAGGATCTGCAGCCCGATATCCATGATGGATTCAAAGGAAATGCCATCGCCCGAGGCGTGAAGGAGTACGGCGACCAGCGCTGGGGTGAGGAAGACCCCGAGCACGTTTGACATTGATGCCGCACAGACCGCGGCGGGCACATTGCCACGCGCTATCGAGGTGAAGGCGATGGATGACTGCACGGTGGACGGCAGGATAGAAAGATAGACGATGCCGATCGCCAGTTCTTCCTCGATCCACGGCGACAAGATGGCCGCGAGAGCGAGGCCGCAGATCGGGAACACCACATAGGTGAAGCCGAAGACCAGCCCCTGCAGCCGCCAATTGGCGATGCCGGCGACAATGGCGCTGGTGTTGAGTTTGGCGCCATAGAGGAAGAACAGCAGGGCGACCGCGACATAGGCGACCTTGTCGACGATATCTGCCCCGACGCCCGAGGCCGGCCAAAGCGAGGCCAGCACCACGGTGCCGAGCAGGAGAAACAGGTAGTAATCAAAGCCGAAGCGCTTCAGGCGTTTAGCGAAAGACATGGTGCCGTGCCGGATCGATGAAAGAAGGGTTGGTTATTGGGCATGCTGCCTGAGCGGCCAGGATCCCCGTTGGCGGAGCCAGTTTGACGCCGTTTCGAGCCCGCCAAACGGAAAGATGTGCATCTGCGATATCGCCGGCCGCGCCAGAGCAGCGAGCTGCTCCTCAAGCGGCAGGACGAACGCTTCCGGCGAGTAGCCGGTCGTAAGCGACCAAAAACTGCCGGCGCCTCTCTTAAGCATGGAAAGCGAGTTACCGACACCGCAAAGCGCTGCATATCTGGTGAGCGTCGTGAGCTTGGCCGGCCCCGCCACGCCGACATGAACCGGAATATCGATGCCGATCCTTGCGAGATTGTCGATCCAGGCGAGGGTCCGCAGTGGGTCGAAACCGAATTGGGTGACGATGCGCAAGCGCAGCCCGGCCTCCTGAGCAAGAGCCTGCTTTTGCCGGAGGGCGTCCATTGCGGTTGCGTCAGGAATATCAGGACTACCTTCGGGGTGTCCTGCAACCGCGATGTCCTTTATGCCGTATCGATGGAGTGTCCCCGTTTCTAGGATTTCCATCGCACTGCCATAGGGTCCGACAGGGGTGGGGACGCCACCGCCGACAACGAGGAGATCGTCGACACCAGCCTCCTCGGCAAGTCGTCCGACACGCCGCTCGAGGGCCTGGCGGCTTGCCATCCGTCGGGCTGCGAGATGGGGTACCGCTTTGCAGCCGATATCTGTAAGGCGCCGCGCCGCCACCAACATTTCAGCATCGGTGTCGCTCCCCCCGAGGTCGGTGAGATACACGCGCGTGCCCGCAGGCAGCAAAGTGGCAAGTTGCTCGCGCGCCGGAATTTGCCTCGGGAGAACTTCGATTGAGGCAGGGAGCGGCAGGCGGATGGCAGGTTCCGGTGCAAGCATCCAAAATCTAGCCGCTGATATAGCGACGCATACAATAGAGGAGAGTGGCCCGCTCTTCGTTCTCGCGAATGTCGATGACGCGCCCGAAAAGGACTCGATGGGTCGCCTGGTCGACAGCGTTGATAAGCTCGCATTCAAAGCTCACCGAGGCACTTTCGAGTACGGGGACACCTGAAAGCCCTTCGCGCCAATCGCCGTGGGCAAACTTGTCGTCGCTCCGCGTCCGGCCGCCGAAGACGTCGGAGATTCCTTCCTGGCCTGGCATCAGCGTGTTGACGCAGAAGTGGCGCGCCGTGTCGAAGGCCGGGAAGGACGAACTGCCACGATTGATGCAGACGAGAAGCGTTGCGGGCGTATCACTGACGCTGCACACCGCCGAGGCCGTGAAGCCGAAGCGCTTTTCGCCCGACCTTGTGGTGACGACGCTGACTGACGTGCCGAGGCGCGACATGCCGTTGCGATACGTGGTTGGGTCCACAATGTCGAAACGGTGATCCACCATATTCATGCTGGTCTCTCTGATATGCTGAGATGGGCTAGTCGGGACGCCAATGCGGCGTCCCCTGTTCGCGTTGGTCTTGCCTTCGTGGCACTAGGCCGAGAGTTCCTTGCGGACGATTTCGGCGCCGGCGCTGAGGGCATTGAGCTTGCCGGTCGCAACGGCCCGCGACAGCGGGGCCATGCCGCAATTGGTGCAGGGATAGAGTTTGTCGGCATCGACAAATTTCAGCGCCTTGCGCAGCGTATCGGCCACCTGTTCCGGGGTCTCGACGGTGTTGGAGGCCACATCGATCGCCCCAACCATAACCTTCTTGCCGCGGATCAGTTCGATCAGATCCATCGGAACGTGGGAGTTCTGGCACTCGAGCGAAATCAGGTCGATATTGGATTTTTGCAGATTGGGGAAAGTCCGCTCATACTGACGCCACTCGTTGCCGAGGGTCTTTTTCCAATCGGTATTGGCCTTGATCCCGTAGCCGTAGCAGATGTGGACGGCGGTCTCGCAATTGAGCCCCCGGATGGCCCGTTCGAGCGTTGCAATGCCCCAATCGTTCACCTCGTCGAAGAAGACGTTGAACGCGGGCTCGTCGAACTGGATGATGTCGACGCCGGCGGCTTCGAGCTCCAGGGCTTCCTCATTGAGAATCTTGGCAAATTCCCAGGCGAGCTTTTCGCGGCTCTTGTAGTGGGCATCGTAGAGCGTATCGATCATGGTCATGGGACCCGGCAAGGCCCACTTGATCGGCTGCGTCGTCTGCTGGCGCAGGAACTTGGCGTCTTCGACAAAGACGGGCTTCTGACGGGACACGGCACCCACAACGGTCGGCACGCTCGCGTCGTATCGATCACGAATGCGGACGGTTTCGCGCTTCTCGAAATCGACGCCGTCGAGGTGCTCGATGAACGTCGTCACGAAATGCTGGCGGGTCTGTTCGCCGTCGCTGACGATGTCGATGCCGGCTTGCTGCTGATCGGCCAGAGTGACCCGCAGGGCGTCCCGCTTGCCCTCGAGCAATTCCTCGCCCTCCAGTTTCCAGGGCGACCAGAGCTTTTCGGGCTGGGCGAGCCAGGAGGGTTTGGGAAGGCTGCCGGCAGTGGCCGTGGGCAGAAGTTTTGTCATGTTAGGCGACCTTGTATTCTTGGTATTCTTGGTTTTCAGGAAGCGTGGGCGGCAGACCACTGGTCGAGGACGGCCTTGTAGGGCTTTATGAAATGCTCCTCGGCAAACTTCCCCTGCTCGACGGCCAGACGGCTGCGCTCTTCCCGGTCATAGTCGACGCGGGTCAGCGAATAGTCCTGGTGCTTCAGGTCGGGCTGATAGAGCGCCCCGGCCGCCGAATTGGCGTTGTAGATTTCGGGCCGATAGATCTTCTGGAAGGTCTCCATCGTGCTGATGGTGCTGATCAGCTCAAGATTGGTGTAGTCACCGAGGAGGTCGCCGATGTGGTAGAAGGCCAGCGGCGCAACGCTGTTGGGCGGCATGAAGTAGCGCACCTGCATGCCCATTTTCGCAAAGTACTGGTCGGTCGATGAGAACTCGTCCTGCCGGTATTCGATGCCCATGACGGGGTGCTGGTTTTCGGTACGGTGATAGGTCTTGCTGCTCGAGGCGCTGATGCAGATGACCGGCGCCTTGCGGAAGTGCGCCTTATAGGCGTCGGAGGCGAGGAAGGCCTTGAAGAGGTTTCCGTGCAGATCGCCGAAGCTCTCCGGAATGCTGAACTTGGCCTGATCCTTGTTATGCGCGGGCAGCACGACGCTGAAATCGTAGTCGCGCACATAGGACGAGAAGTTGTTCCCCACGATGCCGTCGGTGCGCTCGCCGGTCTTCTTGTCGACGACGTTGGTCTTGAGGATTTCGATCAGCGGAAAAGCGTCGCCATTACCTGCTCCGATGTTGAGCTCAACCGAAATGATCTCGAGCTCAACCGCGTAGCGATCGCCCTTGGGATTGTCCCAGCTGGCCAGCGCGTTGAAGCGGTTGTCGATCATCCTCAGCGCATTGCGCAGGTTTTCCTGGCGGCGCTCGCCTCGCGCGAGATTGGCGAAATTGGTGGTGACGCGCGTGTTCTCCGAGGGGGTGTAGTCCTCGTCGAAAGAAACACTCTTGATGGCGAATGTCAGGTCTTTGGTCATGATGCGGCGTCTCTATTGTCGTTCCGGGTGCCAGTCGGCGGCATTGGCATGGGCGCGAGAAGGCAATGCGCCTCTGCGGTGACAGGCACGCGAGGCGTGCCGACTGAAATTTTGCTCTGAGACATGATCTGCCCCAATATGTTGGGGGCATGGGGTCTATGGACGCATAGCGAACCGGGCCGCAAAGCAGCCTGCGCTACGCACACCAGGACACCCCGCCCGTGGACGTTATTTCGCCTCAGGCAGGTCTCCTGGCTCACGGGTCACGGCCTCCGTCCGTCTTCCCAGGCTCTCACCCAGTGACATGGTGGACTTCAGCTCGCCGCTTACAGTTGCGGGGGCAGCGCCGGCTTTCCCGAGAACGGGGCACCGACTTCCCTCTTAGCCCCGGCACATCGCGAACGACGACCGGAGAACCTAGGCAACTGCACATTCCCGCAGATGCTCCATGATGTCAATACCGTATAAAGATATCTTTATATCTTTAATCTAGGTTCGTTTGCGCCAGGCCTTAGGTCAAAGCACCGCGTTCGTTCCCCTGGGGGGAAGACGCGAGGTTCGGCTCTATACCTATGAAAAGGCTCAAAATCTTTGAACTTATCGGAAAATCGGTGACGCGCAGCACGAAGCTTTTTTTTGCGCCGGACTACCGAACAAACACAGTCGCCGTCAGCGATATGTGCTGAAACAAAGCTAACAGTGAGCACGGGATCAACCGAAGCCCCCTTGGTGGTCAGCAGAACCGTGCCGACAACGTCGAACGAGCCTCCATAACGATCGGGCCGGACATTGCCTGGAGGGACCAGTGCCGTAGCGGCGAATGTGCTTGCCGCAAGAATGCCAGTGCGACGAGCATCGCCTGATCAGGTTAAGACGACAGGCGCGGCGTAGCCCATTTTGCGAGAGAGTTCAGCAGCCGCGCTGGCAACGAGCGCACCTAGGCCACGGACCCGATCATCCGAGATTCGGTCCGGCGTCCCAGAAACCGAAATCGCGCAAACCACTTCGGAGCGCCTGTCGAAGACAGGAGCGGCCACACAACGCAGACCGACCCGATACTCCTCGTTATCAAGCGAGTATCCCTCTTCGTGGAAGCGGGCGAGTTGATCCTCAAGCACTGCCAGGTTGGTTATGGTCGTCTGCGTGCTGCGGCGGAAACCACGGCGCTTGATAACGCCGCGAACATCGTCGGGCGCGTAGCAGGCAAGGACAGCCTTGCCCATGCCAGATGAGGTCATCGGGGTGCGGCCACCAACCGTCGAGAGCGAGCGCGTGATCTCGCGACTTTGAATTTGTTCGAGGAGAACAATCTCATCATTGTCGACGATCCCGATATTGGCCGTCTCGCGGGTCTGGTCACGCAAATGACGAAGGACCGGGATGGCGGCGGCGGCAAAATTGCGATCGCTGGAAAAAGACGAGCCGATCGTGAAAGCGCCGATGCCGATATGCCAGAGGCTATCTGCCTGAGAAAACTGCACGAACCGTCGCTGTTCCAAAGTGGTCAGAAGACGGTGGACCGTGGTCAAGGAAAGCCCGGTTTTCTTGGCAAGATCAGTCAAACGCTGCCCCTTTGCCTCGTCACCCAGCACTTCCAGGAGCTTCATGGCCCTGTCGACCGACTGCACCCGGCCGTTGAGATCCTTCTCCATCCCTTTTCCCCCTCCGATAGCGGGCGATGCTCCTCAACATCGACACTTGCCAAGAGGTATGGTAGCGCTGTCATCGCGGATGTCAAACTCTTAGACATCCCATTGTCGTGGACAACCAACGTGTGATTACCCAATGGCCAAGAAGAGATCCGCTTCACGACCAACGGTTGCCGACGTGGCGGCGCTTGCCGGAGTTGGTGCCATTACGGTTTCCCGCGCCCTGCGGGATCCTTCGAAGGTTTCGCCTGCTCTGCGCGAGAGCATCGACAAGGCCGTGCGGCAGCTCAACTATGTCCCTAATCTCAACGCTCGCGCGCTGGCTTCGCGCCGCTCGGACGCCGTCGCGGTTCTGGTGCCCTCGCTGACGCAGAACATCTTCTCGGACGTTGTTCGAGGTATTTATGACGGGCTGACCGACAGCAAGCTGCGGATTGAACTGGGCAATACGCGATATGATGCGCAGATCGAGGAGGAACTGGTGACGCGCATCATCCGTCATCAGCCCGCTGCCATCATCGTTTCGGGCACGGAACAGACGGCGGCCACGCGGCGCATGCTCGAGGAAGCTGGCTGCCCGGTCGTCCAGATCATGGACATGACTGACAACCCGATCCAGAAAATCATCGGTTTTTCGCATCGCAATGCAGGCCTTGCCATGACACGACACATGCTCGCCGCGGGCTACCAGCGCATTGCATTCTTTGCCGGCTGGATGAATGCCCGTTCCAAGCAGCGCTTCGAGGGATATCGCCAGGCCATGCAGGAAGCAGGGCGCTATGATGAGGGACTGCTGCGAGAGACGGGCAACGACGAATCTGAATTGTCCCGTACCGGCCACGACAGACAGCACGAGTTCTCATCGACCATGATCGGCAAGCGGCTGATGCTGGACATGCTCGATACACGGCCCGATGTCGATGCCATCTTCTGCAACAATGACGTGCTTGCGCTCGGGGCACTCTTTGCCTGTCAGGAGCGTGGCGTGAGCGTACCGGACCGTATGGGCATCGCCGGCTTCAACGATTTTGACTACATGTCTGCCGCCTGCCCCGCCCTGAGCAGCATCCGCATCCATCGCTGGCGCTGCGGCTTTGAGGCCATGCAGTCTGTCTGCCAGCAACTGGCAGGTGGACCGATCGGCGAGCCCATCGTCGATCTTGGCTTTGAAATCATAAACCACACAAACACAC
>NZ_JAFKHD010000217.1 GCF_017307565.1 Devosia sp.
CACCGGCATGACGCGCATGCAGGCGCTTTTGCAGGTAGGCCTCAGCAATGCTGCCCTGCCCATCGCCACCGTCGTCGGCCTTCAGATCGCCGAACTCATCGGTGGCACGGTCATCATCGAGACCGTGTTCTCCCTGCCAGGCCTGAGCCGCATGATCCTCGCCAATGTCGCGGCGCGCGAAGTGATCGTCGTGCAGTCGACCGTCATGCTCATCATCATCTTCGTCATGCTCATCAATCTCATCGTCGACCTGCTTTATGGCGTGCTCGACCCGCGCGTGAGGCTGGCACGATGACCGCTGTATCGACTTCGGAAACTCCCGCTAAACCGAAGCGTCGGCGTCGTCGCAACCTGACGTTGACCATCGGCATAGTCGTGACCATTGCCTTCGTCGTCATGGCGCTCGCCTCGTTCTTCTATCTGCCGCACAACCCGAACGTCCCGCGAATTCCCGATCGATTGCTGCCTGCGGGGGCGCCCGGCTATCTCCTGGGCACCGATGCCCTCGGCCGCGATATCTTCTCCCAGTTGATGGTAGGCGCGCGGACCTCGCTGATGGTGGGCGCCGGCGGCGCATTGATCAGCCTGATCGTCGGGACCATAGCCGGCCTTTCGGCTGCCGCCTTCGGCCGCATCGCCGACGAGACCATTTCTCGTGGCGCCGACATCATGCTCTCCATTCCCGGCATGGTGACGGCCCTCGTTTTGGCCGCCACGATCGGCTCGGGTGCCCTCACCACCATCCTGGCGCTCTCGGCCTTCTTCACCCCGTCCTTCACCCGCGTCATTCGCTCGGCGGCTCTCTCCGTGCTGCAGGAAGATTTCATCACCGCGGCACGGCTTTATGCTCGCCCAACCTGGTTCATCCTCCTCCGCCACGTTCTGCCCAATGTCGCTGGCGTCATGATCGTGCAGTTTACGCTCTATTTCGCCGCCGGCATCCTGACCGAGGCAGGGCTGTCCTATCTCGGCGTTGGCGTTACCCGCCCCTCGATTTCCTGGGGCATGATGCTCAACGAAGCCCAGCAGCAGGTCGGTATTTCCTCGCCGCTCGCCATGTGGCCTGGGCTTGCCATTGTCATCGTCGTGCTCGGGCTCAATCTCCTGGGCGACGGCCTTCGCGATGTGCTCGACCCCAAACTGGCGCGGAGGACATGATGACCACGGCCCCCGCAATCGAGGTCAAGAACCTCATCGTCGGCTACGAAGACCTCAATGCCGTGCGCGGCGTTTCCTTCTCGGTTCCGGCCGGCGGCCGCATGGGCCTCGTCGGCGAGTCCGGATCGGGCAAGAGCATGACCGCGCTCGCTCTCATGGGCCTGCTGCCCTCGGGTTGGCAGGCGCGCGGCGAGGTTCTGCACGATGGCGTCAACCTCGTGACCCAGTCTGACAAGGCGCTGTCCTCGCGTCGCGGCAAGACCATTTCAATGGTCTTTCAGGACCCTATGTCGTCGCTCAACCCGGTTCGGCGCGTTGGCGATCAGATCGCTGATGTCATCCATCGGCACAGCGACGTCAGCAGGCGCGAAGCGATGCGGCAAGCCATCGACCTGATGGTGCAAATGAACCTGCCTCGCCCCGAGCAACTGGCCCGCTCCTACCCGCACCAGATTTCGGGCGGGCAGAAACAGCGCATCATGATCGCGATGGCACTTGCCTGCTATCCGCAGTTGATCATTGCCGACGAGCCGACCACTGCACTTGATGTCACCGTGCAAAAGCAGGTCTTGCGGCTGCTTAATGCCGCCACCCGCGAACGCAACAGCGCCTTGCTGATGATCACCCATGACCTGCCCGTCATCGCCGCCATGTGCGACACGGTTGCCGTCATGTATGCCGGCCGCATCGTTGAATATGGCCCGGTGCAGGAGGTTTTTCGCAATCCACGCCACCACTATACGCGGGGCCTTCTCGACTCCCAGCCGACCATGGACAATATCGCTCTCGACGGCACGTCGCGGCTCGTGTCCATCCCTGGCATGGTGCCGCCACTGCAGCGTCTGCCCTCGGGCTGCGCCTTCCATCCCCGCTGCCCCGCGGCGACGGACAAATGCCGCGCCGAAATGCCCGAACTTGCCGCCAATGGCGCGGCCTGCTGGCACCCGGTTGGCGCCACCGCAGCCGTGGAGGCATGACCATGTCCGACCGCCGCCCGCTTCTCGCCATGCAGCAAGTCACCCAGGCCTATAGCCTGCCCCGCACTGCGCTTTTCTCGCCGCCCGGCAGCTTCACCGTGCTCGACAGCATAGATTTCGACGTCTGCGCTGGTGAAGCCGTGGGCCTTGTCGGCGAAAGCGGCGCTGGCAAGACCACGCTCACCCGCATCCTGACAGGGATGGAACGTCCACAATCGGGCCAGGTGATGTTCGACGGCACCGACATCTGGGCCGCAGGGCCAGCCGCGCGCGCTAATTTCCGGCGCTCGGTGCAGATGGTGCTACAGAACCCGCGCAGTTCCCTCGACCCACGCATGCGCGTCGGCACCGCGCTGCTCGAACCCATGCGCAGCCTGCGTATAGAGGGTGACCACGTCAAGCGCTTGCACGAAGTCCTCGATCAGGTTGGCCTCGACAGCAGCGCCCTCGAACGCTTTCCGCATGAATTCTCGGGCGGCCAGCTCCAGCGCATCGCCATCGCCCGTGCGCTCATGCCCAATCCGCGTGTGCTCGTTGCAGACGAACCGGTCTCGGCGCTCGACGTTTCCATTCAGGCGCAGGTGCTGAACCTCCTGAAAGACCTGGTTCGAGACCTCAATCTAGGGCTTGTCTTCATCGCCCATGATCTCTCGGTGGTCGCCTATACGACAAGCCGCGTTTCCGTCATTGCCGCAGGCCGCATTGTCGAGGTCGGCCAACCGGTTGAGCTGTTCACGCGGCCGAGCGCACCGCAGACAAAGAACCTCGTCGATGCCGTGCTGACGGTCGAATCCGGCCTTTCCGGCGCTGCGCTTTAGGAACTTCCGCAAACTATTCCGCACCACGAAATGCCCCGGCGTTTACCTCGGCGGCCTCGTGGTGTGTTTTCGAACAAACAATCCGAGGAGCAGCGAAATGCTGAAGTTCGACGAGTCCGCACGCATCATCGCGTCCGAGTCTCGCTATGTGGCCGGCGGCGTAAATAGCAATTTCCGCCTGGGCATGGGCCATGGGCCGCTGGTGTTTACGCACGGCGAAGGCGCCTATCTGCACGACGTCGATGGCAACAAGATCATCGACTACTATTGCGGCATGGGCGCCATGGTGCTTGGCCACAGCCCGGCAGGCGTGCAGGCCGCCGTCAAGCAGCAGGTCGAAAAGGGCATTCTCTTTGCCGGCCAGTCACCCATCGAATATGAAGCCGCCCGCATCATCTGCGAACGCATTCCGAGCGCCGAGCGCCTGCGTTTTGGCTCCTCCGGTTCCGAAGTTGCTCAGGCTGCCATGCGCCTCACCCGTGCGGCCACCGGTCGCCGCACCATCGTAAAGTTCGAAGGCCACTACCACGGCTGGTTCGACAATATCCTCTGGTCGACGGCCCCCAGCCTTGCCGATGCCGGCCCGGCGGACGATCCCGCGCTCGTTATCGGCAGCAAGGGCCAGAGCACCGCTGACGCGGAGGGCCTCGACGTCCTGCAATGGAACGATCTGGCCGCCGTCGAAGCGCGTCTTGCCCGTGGTGACGTAGCCGCCGTGCTGATGGAAGCCGCAATGTGCAACCAGGGCGCCATCTCGCCCATGCCCGGCTATCTCGAAGGGGTACAGGCCGCCTGCCGCAAACACGGCACCATCCTGATCTTTGACGAAGTCATCACCGGCTTCCGCCTCGGCCAGAAGGGGGCCCAGGGCCGCTTCAACGTTACGCCCGATCTCTCGATCTTCGCCAAGGCGATCGCCAACGGCTTCCCGGTTGCTGCCATTGTCGGCCGCGCCGACCTTATGGACATGTTCGCCACCGGCGGCGTGCTCCATGGCGGCACTTTCAACTCGCAGCCAGTTCCGATGGCCGCAATGGTCGCGACCCAACAGGCTTTGACGCCGGAGCACTACGAGAAGACATCTGTCTATGGCACGCGCCTCCGCGACGGCATCCGCTCGATCCTGTCCGAAGCCGGCATCAAGGCGCAGGTCACCGGCTACGAACTGATGTTCCACATCGGTTTCGGCCTTGATGCGCCGGCACGCAACTATCGCGACCTCGCCCGCGCCGACAAGGCCGGCTATGCCCGCTTCGCCCAGGCCCTGCTGCGTCAGGGCGTGCGCGTGCTCGAACGTGGCGCCTGGTTCGTCTCGTCCGAGCACAATGACGAGGTCGTCGACAAGACACTCGAAGCTGCACGCATTGCCGCTCGCGAAGTTGCTCCGACGCTTCCGAACTGACCTGAGCCAAATGAAAAAGGCCGGCGTGGTTGAAAACCACGCCGGCCTTTTGCTGTCTTCGACGCGAAACCTAGCTGCTGGTTCGGCCCCAGCGGCGCTGCAGGGAGCGGCCGAAATCGCCCATCAGCGGGGCGAAAAACAGGATGATGGTCCTGTGGTAGTGGATCAGCAGGAAGAGCGCCGTCAGCACCGCGGCGCCCACAATGATCACCAGTTCCAGCGATAGACCGATGGATTTGAGCCAGGCCGTCAGCAACATGCCCGGCAGGATATGAGCCGCCGCCCAGGCGAATGCAGACGAGACGTTGATGATGGAAAACCAGCGATAGGGCATGCCCATCATGCCTGCAATCCCGGGCACCACCGCTTTGACGCCGGGAATGAAGCGGCCGATGAAGACCGACTTGCCGCCATGTTTGGCGAAGAACGCCTCGCCCCGCGACAGCAGGTCGAGATAGTTGCGGAACGGCCAGATGGTCTTGACCCTATCCTTTAGCGCAAAGCCGACCGTGTAGGAGATCGCATCGCCGATGACGGCGCCGAGAACGGCGGCCAGATAGATCTCCCAGAATGGCAGCTTGCCCGTCGCAATGATGCCGCCGACCAGCAGAAGCACCGGAGTGGACGGGACGAACAGGCCCAGGATGAACACGGCCTCGCCAATGGAGACGAGGAAGATGAAGCCGATCGAGAGCCAGAAATTGTCCGAAACGGAGTTCAGGAGCGTCTCAAGCCACACCGAGGTGGAATGAAGGAATTCGATCATCAGGGCAGCCGATCAGAAAGGCCGCAGACAGGCATGGACGAGGTCAAAGCACTGCCCCGCCGGTAACTAACTTCAATTTTCGACATGCGCCCTCAAAGCACCGGTTCTCCTCCTCGGCTTGGAAACCGGGAAGCAGGCGCAGACTACGCCCGGCCGTTTCGCTACGCCAGCCATCTTCTGCACGGCACAACGAGATGTGTCAGACACAACTCAAAGCAGTTGAGAAGCGTTACGGCGGCTGTTGCACAGCAACACACAAAAGTGGAACGTGGCAAAGCGCCGAGACAAAACCAGGCATGCAAGAAGGCAAGGATATTTGATGTCGCCCCAGATACGTCAGGCCCGCCCGGAAGACCGGGCAGCCCTTTTCTCCATCTGCCTGCTGACGGCCGACGCGGGCGGCGACGGTTCCGCTCTCTATTCCGATCCCGACTATCCCGGGCTGATCTGGTCGGTGCCCTATCTCGAATTCGAGCCTGAGCACGCCTTCGTGCTCGACGATGGCGGTGCCATCATGGGCTACGTTGTGGGCACCAAGAATACCCGAGCCTTCGAACAGCAACTGGACGCCGACTGGTGGCCGGTGCTGGCCGAAAAATATGCCGGCCGCGACGCCGTCGCCAAAAATGACGGCAGGGTGCTCGAATATATCCGCCACCCCAAGCACGCCAAGGCTCCGCTGGCCGACAACTATCCCGCGCACCTCCACATAAACCTGCTGCCCGCCGCCCAGACGGGCGGCTGGGGTCGCAAGATGATCGAGGCCGAGTTGGCTTCACTCAAGGACGCCGGCGCCAAGGCCCTGCATCTCGGCCTCAGCCTGACCAATGATCGGGCCTTTGGCTTTTACAAGCATATCGGGCTGAGCGAGATCGGCCGCGACGACGCCATCTGGATGGGCAAGACGCTTTAGGTCTGCGGCGGCACTACTGCGGCCCGGCCGAGCTCGGTCAGGCCGTAGACGCCGCGGCTTTCCCGCACGAACCAGCCATAGACGTTGCTCCGGAGGATTGTCGGGGCCCTGACAACGAGCGCCTTCAACTGCTTTGGGCTTTGCGGCCCGGCAAGGAGCGCGGTCGCGCAGACAATGCAGTCCTGCCGATATGCGGTCATGATCGGCTTGCCGCGACCCCCACCCTTCTGGGGATCGCCAACGCGGCGCTTGTGCTCGTCGAGCAGCCGGGAGCGCCGCTTTGCGTCCTTGCGGGGCGTCGCCGCAAAGGGCGCAACGATTACATCGATCGTGCCCATCTCTGAAACGGCGATGAGCCCAAAGCCGAGGCGCCGGCAAAGATTGCGGAAGCGCGCATCAAATTCGCGCCCGCGCCGGGTCTTCGACGCACTGGCGGCAAGCCAGACCTCGTCGCAGAATGTCGCCCGTTGCACGCCCTGCATGACAAGCTCGAGATTGAAGGCAAGCTTCATCTCGCAAACCACGACAACCGGCGGATCGCCCTCCTTCACGCCGACAAGATCACATCCATTGACCTCGCCTTTGACGGAATAGCCGGCGGCTTCCATGAAGGCCTTGAGCGGAAGGTAAAGGTCGGTCTCGGCCATCGGGTCCGTTTGCGTCGTGACGTGGGCGAACCCCTCTTATCCGAGTCTTCGCGCCATGGCAGGGTCCGGTGACGGTCGGCTTCGGCGGCCAACGAGGACATTTGCGCCCAGCAATCTCTGCAATAGGCCATTTCAGGCCTAGGCATTGCGCTGCAATGTAGTATTCCCTCGCACCAGATGCGTCTCGTTTTGAAGGACTTAGCGAAATGGCCGAATTGAATGCCATGGAAATCGGTGAACTGCTGAGCGTCATGCCGCACCGCTTCCCCATGCTCATGCTGGACAAGATCGTTTCCATCGACGGCGACGACAGCGCGATCGGCGTAAAGTGCATCACGATCAATGAGCCCTGGGCGCAGGGGCACTTCCCTGACCGGCCCATTTTCCCCGGCGTGCTGATCATCGAGGCTATTGCCCAGACTGCCGGAGCCATCGCCCTGCGTGGACAGGACGAGGCGAGCGGTACGAACACGATGATGCTGCTCGGCGTGGACGAAGCCAAATTCCGCAACCCGGCGCATCCGGGCGACGTCATCCACTTCCACCTCAAGAAGGAACACCGCCGACGCCAGGTCGGCCGCTACCGCGGCATCGCCAAGGTGGGCGACAAGATCATCGCCGAGGCGATGATCACGGCAATGTTCATTCCGCAATAGGCCGCACGACATCCTGGCTCTCTGGGCGAAAGGGCGAAGTATACATGACCGTAGCGATCATCAGCGGCAGCGGCTTTCTCGGCCGGCACGTGGCCCTGCGACTTCTGGCTCACGGTAAAAAACCACTGGTCGTCCACCGGGGACTGGAGAAGGCCAACCTTCCAGATAGCGTCGCCATCGCCCACGCTGATCGTGTCGATGAAGAGCGTCTTGCCGATATCCTCTCCGCGAATGATGTAAATGCTGTCATCGACATCTTCGCGCTCAGCGCTGCGAATACGCTCGGCGTCATGCGCGCCGCAAAACGCATTGGCGCTCGGTACGTTCTGACCAGTTCGGTCGACGTCTATTCCAATTATGCCGGTCTGCTCCGTAAGGGAACGGCGCCCGTACGAATAGAACCAGCGACAGAAGACTCTCCACTTCGGCAGATGCGCTATCCCTATCGCGGCAATAGCCGGCGACCAGCTGGGGTCAGCGAGGACCTCTTCGAGAATTATGACAAGCTCGTTCTGGAAGAAGCCCTCGCCGGGATGAGTATGGACTGGTCGGTCGTGCGGCCACCTATGATCTTCGGCCCCGACGACAAGCAACGCCGCTTTGGCTGGATTGTCGACAATGCAAGACCCGGTGTCGCCTTTGCTATCGACGAGCGCGCCTATGGCTGGCTAAACTCTTACGGTTACGTCGAAGACGTCGCCGAGGCTATGGTTCTTGCAGCAACGCACCCGAATGCCGCCGGGCAAATCTACAATGCCGGACAGGATTTTGTCCGACCTGCCCATGCATGGGCCGAACGTGTGCTCCCACTCCTGGGGCTAAATAACCCTGTTGTAAAAGCCGATGCCGGCAGCGGTGTCTGGGCCGATCGCGCGGACGCCATGGATCTGACCTATCCGCTGACTCTCGACACCAGAAAAATCCGCCAGGAGTTGGGCTTTGCTGAGGTCGTAAGCGAAGACGTCGCGCTCGACCGAACGCTTTCCTTCTATCGCTGACACCGCAACGGCTACCGTCATCCCATTGACACAAATGGTGGATTGACCACCAAACGCGCATCTGTTTAGTCTTACTA
>NZ_JAFKHD010000218.1 GCF_017307565.1 Devosia sp.
CGTATCGAGCAAGTGCGCGTCGTCCGACTTGTAGAAGCCGCCATTGGGATTGAGCATGTCGCGGGCATCCCGCTCTTCTATCTGGTGATAGAGGGCATAGCGGTCAACCACCTCGCCGCGGGCTTCGAACTGGCGCGCCCGGCGCTCCATGCGCGCCTTGCTGTCGGCCTGGATGAAGAGTTTCACATCGGCATCGGGGCAGATTTTCGTGCCGATATCGCGGCCATCGAGCACGGCGCCGCCGGGCTGGGTGGCAAAATTGCGCTGGAAGTCGAAGAGCGCCTTGCGGACTTCGGCGATGACGGCGACCTTTGAGGCAAGCGTGCCGGCGCGGGCGCTGGTCAGGGTTTCGAGATCGGTCAGGTGCGCCGCATCGAGCTGTTTTGCGGCGGCGATGGCCTTGGCCTCGAATTCGATCGTGTCTTCAAAGGCTTCGACGGCCGTGCCGACGGCGCGATAGAGCAGGCCCGTATCGAGATGGGGCAGGCCATAGTGTCGGGCGAGACCCTGGGCCAGAGTGCCCTTGCCGGAAGCGGCCGGTCCGTCGACGGCTATGATCATGACCTTCACCTCAGCGCCTGGCATATCCTTGACCGCCTTAGCATGGCTTTGCCCGAAGGAGCCACCCTTGCCGCTCCCGCATTTAGGATTTGACAGACCTACGCTTTGCACCTAACCGGACTGGCCGAATATCTGGCGTGGCCGAGGCGGTCGGCCACAGGCATTTTCCCTATTCGACGAGGCATGTGAAATGGCCAACGAACGCGGTACCAAGCGTACCGATCCCGATACCGGCAAGAAGTTCTACGATCTGAACATGGATCCGATCGTCTCGCCCTATACCGGCAAGTCCTATCCCCGCTCCTATTTCGACACGCTCGCTGTCGGCAAGGCATCCTCCGTTTCGTCGCGCAAGATCGACGACGAGGATGAAGTCGAGGAAGAAGAAGAGGCCGAGGACACCAACGCCCCCGAAATGGTCAGCCTCGAGGATGCCGACGCCGAAGAGAGCGGCGGCGACGAGGAAATCCCCGATGTCGATGACGTCGAAGTGGACGAAGACCTGGGCGACGACGAAGAAGACGTGTTCCTCGAAGAGGAAGACGACGACGCCGATGACGGCCTCGGCTTCGACGTTGGCGACGACGAAGATCGCTGATTTCATTTGATTTTTTCCGTCGGGGAGAGTTTTCCCCGGCGGATGAAAAAAGTGTCATTTAGGCACTTGCGTTGTCCGGAATCATCCTCTAGGTTCCGCCTCGCTTCGGAAGGGCAGCGCCCTGAAGAAACCCACGGAATGGGGCCATAGCTCAGCTGGGAGAGCGCTTGCATGGCATGCAAGAGGTCAGCGGTTCGATCCCGCTTGGCTCCACCATTTCCCCCGACATCGTTGGCAGACTGCTGGCATTTCGCTTCGCGTTGAAGCGAATGCGTTGTGGTTCGGTTGTCACCTGGCGGCCGTCGCGCGGACTGATCCAAGGTTGTCTTGCCGGACGAGAGCCCTATAGTGGCCGCACGTCCAGCCCCGGGGCATTTCCGTGTCGTCCACTTCCCAACCCGGTCCTGCCGGGAGTGACACAGCATCCACCAAGATCGAGACCAGGTCCGAAAGCCGGGCCCGGCGGCTCGTTCGATTCGGTGGGCGGCGGCTCGATACGCTTTCGGCCGGCGGCTGGCTTTTTGGCCTGTTGTTCGCGGCACTTTCCCTCACCCCCTCGCTGATCCCGCGCAATGTTCTGGTGCAGGGGGTTCTTTCGGGCTGCGCCTTTGCGGCCGGTTATGGCATCGGGGTGTTTCTCGAATGGTTGTGGAATTTTCTCGAGCTGCGCTGGCCCAATCGAAAAGTGGCGCGCTGGGCCGGACGGCTCTGCGCCGCATCTGCGCTCGTGCTCACCATCTCTTTCCTCTGGTTCTGGACCGGCTGGCAGAATTCGGTGCGCGCCGGCATGGCCGAGCCGCCGCTTGAGGCAACCCAGCCGCTGCTGGTGGCGCTGATCGCCGTCCTGCCGGCTGCGCTGCTGGTCGGGCTGGGAACGCTGCTGGTCCATGGCGTGCGCATTGTCGCGCACTGGCTCGGGCGGCTGATCCCGCCGCGCGTGGCGCTGGTGGGGGCGATGATTCTGGTGGGGATCGCCACGGCGACGGTCGGCGATGGCGTCGTTGCCCGTGGTCTCTTTTTCGCGGCCGACCGATTCTACGGCAATTTCGATCGTCTCGTGGGCATTTCCGAACCGCGCCCGACCGACCCGCTGAAATCGGGCAGCGCGCAATCGCTGGTGCCCTGGGACACTATCGGTATCGATGCGCGTGTCTATGTCCAGACCGGCCCCACGGCCGAAGACATTACGGCGCTGACCGACAAGCCGGCTGTGACGCCGCTGCGTATCTATGTCGGGCTGCGCTCGGCCGATACGCCGGAACAGCGGGCAGCGCTGGCCCTCGCCGAAATGGACCGGGTGGGCGCCTTTGACCGCGCAGTGCTCGCCCTGATCATGCCGGTCGGCACCGGCTGGGTGGAACCGGCGGCCATCGACACGCTCGAAATCCTCCATGGCGGCGATGTCGCGAGCGTTGCCGTGCAATATTCCTATCTGACGAGCTGGCTGTCGCTGGTGTCCGAGCCCGATATCGGGGTGGAAACCGGGCGGGCGCTGTTCAATGCCGTCTATGATCGCTGGACGCATATGCCGCACGACAAGCGGCCGCGGCTCTATCTCCATGGTCTTAGCCTTGGCGCCTATAGTTCGGCCGCCTCCGCCTCGCTCTACGACATTCTGGGCGACCCCTTCGATGGCGCCCTCTGGGTCGGGCCGCCCTTTGCCAGCTCTGCCTGGCGCATGACCACGGCCAATCGTGACCCCGATTCGCCCGTCTGGCGGCCCCGTATCGGCCAGGAAACGACGGTGCGTTTCGCCAATACCGGCGAGGATCTCAAGGAGCTCTCGGCCTGGGGGCCGCTGCGCATCGTCTATCTGCAATATCCCTCCGACCCGATTGTGTTCTTCGACTGGTCCCTGCTCTATCGCGAGCCGCTTTGGCTCAGCGGCGAGCGGGCGCCTTCGGTGTCGCCGCTTCTCAACTGGTATCCGGTGGTGACGTTTCTGCAGGTGGCGCTCGACATGGCGCTGGCCCAGACGGCATCCATCGGCTTTGGTCACGTCTATGCCCCGCAGGACTATTTTGATGGCTGGGTGGCGGTGACGGCGCCAAAGGGGTTTTCCGCGGCCGAGCTGGAGGCGCTGGAGATCAAGCTCACCCGCCATGGGCCGCGCGCCCTGCTCGGTGGCGGCTGGTTCCGCAGCAGCGAGACGGGCAAGGCGCAGTAGGCTCCTGCCATAATCGGGTTTTGCCATGCCTATGGTTCTGGCATTGCTTCGATTCCCCGCCAGACAAGGATCAAGACGTGGCCCGCAAACCCATCACCATCAGTCCGGCCAAGGCGCGGGCGATCTGGCTGAAAGCGCAAAAGCTCGACGAGGCCGCGCCCTTTGGGTCTGGACCGGCCGCCGCGGGCGCGGCGGTGGCTCATCTGGGTTATGTGCAGATCGACACGATCAATGTGATCGAACGCTGCCACCACCACATTCTCTATTCGCGCATTCCCGACTATCGGCGCGGCGATCTCGCGCATTTGCAGAGCGTCGACAAATCGATCTTTGAATATTGGACCCACGCGCTAAGCTATGTGCCGACCGGGGACCTGCGCTTTTTCGTGCCGGCGATGAAGGCCTATCGGGACAAGCCGAGTGCCTGGTTCGGCACGGTCAGCAAGGCCGAAGTCAGCGCCATGAAAAAGCGCCTGCGCGAGGAGGGACCGCTTTCCATCCGCGACATTGACGATGATGAACTGGTGGAAAAGAACCACCCCTGGGCGAGCCGCAAACCGTCCAAGCGCGTGTTGCAGCTGATGTTTTACCAGGGGCTCGTCGCCATCTCGGCACGCGAGGGCATGGTGAAAACCTATGACCTGATCGAGCGCCATTTCGGCTGGGACGGGGGGCCGAAACCGGCGACCGAGCGGCAGGTGACCGCCTATCTGCTCGATCGGGCACTGAAGAGCCAGGGGCTTGTGAGCCTTGATTCCATTTGCCACCTCAATGCCCCGGCCAAGAAGGCGGTGCGCGAGCTGATCGAGGCGCGGGTGAAGCGGCGGGCGCTGGTGCCGGTTAGCATCGAGGGCGCAGACAAGGCGCCGCATTGGGCAGAGCCGGCGGTGTTCGAGGCGGAATTGGCGAGTGCAGATCGGGTGCATGTGCTCTCGCCCTTCGATCCGCTGATCATCCAGCGCAAGCGGCTAAAACTGTTCTTTGGCTACGACCATCTCTTCGAAGCCTATGTGCCGGCGGAAAAGCGGGTGATGGGCTATTTCGCCCTGCCGGTTCTGCTGGGAGACCGGGTGGTGGCGGCGGTTGATCTCAAGACCGATCGTGGGGCGGGAAAACTGCTGGTGCAGAAATGGACCTGGCTCGAGGATGTCGGCGCCGAGGCCAGGGCTGCGGTGGATGATGAACTGGGGCGGTTTGAGCGGTTTCAGCTGGGGAGCTAGGGGCTGACGTCCCCCCTCCCGGCCTCCCCCATCAAGGGGGAGGTGAAGGGACGGTGGGCTGGTGAGGCGCGTGCGAGATCGGAGGGCCTCCGGCAATTTCCCTGACTTGTGCCCTAAGCCCCTTGCACCTCCACCGTCAGGTGCGAAATTTCGTGCACATGAGCGAGGCGTTGGCGATAGATCGCGATGGGCTGCGGGGCCTTGCTGGCGATGGATACTATGGCGCCATAGTGGCCAGGGCCGAGGTGCCAGACGTGGAGATCGGCGATGGTGTCGCCCGAAACTTCGATGGCTTCGCGGATCTCGGTGCCGATGGCTTCGCCTTCGCGCGAATAGTCGACGAGGACGCTGCCGCTGTCGCGGATGAGGCCCCAGGACCAGCGGGCGATGACGAGGGCGCCGACAATGCCCATGGCCGGGTCCATCCAGATCCAGCCAAAAAGGCTGCCGGCGACGAGCGCGAGGATGGCTAGAACCGAGGTCAGGGCGTCGGCGAGAACGTGCAGATAGGCGGCGCGCAGATTGTTGTCGCGGCCGCTACCATGGTGATGACCGTGATGGTCGTGCGGGTGATCGTGATGATGGCTGTGGCCGTGGTGATGGTCATGATCGTCGCGCAGAAGCCAGGCACAGACGAGGTTGACGACGAGCCCGACGACGGCAACCAGGATCGCCTGGGAAAAATTGATCGCGACCGGCGCGGTGAGGCGCATGAGGCTTTCCCAGCCGATGAGCAGGGCAATGAGCGCCAGGACTATGGCGCTGGCAAACCCGGCGAGATCGCCCAGTTTGCCGGTGCCGAACGTGAAGCGCGGGTTTTTGGCGTGGCGGCGGGCATAGAGATAGGCAAGGGCCGCAATCAGCATGGCGCCAGCATGGGTGGACATGTGCCAGCCATCGGCGACTAGCGCCATGGAGCCGAAAATGCTGCCGGCGGTGATCTCGACCACCATCATGGCCGCCGTCAGCGCGATGACCAGCCAGGTGCGCCGCTCATTGCGCTCGTGGTTGGCACCGAGAAAGACATGCTCGTGGCTTGCGGCGAATTGGGCGCTGGCCTCAGTCATTTGAGATAGGTCCTGATCACGTCGATGAGTTCGCCCGCGCCTTGGGCACGATCGGGGTCGGTATCGGTCGCAGGGTCAGAAACGTGGTGGCGAATGTGGTCCTCGATCAACTCGACGGTGAGGCCATTGATGGCCCCGCGTACCGAGGCGACGAGATTGAGGACTTCGGCACAGTCGGCTTCCGCTTCGAGGGCCCTTTCGATCGCATCCATCTGACCTTTGAGGCGACGGACCCGGGCGAGGAGTTTTGGTTTTTGGGTAATGGTGTGAGACATAATATAGGGGGGTATCCTATATTTTTGGGATTTTCAAGGCGCAGCGGGACGCGCTGGTGGTGGCCTGCCGGCCCGAAGGGGGCGGCGACTGGACGGTCGGGCGGCTTCCGCGGCTTTCCAAGCCGGCATCGGGCGCGCTACAAGACAGCCGAAGTGGGGAAGAGATGGCTACCTATACCGACATTGCCCGGCGTGTTTACAACCACACCTGGAAACTCGATCCGATCATCCGCAGCCTGCTCGATACGGACTTTTACAAGCTCCTGATGCTGCAGATGATCTGGGGTCTCTATCCCAAGGTCGAGGCGACCTTCTCGTTGATCAACCGCACCAAATCCGTCCGGCTGGCCGAAGAGATCGATATCGACGAACTGCGCGCCCAGCTCGACCACTGCCGCACTCTGCGCGTTTCCAAGAAAGAAATGATCTGGCTGGCGGGTAACACCTTTTATGGCAGTAAGCAGATCTTTCAGCCGGGCTTTTTGCGTTGGCTCGAAAACTTCCAGCTGCCCGAATATCGGCTGGAAAAGCGCGACGGGCAGTTCGTGCTCGAATTCCCCGGACTTTGGCTCGAAACCTCGATGTGGGAAATTCCCGCGCTCGCCATCATCAACGAGCTGCGCAGCCGTGCCGCGATGAAGAGCTACGGCCCCTTCGCGCTGGACGTGGTCTATGCGCGGGCGAAAGCCAAGATGTGGGAGAAGGTCGAGCGCCTGCAAAAGCTGCCGGACCTCAAGATTTCAGACTTCGGGACGCGGCGGCGGCACTCCTTCCTCTGGCAGCGCTGGTGCGTGGAAGCGCTCAAGGAAGGGATCGGCGACAATTTCACCGGCACCTCCAATGTGAAGCTCGCCATGGACACCGATCTCGAGGCGCTGGGCACCAATGCCCATGAACTGCCCATGGTGCTGGCGGCGCTCGCACGCTCGGACGAGGAACTGCGCGAGGCGCCCTACCGGGTGCTGCAGGACTGGAAGAGCTATTATGGCGGCAACCTTCTGATCGTCCTGCCCGATGCTTTTGGCACCGACGCATTTCTGCGCGATGCGCCCGACTGGGTGGCGGACTGGACCGGGTTCCGGCCCGATTCGGCGCCGGCCATCGATGGCGGCGAACGCATCATCAAATTCTGGGAAAGCCGCGGCCGCGATCCCAAGGAAAAGCTGCTGATCTTTTCCGATGGGCTCGACGTCGACATGATCGAGGAAGCCTATCTCCATTTCGATGGGCGGGTGCGCATGAGCTTTGGCTGGGGCACCAATCTCACCAATGACTTCGAAGGTTGTGCGCCCGCGCCCAATCCCGGGCTCGACCCGATCTCGATCGTTGCCAAGGTCAGCGAGGCCAATGGCCGTCCGGCGGTAAAACTCTCGGACAATCCGGCCAAGGCGACGGGGGAGGCGGCCGAAATCGAGCGCTATATCCGCGTCTTCGGTGATGCCGGCCGCGTGGAGCACGCCGTCCGGGTCTGATCTTTTCCACCACTATCAACCATCAAAACCCGCCTGTGGAGAAACCATGGGCGGGTCGGCGCATTAATGCCTCGTGAACCATCTAGGGCCAGTTTCCGCACGGGGGCTCCCATGGAGCCGAATATGAGTCTTGAACTAATCGATATCGCGCTCGCCGAGCGTCACGATCACCCGCGGCTGGCCAACCGGGTGACGGGAAAGGTGAAGGCCGTGCTCACCGAAACCATCGACGGCCGCGAGCAGCGGCACGAAATCCTCATCCCCGCCTGGATCGAGCGGGAAGAGGGGATGGATGATAGCGACGTCGACCTGGCGCTGATGGTCAAGGCGGCCAAGATCGTCGGTCGCCTCAAGGCGCGTCTGGCGGACGGAACCTAGTCCTTCTGCCGCGCCGTGCGGGCAAGCGATTGCAGGAACATGCGATCGGAGGGCGAAAGGCCCATGGGCACATAGGCCGGCGGCGTGCTGACCGTGCCGGCGGCGCGGTGGCGATAGGCGGGGGCCGTGGCGAAATGACGGGCCCGCGCCTCGAGCATGGCGTGCTTGCGCTGCTTTTCGCTGCGCAGGAAATAATAGAGCGTGACGCCGGTGATCAGCCAGATGGCGAGAATTTGCCAATCCATGTCGGCCTCCTTGAAACCGGGCCAACATAGCTAATGAAGCGTTAATTCAGAAGCGGGACTGTCCGTTAAGCCTAATGGCTAAACTTGTGCCGATACCGGCAGAGGCAGACCGCGATTGAGGGCGACGAGCGTCGTGCGTACCTGATTTTCCGCCGACTTGGTGACCGCCTTGCGGTCCGCGCCCTGGGCCAGCACCTGCGGGGTGCCGAAGGCGACGGTGACGTCCTTGACGGGGCCGGAGAGGATTTCGCGGATGTTCTGCTTGACCGACTTGGACTTGATCCAGGCAACGAGCGAGCGCTCGTTGCGGCTGATCGGCAGGCCCTGAAGTTTTGTATAGGCAACGGTCAGCGGTTGGATGTTCACTTCCGTCGCACCCGCGGCCTCCATGGCGTGCTGGGCGGCGCCGACGAGCGCC
>NZ_JAFKHD010000219.1 GCF_017307565.1 Devosia sp.
GGCGATACGCTGACGGGCGCTCTGGCGCGCGCCGCCGGTGAAACGGTTGGGGACTATGCCATCGGGCAAGGCTCGCTTGCCGCTTCGGGCAATTATGCGCTGAGCTTCACAACGGGCTCGACGTTCGGGATCACGCCGCGAGCGATCACGATCACGGCGGATGCCGCTCAGTCCAAGATCTACGGCAATGTTGATCCGACACTGAACTATACGATCGGTGGGCTGGGGCTAGTGTTTGGCGATACGCTGACGGGCGCTCTGGCGCGCGCCGCCGGTGAAACGGTTGGGGACTATGCCATCGGGCAAGGCTCGCTTGCCGCTTCGGGCAATTATGCGCTGAGCTTCACAACGGAGGCCTTTACGGTTACGCGGCGGCCACTGGTGATCACTGCCGATGACAAGAGCCGCATCTACGGCGAAGTCAATCCCCTGACCGGCTCCGCGACGGGGGATAATCTGGTTGCTGGCGACACCATCGATTGGGTGGAGATCTTTAGCGCTGCGACTGCGGCGAGCAATGTTGGTCGCTACGACGCGCTGGCGTCGAATGCCAGCGGGATCGGCCTTGACAACTACGACATAACTTATGTGACGAATGTCGGCGGCCTCGAGGTGACCCGGCGGCCCATCACGGTGCGGGCCGATGACATACGTGTGCTGCAGGGGCAATCAGATCCGCTGTTGGCCTGGTCTTTGGTGGCAGGCATCCTGGCGCCATTCGACACGTTCGACACCATATTCATGGGCCATCTGGTGCGGGAACCGGGACAGGCCGTGGGCAGATACGCGATCACCCGTGGGACGCTGGCGGTCGTGGGCAATTACGATTTGGTAGACTTTGCGGCCGGGAGCTTGACCATCGCACCCGCCATGATCACCAGAAGCGTGCCGCTGGAGCGCGGCGGCAATGCGAATGTCTGGCTGACGGACACCTTGGCGTCGAAACCGTGGGACGATGAGGACGAGCAGAGTGACTGTACCGCGGGCGTCGCCGATGGCGAATGCGCGAGTCTGAGCGGCCTCGATAGACAGTATTTCGGCGATCATATCCGCTGGCAGAACTAAGGGGTGGTCATGGGAATGCTCATGCAACAGTCAGTTCTGTCTGCATCGGTTGCTTTGGCCATCATGGGAACAACGGCGGCACCGTTGGCCCTGGAACGCCACTTGCCCCCGAAGGCAGTCGTCGCGCTCCCTGCGATCAGCTCAAGCGCGGAGGATTACCACAAGGGCGACGATACCCCGTTTGGCGTCGACATCAGAGGTGTCCAGCTCATTGGCTCCCGTGAAGAGGTAGGGCAGCCTGGTCCAGGTATCAGCCTTGGCCATTTAGAGGGGGTGCCGCGGGCAACTATCGAGGCGGCTCTTCGTCCGTTTCTCGGGACTGCACTGAGCGAGGCATCTATCTCTCAGCTGCAATCGGTCGTGGCGGCGGTGTGGCGTGACGCAGGCTATCCTTTCGTCTCGGTAACCGTGCCGCCCCAGGAGATCTCAGATGGTGTGCTCAGCCTCAGAGTGATGGAATTTCGTGCCGGCGTCGTGGAGGTCAGAGGGAGCAGCGAGCCGAATTTGGCGGGCGTCGTGCGCGTCCACCCCGGTGGCCGGATCTCAGCAAGCGCGCTGGAAGAGGATCTCGATTGGCTGAATCGCAATCCGTTCCGACAGGTCACCGCCCAGTTTTCGCCAAGCCGCGCTGCTGGCGCCAGCGATCTCACCCTTAACGTCACCGAAAGCAAGCCGTGGTCGGTGTATTCTGGCTGGTCGAATTCTGGCTCCGAAGCGACCGGGCTCGCCCGTTGGACCGTCGGCGGCCTCCTGTGGTTGCCAATGTTCGGCAGTGCATCCCTGGGCTATCGCCACACCCGCTCTGACGATCTCTTCACAGATAGTGCCTCTTCGGGGGGTAATGCGTCCCGTGGCGGCTATATGAGCCATGCTGGTACAATCGATCTGCCGCTGGGACCCCGCGCAATGTTCTCCGTCGCTCCCAGCATGGTAGAAACCAGCGAAATCATCACTGGTACTCTGTTCAGCTTCCGCAACCGCACCTTCGAACTACCGATCCTCTATCGTAGCGCCGTATCAAATGTGCTCTCCGGCCACTACTTGGGCGATTTCTATTTTGGCATCACCCCCCGCTGGGTCGAACGGACAACCGCGTTCGCTGGCGTTGACGTCGCTATCGGCAACGCCGCTTTGATGGATTTCAACTTCGGGTGGGCCGGCAGTGTCAGGGATTCGATTGGTTACACCAAGCTCGATCTGAGTGTTGCCGTTAACCCCGGCGGCATCCTTAGCGATAACACCGACGCGGCCTGGGTCGATTTCACCGGTGGACGCCTCGAACGTGCTGGCTACGTCACGGCCAGCATCGATATCACTAGGTTGACCGAACTTTCGGCTGATCTTGTTTGGATCAGCGAATTTACGGGCCTTGTCGCAGGCTCGGCGCTGCCTGACCCTGTACGGCTCGGGATGTCTGGGTTCGGCGCAGTGCGTGGCTCCAGCTCAGACGTGGCCGCCTCCGACACGGGGTTTGTTTGGCGCAACGAACTACGCCTGCCCACCCTGACGCCGCTGATGCAGATCGGCCTTTCCGATGAGCTCAGTCCGTATGCCTTTTTCGACCTCGCTCATGGCTACGACTTCAATGCTGGCGATACGACTACCTTGGCCTCAACCGGGCTAGGTCTCGACTATGCGCTTGGCAACAATTTCAAGGCTAACCTCACCGGCGCTGTCAACCTTATAGGGGCAAATGATGCAGAGCAGGGCGACTGGTCGCTTTCCGCGTCACTGTCCCTGACCTATTGAGCAGATGCTTCCGCCTTCAATCCGCAATGAACCATGATCAGATAGATGCCCCAGCGCCCATCACTACTTCCAGCCACCGAGTTACCGCGACATCGTGTTCCGGCCGGCGTTGCCACGCTTTTGATCGCGATGCTCGCGACCTTATCGCCCCCCACCCCGGCGCAGGCACAAAGTGTTCCCGCTCCAACGCTACCGGGTGGCGCCTCGTCGATACAGGAGACGTATCAGGATTGGCAGGTCGTCTGCGCTATAGTCAATGATGCCAAGCGCTGTGCGATGTCGCAGCAGCAGGTTCGCCAGGACAGCAATCAAGTACTGTTGACTGCCGAGTTCTACGCGGCGGCGCAGGAAGAGACTGTTTCTGGTACATTGGTACTACCCTTCGGTCTGCAACTGGCTTCCGGCGTAACCCTGCAGATTGACGATGCAGCAACAATCCCACCGCTGGTGTTCAGCACCTGCCTGCCGGCCGGCTGTCTCGTCCCATTCACGCTCGACGGACAAACTGTTGCCGCAGCCCGTGCGGGCAAGACGCTCAACCTCCAAGCTGCCTCCATTACCGGTCAACCCGTTGCCCTGCCGGTCTCCCTCGCAGGTTTCAGTAAGGCTCAGGACAGACTCAACGAACTATCGAAACCATAAGCCCTGTGCCACTGCGGACCAGGGCACACCCCGATCCGTGGAGCCCCATCATAGATACCGGTGGCGCCAATTTAGCCGGCGGGCACCGCACATAACGTTGGGTTGCGCGATGAGGTGTGGATGCTGCCCTATGGACTGGTTGGCGGAGCAACGAGGAGCCAGGGTTTAGATCGAGAAGCAGGAAGCTGCCTAAAGTCCATGATGTCCGGGCTATAAACAGGGCCCGAAGAAAAAGGCGTTAGCGCAACCCTCGCTAACGCCTTGAATTCATTGGTGCGCCCAGAGGGACTTGAACCCCCAACCAGACCGTTATGAGAGGTCTGTTCGCTGCCAACTGGCAATTGTTGTTATAGCCTACGTTTTCGCGCCCCTTCGACCGAGGTCGCGGGCGATTTGATGTCCGTTTCTAATTGTGCCTCACCAAGAGCGGTCATTCTGCTACCGGCCCCTCAATCGACTAAAAAAAGACCGTAGCAGAGCCATGTCCGCTTTCGCAGCGCACCACCCAAAAGCTGCCTGACCGCTTACGGCCCCAAAGCGCCAACTCAATCTGCTCGGTGCATGCGGGATCTGCGGTTGCGAAGTTCGACATCGTTACTCCCAAAAGCCTCACTGGCGTCTTGGGTGGGAAGGCCTGATTCAGAAGCTGCTCCACCACAGCCGCCAGCTCTTCCCGATCGCGAAACGAGCTCGCGATGCTCTTCGATCGGGTGATCTGCTCGAAATCGGCGTATTTGACTTTCAACGTCGCTGTCCGCCCGAAGAGACCACGCTTCTCCGAGGCGTTCCACACCTTGTCGATAAGCGGCTTGGTCAAGGCAAGCGCCTCGCCGAGTGTCGAGATGTCCGCTACGAACGTATCTTCGGCACCAATCGATTTTCGTTCCCGATCAGGCCTGACCTCACGGTTGTCGATGCCGCGGGCGAGATTGAACCAATACTCCGCCGAGCTACCAAAACGCTCCACCAACTCGTCCATGGTGAGCATGGCGAGATCGGCGCCAACCTTGATGCCTCGAGCGTGCATCTTTCTTGCCGTCGCTGGACCAACACCGTGGAATTTCTCGATTGGCAGTGTCGCGACAAAAGCCTCTCCCCTGCTCGGCGGTATGACGAAGAAGTTGTCGGGCTTGCGGTATCCGCTGGCCATCTTTGCGAGAAACTTGTTGTAACTGATGCCGGCCGATGAGTTCAGGCCGGTCACCTCCTTGAACTGGACGTGATGCTCCCCAGCTTTTCAGGGCTCCAGTTTCGGTCTATCGTCACCGTTATGGACCCAAAGCGATACAATATCGCCAACAGAGCTGCCGAGAAGCAGGCAAGTCGCGACGAAGATGCGGCCCGCCTGGCCCGGGGTGAGATCACGGGGGCGGAGCTTCGCGTCGAGAATAACTTCTTCTCGTCGCTCGACATGAGCCGTTTCAAAATCGTGGCAATTGGCGGCCGTCCAATCAAGTTCAAGAAAGACACGACCGAATAGCGATCAGGTCTGTATTACGCAGAACCGGTTGCCATCGGGATCGGCCAAGACCACGAAATCCGCGTCGGGCGGATAGTCTCGCTCGACGCGCTTGGCGCCAAGTGCAAGCAACCTCTCCACCTCCTGTGCCTGATTGTCAGCATAGAGATCGAGATGGTGTCGCGGGCGGCCAGACGCGGCCGGAGTATCGGCAAGATCCAAGGCAATCTGCACACCGGTACCTTGCCGAGGAACTAGCACTGCCCAGTCAACGCCAGGCGCCTCTCGAGGCTCATAGTCCAGCGCTGCGCACCAGAACTCGATAGCACGTGGCACGTCCTCAACGCCCCATACGATTGATCCAACACTCAGCATCTGAACCTAGCCGCCTGACAAACGGCGTCGCTAGCGGCTTCAAGCCAAATCCCCTGCGGTAACGGGCGGCGACCGTTCTCGGGGCTGCCCCCGAGCCTTCGTTGACACGCGAAGGGCGAGTCAATTAGCCAATTACCAGGTCTTCAAACCGGCTGTTCCGGATGAGCAAAGGCATCCATGGGTGACCGCGGAAAACTCCGGGCTGCCAGAGCGCAGTAATTGCCCCGGACGGAACGTTCTGCAATGTCGCAATCATGCCCCCGGCATTCCCGTAGCCCAAAGCATTCGCTGCGCAGTTCGCCAATTCGGCCGCAGACAACTCCGAAGTTTGCTTCCGGTATAAGTGCCAAGCACAAACCGAAGTGCCAACTTCCTCGAGGAACGTTTTGAGAGGGGCAGAGATGCCCGAAGTTTTTTTCAGCTCTTGAGCAAATCGAATTTCGACCCGGGTAGATACGCCTGCAGTCTTGAGCGCGTTTGCGACGAATTCCTGCGCATCGGAAGTGCCGACGCTTAAAAGGAGATAGATCTGCCTTCCACCAAGCTTCGCAATTTGAGCACTCTTGAGAGGCGCGATGAGGTTCGCTTCATTTTGGCATTGGGCCGGCCATTTATCTCTGGGTACCCCGAACAAGCTCAGGAATTGCGCAGCCGCTTGCGTCCCACTCGCTGCATTGTCGTCGAGAAACACCAGTGGACGTTTTGTTCGAAGCGCGTCGGCACTGAGGCTGGTATGAAAATGATGCTTTACGCCGGGCGCTGGTTGCCCTTCACGCCTAAAGGTCTCAAGTACGGTGTTGCCGCTCGTTGCAGTGAGGGGCAACAGGTCGGCATCGACCCCAATATCGTCGAGTAGCGAACCCAAGCCTGTCGAGATCGATTTCCAGTCTATCAGTGTCAACTGATCCCGAAGCAGTCCGCCCATCTCGGCACGCAGTCTTGGCGGAAATTGGCTGAGATAGTAGGCAACTGTCCTTGGAGTAACCTGCCAACCATGCACGCCCAAAAATGGCTTCAACTTAGCGCTGATTTCCCTGGCGTTCGGGTCGTCGGGGTCAATGGGCTCTGCAAGCCACGGCTTTTCATCGAACACGCTTGTGTTGCGTAAAGATCGCTCGAACCTTTGGAGCTCGCCAGATGATTGGCCGCTTTTCAAGGCCGAGAGCCGATATTCCGGAAGAAATCTCGGCCAAGACGTCACCTGATGTGAGCCTTTTTCAACCTTTAGATCGACTTTGAGCGGACTGGACGGAAATCTCGACAACACATCGCGAGCTGCGAAGAACATTGCGGGCCGCCACGACTTGTCGGACATGACGAAGCCGATCTCTTTGAGCAGTTCGAAGGCATCCTGCTGCTCTGAAGCGTTGGTGTATTTGCGGCCGGCGATCAGTTGCTCGCCCTGGCACATTATCTGAACGTGTCTACGCTTGTCCTTGTGGGCCGTACCGACGACAAACACATCCGGGCGCCTATTTAGCAGCGACAGGTTCGTGGAAATTGCGGACAGTCTAATACCCATCGCCTCGGCTTCGTCGGCGATAGCCTTCTCTATCTTGTCCGAATTTTCGCTCAAGACCTTACCTTCGCGCAGTGCCTCGACCGTCGTGTTCGCCGCCTTGCGAAGTTCGTAAGAGGACTCGTCGGCAATTTCGGGAAGCAGATCCTCAATTGGATAAGACAGGTTTTCGAGGCTGGGACCAAACGCATAGGCCTTGTGGGGGAGGTGGCGCAGCCTTATTCGGTCGGCATATGCCCTTGTGGTTGGGTCAGACTCTTGGCCTGCAAAACAAAAGATGTTTGGGAACCCATAATCCACCCTCTAGGGAACGTTAGTGAAGACCATTTCCTTTCTAGAACAACGTGTTAAACCAATTTTCGGTTGACGCCATGTTCACCATCACATCCCTTTACTGGGGAGGCTGTTGAGCTGGCCCGAGCTTTGCGAAAAAAGTTCGCCTTTGAATTTTCGTCCAAAAACGGCGTCAATTTCGCCCCGACGGTCTCCCGAATCTAACACGAGGTCAGAGCAATAACCTGTAATATGGGGCCAAAATGACATGCCATATTACAGGTTATCGGACCGCGCCTGGCCTGATGTATGGGGCGGATTTTTTGATGCGGACCAACTGCTGACGGAGCGGTCAGGCAAGTTGCGTAGCGTTGATTGTGGCGGTTAGGGGTGTGGTTAGCGGACAGGCCGCTTTTAGCGTCAGAGTTAGAGAAGCCGACATTGCCCCGAGTCGGGACTGACGCTTTTTGGCCCGAGCACGGCAGCGGGTTCAGTTCAGGTCGCGTCGAATTTGCTCCAAGCGTAGGAGGGTTTTTGATGTTTCCTGTTTGGAGGCGACGGCCAGTGCGACGATCAGTGCCTCGAGCCAGACAAGCGTGGCGCCATATGTTGCCATGCCGCCGATTTCGCCGCGTGGCAGAACGATCATCTGGTCGCATTTCTGGGCGAGCTCGCTGCGGGCATTGCCGGTGATCAGCACGATCGGAATGGCAAGGCGCAGCGCCTCGTTGGTTGCGGCGCGGGCTTCCGAGTAGATCCGGTCATAGGACAGCAGGAGAAGTCCGTCGTCGGGACGGAGCTGCAGCAGCTCGTCAGCCAATGCCGTGCCCGAAGCGCGCAGCAGCAGCACGTCGCGGCCATGCCTGCGCAGCAGGTGGCCCATATAGGCAATGATGTGGGCGGTCTGGCCTTGGCCGAACAGCACGATGCGGCGGCGCTCGCCCAGAAGATGGGCCGCGGCGGCAATATCGTCGGCCGCCGCGCTTTGGCGCAGGTCGGCGACGGCCCTGGCCGGCATGTCCAGCGAGCGCTCGATGGCTTTTCGCGTGTCCGCCTTGGCCTCACCGACAACCTTATTGAATGCCTTGCTGGGTGTTGCGCCACTGAGGGTTTCGGCCAGCAATTGCTTGAGCTCGGCAAGGCCGTCGAAACCGAGCGCCTGGGCGGTGCGCACCACGGTGGCGTCGGAGGTTTCAAG
>NZ_JAFKHD010000220.1 GCF_017307565.1 Devosia sp.
TCCTACAAGGACCTCCCGCTGAACCTCTACCACATCCAGTGGAAGTTCCGTGACGAGGTGCGCCCCCGCTTCGGCACCATGCGCAGCCGCGAATTCCTGATGAAGGACGCTTATTCCTTCGATCTCGACAAGGACCGCGCCGTCGCTGCGTATGAACGTATGTTCGTAGCCTACCTGCGCACCTATGCCCGTATGGGCCTGACCGCCATTCCGATGCGCGCCGATACCGGCCCCATCGGCGGCGACCTCAGCCATGAGTGGATCATTCTGGCCGAAACCGGCGAAAGCCAGGTCTTCTGCCATCGCGACCTGCTCGATAAGCCGATCCCCGGCAAGGACGTCGATTTCCGCGGTGATTTGAAGCCGATCTTCAACGACTGGACCTCGCTCTACGCCGCGACCGAGGAAATGGTCGATCACGCCGAATACGAAGCCGCTGTGCCCGAAGACAAGCGCGTCTCGGCCCGCGGCATCGAAGTCGGCCACATCTTCTATTTCGGCACGAAATATTCCGAGCCGATGAAGGCCTCGGTCACCGGCAATGACGGCAAGGAAACCATTGTTCATATGGGCTCCTATGGCATCGGCCTGACGCGCGTCGTCCCGGCGATCATCGAAGCCAGCCACGACGAAAACGGCATCATCTGGCCCGTCTCCGTCGCGCCCTTCGAAGCCGTGCTGATCAACCTCAAGGCTGGCGATGCCGACACCGATGCTGCCTGCGACAAGCTCTATGCCGAGCTGACCGCAGCGGGTCTCGACATGCTCTATGACGATCGCGATCAGCCCGCCGGCTCCAAGTTTGCCACAGCTGATCTCGTCGGCATCCCGTACCAGATTATCCTTGGGCCACGCGGCCTTAAATCGGGCGAAGTTGAGATCAAACATCGCAAGACCGGCGAGCGCGAGACGCTGCCGCTCGCCAATGCGGTCGAGCGTCTCAAGGGCCTTATCGAACCTCAGCGGATGAACGACATTTGACCCTTAGCGTGCAGCAAGCCCCGGCCGGCCGATCCACTCGGCCGTTCTCCCGGTTTGAATGGATGATTGCTGGGCGCTATCTGCGCGCAAGGCGGAAGGAGGCGTTCATTTCGGTGATCGCCAGCCTGACCATGGTCGGCGTGGCGATTGGCGTCGCGACGCTGATCGTCGTCATGTCCGTCATGAACGGTTTCAGAGCTGAATTGCTCACGAAAATCCTCGGGCTCAATGGCCACTTCACGGCATATCCCATCGAGAGCAAGTTCACCGATTACAAGGACGCCGTGGCAACCCTCGAGGAAGTCCAGGGCGTCAAATTCGCCGTCTATTACGTCGAAGGTCAAGTGCTCGCCTCTGGCCGCGGCGGCTCCACTGGCGTGTCGGTGCGCGGCATGGATGCCGAAAATCTGGAAAAGCTCGATCTGCTGTTCAATTCGGCAGAGCAGGGTGGTTTCGATAGCTGGGACGAAAACGACGGGGTCGCCATCGGTTACCGATTGGCTCAGACGCTGGGCGTCGGCCTTGGCGATCAGGTTCAGATCATCAATCCCGACAGTGGCGCCATGACGCCCTTCGGCTCGACCCCGCAGATCAAATCCTATCCGGTCCGCACCATCTTCAATCTGGGAATGGTCGAGTTCGACAGCCTCTTCATGTATATGCCGCTGAAGACGGCGCAGGACTATTTCAAGCTCTATGACGACGTGCTGAAGCCCGGTATGGGGCCGCTCGATCCCATGGCCTCCGACGCCGAAATCGACGCCGCGTATGAGCGCGTCTATCAGGCAACCGCTGCCGAGGTCTTCATCGACAACCCCGATGCCATCGCCCAGATGCGCGAACGCATTTCGGCCGCGCCGCATCTGCGTCCCTTCATCCTCACCGATTGGCAGCAGCGCAACCAGACCTTCTTCTCCGCCCTGCAGGTCGAGCGCGTGGTGATGTTCACCATTCTCTCGATGATCGTCCTCGTCGCCGCTTTCAACATCATATCCAGCCTCATTATGCTGGTGAAGGACAAGAGCAAGGATATCGCCGTGCTGCGCACCATGGGGGCAACCCGTGGCGCCATCATGCGAATATTCTCCATCACCGGCACAACCATCGGCGTCGTCGGCACGCTGAGCGGCCTCGTTCTCGGCCTTGTCGTTGCCGCCAATGCAGAGACTATCCGCGCCGCCATTTCTAACACGCTGGGCATCGCGCTCTTCCCGCCCGAGGTCTTCTTTCTGTCGGCCCTGCCGAGCAAGACCGACCCTACGGAAGTCACCGTTGTCGTCGTGCTGGCCCTGGGCCTGAGCTTCCTCGCTACGCTCTACCCCGCCTGGCGCGCTGCCCAATACGATCCCGTCGAGGCGCTGCGTTATGAGTAATCCCTATCTGCGTCTCTCCGGCGTTCACCGTCACTATGGCGAGGGTGACACCCAGGTTCGGGTGCTCGACGAAGCCGATCTCGTCGTTGAAAGCGGCGAGCTCGTCGCGCTCGTCGCGCCGTCCGGCGCCGGCAAGTCGACCCTGCTGCACATCTGCGGTCTCCTCGAAAGCCCGCAGGCCGGCGAGGTAGAAATCGTCGGCAACAAGACCAGCAAGCTCAACGATCGCGGTCGCACCCAGCTGCGCCGCAATACGGTGGGCTACGTCTACCAGTTCCACCACCTGCTGCCCGAATTCACGGCGCTCGAAAACGTAACCATGCCGCAACTGATCGCGGGCAAATCGCCCGCCGAAGCCAGCGTGCGGGCCATGGAACTCCTCGACATGCTCGGCGTCGGCCCCCGTGCCGCCCATCGCCCGGCCGAACTTTCCGGCGGCGAACAACAGCGCGTCGCTATCGCCCGCGCAGCGGCCAATCATCCGCGCGTGATTCTCGCCGACGAACCCACCGGCAATCTCGACCCCGGCACCAGCGATCTCGTTTTCGCCGCTTTGCAAGGCCTGATCCGCACCGAAGGCGCCGCCGCCCTCATCGCGACCCACAATCACGAACTGGCCAAACGCGCCGACCGCATCGTCACGATCAAGGACGGCAAGGTCGTTCCGCACACGCTTTAGCTGCGATTAACGCGGGACCACTTCCGAGCCCTCCGGTCGCAACCCGAGCCGTCATCCTTGGGCTTGACCCGAGGACATTGCACTTGGCGATGATACGGCGAGTACGGAGCCCTCGGGTCAAGCCCGAGGGTGACGGCTGTCGGACAAGATCTATCCCTCTTATCCCCGCCCCAAAAGCCTCCACTATCCTCTCGTCATCCATCCCCGCACGGACGGTCTGCAGACGACAGGAGCGGGTAGGGCCCCGGCATGGGCTCGTCTCCCATGCACGTTCGTGGGACTGGCCGCCTCGCGACGAGCGTTCAAAGAGGTGCTGTGAGTCCTGTCCGAAAAAAGGGCACCTCGGAGCGGTAGTCGCTTCACACATAAAATACTTCGAGGCGAATGCCGCTCCGAGGTCCGTCCACTCCCCAAACACCCGGAAGCCCAAGGCTGTCCGGCGCTTTTGCATGCCGCCACTCCCGCGGGGCATCACCCGTCCCGAATCTCCCGCGGCTCTAACGAATCCCTAACGCGTTAACCCTGTCCCCGCTTTCCACGATCATCCCACTGGATCGGAACAAAGAGAAAACATATAAGAACATTATAGCAACACGGGAGCTTAAGATGATTGACTTCTTCAAGGACTTCGCCGCCTTCGTGACCCTCGGTGCCTTCACCATCGGTTCGCTGACCTGGATGGATCTGCTGACGAATTTGGTCGCCTGATCGCCTGTGGATTGGGGGCAGGGTGATTTGACCTCCGCCTCCGGTTGGCCCAGACTCTCCGAAGGAGACCAATATGCGCGGCCCCGGCTTTATCCACCTTCATGTTCACTCGGCTTTCTCGCTCCTTGAAGGGGCCGTTCAGCTCGAGACGATTCTCAAACTTGCCGCCGCCGACGCTCAGCCGGCGCTTGGTCTGGCCGATACGGCCAATCTTTTCGGCGCCCTGGAATTTTCCGAGAAGGCGACGAAGAAGGGCATCCAACCGCTGATCGGCGTCGAACTCGCCATCGACTTTGCGGCCGCCGAAGAACGCGTCAGCGAGCGCGGACACGTTGCCTGGAACGGAAAATCCAGCGTCGTCATGATGGCCCAGTCCGAAGAGGGCTTCGCCAATCTCTCGCGCCTCGTTTCCCGCGCCTATATGCAGGGTGAAAACGGTCTGGCGCGCGCCAAGCTCGACTGGCTAACGCCGGACGCATTGAGCGGTCTCATCTGTCTCTCCGGCGGACCCGAGGGCGCCATTGATATGCCATTCGTCCATGGGCAGGACGCAAACGCCCTGAAACGCCTCGATCGCCTGGCCGATCTCTTTGGTGATCGCTTCTATATAGAGTTGCAGCGCCATGGCCGCGCTCAGGAAGCCAGCGTCGAGCCGCGCCTCGTCGACTATGCCTATCGCAAGGGCATCCCGCTGGTCGCAACCAACGAGCCCTTCTTCAAGACGTCCAAGGAATACGAGGCACACGACGCCTTGCTGGCGATTGCCGGTGCATCCGTCGTCGCCCAGACCGAGCGGCGCAAACTCAACGACCAGTATTACTTCAAGACCCGTGCGGAGATGATGGAGCTGTTCTCCGATCTTCCCGAGGCGCTTGATTCTACCGTCGAGATTGCCCGCCGCATGGCCTATCGCCCGCGCACCCGCGGCCCGATCCTGCCCAAATTCGCGGCCGGTTCACACGACACCGAAGATGCTGTGGTCGCCGCGGAAGCGGCCGTCTTGCGTGAGATGTCGGTTGCCGGTCTCGACAAGCGCCTTGCTGCCCACGGCCCCGGACCGGGCAAGACCGAAGAGGAATACCGCGAGCGGCTCGATTTCGAGCTGAACGTCATCGAGAAGATGAAATTCCCTGGCTACTTCCTCATCGTGGCCGACTTCATCCAGTGGGCCAAGAGTCAGGGCATTCCCGTGGGACCGGGCCGTGGTTCGGGCGCCGGTTCGCTCGTCGCCTATTCGACGACGATCACCGATCTCGATCCCCTGCGCTATAATCTACTGTTCGAACGCTTCCTCAATCCTGAGCGCGTCTCGATGCCCGACTTCGATATCGACTTCTGCCAGGACCGGCGCGAAGAAGTCATTCAGTACGTGCAGAAGAAGTACGGCGTCGAACAGGTGGCGCAGATCATCACCTTCGGTTCGCTCCAGGCGCGCGCCGTGCTGCGCGACGTCGGTCGCGTGCTGCAGATGCCCTATGGCCAGGTGGACCGCATCTGCAAAATGGTCCCCGCCAATCCGGCCGATCCCTGGACCATTGAGCGCACCATGGCGGAGGTGCCCCAGTTCAAGCAGATGGCGGAAGACGACGAGGCCGTCGGCCAGCTGGTCGAGATCGCCAAATCGCTTGAAGGACTCTTTCGGCATGCCTCGACCCATGCCGCCGGCATCGTGATCGGCGACCGTCCGCTGCAGAATTTGCTGCCGCTCTACCGCGATCCGCGTTCCGAAATGCCGGTGACGCAATAAAATATGAAGTGGGTCGAGCCGGCGGGTCTGGTGAAGTTCGACTTCCTGGGTCTCAAGACCCTGACCACTATTCAATATGCCGTCGAAATGGTGCGCAAGCGCGGCATCGAGCTCGATATCGACGCCATCCCGATCGACGACGCGGCGACCTACAATCTCTACGCCCGCGGCGATACCTACGGCATCTTCCAGTTTGAAAGTGGCGGCATGCGCCGGGCCTTGATGGACCTCAAGCCCGACCGCATCGAAGATCTCATCGCTATGAACGCGCTCTATCGGCCTGGTCCGATGGACAACATCCCGAGTTTCATCGATCGTAAGCATGGCCGCGAGGAGGTGGAGTATCCCCACCCCAAGCTGAGCCAGGTGCTCGACGAAACCTATGGCATTATCGTCTATCAGGAGCAGGTGATGCAGATCGCCCAGCTCCTCTCGGGCTATTCGCTCGGCGAGGCCGACATGCTTCGCCGCGCCATGGGTAAGAAAATCAAGGCGGAAATGGACAATCAGCGTGTCCGCTTCCGCGAGGGTTCCGGCCCGCAAGGCGTCAGCGAAGCGCTGGCCGATCAGATTTTCGACCTTCTGGCGAAGTTCGCCAACTACGGCTTCAACAAGAGCCACGCCGCCGCCTATGCTTGGGTGTCTTACCAGACCGCCTATCTCAAGCAGCACTTCCCGCATGAGTTCTATGCGGCCTCGATGACCCTCGATATGGCGCAGACCGATAAGCTATCGGACTTCCGTCGCGAGGCCGGCAAGAAGAAGATCGAGGTCGTCCCGCCCTGCGTGAACGCTTCCGAAGTCGTCTTCTCGGTGAAGGATGACCGGATTCATTATGGCCTTTCCGCCGTAAAGGGTGTCGGTCGCGCCGTTGCTGAACACATCGTCGAGGTCCGTGGCGACAAGCCCTTCAAGGATCTCGGCGACTTCGCCCGTCGCGTGGACCCCAAGGCGATCAACAAGCGCACGCTCGAAACTCTGGTCAATGCCGGCGCCTTCGACGCGCTCGTGCCGCGCCGCGAAATTGCCTTTGCTGCCATGGACCAAGTCGTGGGCACTGCGCAGGCGCTCACCACCGAGCGCAACGAGGGGCAGTGGAACATGTTCGCTTCGAGCGAACCCGAGCCGTTCCGCCTGCCCACGAGCGTTCCCGCCTGGAACTCCACCGAGCGTGCCGACCGCGAACTTTCGGCCATCGGCTTCCACCTGTCGGCCCATCCGCTCGATGCCTATTCCGACCTCTTCGAGCGCCTCCGGGTCCAGCGCTGGGGCGATTTCGAGCGTGCGGTCAAGGACGGGGCGTCGGCTGGCCGCTTGGCTGGGACTATCTCGTCGCGTAACGATAGGCGAACGCGTAAAGGCACGCCGATGATGATCCTGAGCCTTTCGGATCAGAGCGGCACCTTTGAAGTCATCGCTTTTTCGGAGCAGATCACCCAGTTCGGCGCGATTCTGCAGCCTGGCAATTCGGTTATTTTGGAAGTCGGCGCCCAGGAGCGGGCGGAAGGCATCAGCCTTATGCTGAACGGTGCCAAACCCATCGAAGGCGCTGCCGAAAGCATCGACCGTCAGCTCACCATTTTTGCCGCCGACGCCAAGGCGCTGCCTTCCGTGGGGGCACAGCTAAAGCGCGGCGGCAACGGCACTGTGAGCTTCATCGTCATCCGCGATGCGGGCGCAAAAGAATACGAGATTGAGCTTCCGGGGAAATATGCCGTAACCGCCGAGGTGGCTGGCGGCATCAAGGCCCTTGAAGGGATCACTGACGTTCAGTTCAATTAACGAAGAACAAGACAACGCGGAGGAGGTGAGCCCTAAGCCCTTCCTCCCCCACTCAGGGGCTTTCACCCTTGTCCCCACGTCTCGGCGCGGGTCTATGAAGGACCAACGACCGGTCGCGGGATCAGTTCGTTGACGATCCCGTGATTGACTTTGGCGGGTTGCGCTCAGGCAGGACTTCGCTTATATCGCCCACGCGTCCGGCACTTTGTCGGCGCGATCTCACACACGAAGCAGGCTTTCCCAAGGAAATCCATCCGGTGGCGGGTAACCGTCGCATCAGGCTTCGTGGAGGTTTCAACCGGTAAAGGAACTACAATATGGCACTGCCAGAATTCTCCATGCGCCAGCTCCTCGAAGCAGGCGTACACTTCGGTCACCAGAAGCACCGCTGGAATCCGAAGATGGAACGCTTCATTTTCGGCGTTCGCAACGACATCCACATCCTCGACCTGTCGCAGACCGTTCCGGCCCTGAGCCGCGCTCTGCAGCTCGTATCCGATACCGTTGCCGATGGCGGCCGCGTTCTCTTCGTCGGCACCAAGCGTCAGGCCGCACCGCTCGTTGCTGAAGCTGCCAAGCAGTCCGCTCAGTACTACGTCAACTCCCGCTGGCTCGGCGGCACGCTGACCAACTGGCAGACGATCTCGAACTCCATCGCTCGCCTGCGCGAACTGGAATCGATGAGCGAAGAAGACCTGAACCTGCGCACCAAGAAGGAGCGCCTGATGATGTCCCGCGAGCAGGAGCGTCTTGAGCGCGACCTCGGCGGCATCAAGGACATGGGCAACGTTCCCTCGCTCCTGTTCGTGATCGACACCAACAAGGAAGCCAACGCCATCAAGGAAGCCCGTCGTCTGGGTATCCCGGTCGTCGCTATCGTCGACACCAACTGCGATCCGGATGTGGTCGACTACGCGATCCCGGGCAACGACGACGCCAGCCGCGCTCTCGAGCTCTATGTCTCGCTGATCTCGCGCGCTGCTCTGGACGGCATCGGCCGTTCGTC
>NZ_JAFKHD010000221.1 GCF_017307565.1 Devosia sp.
CAAGGTCCACCGCAGCCACGGCCACATAGGCCTTTTCGCCCGCAGCGACATTGGCGAGGTCAACGCTCACCTCAAAACTCTGCCGCGGCAACGTCACGTCGGGCGCATCGAGCTTGACGTCAAGCTTGCGATCCCCCGGCTCCACATCGGCAAAGGCCAGGCCCAGCGCCCGCGAAGGCATGCGCTTTTCCGCCGTGTCGGACGGACGATAGAGCACCGCCGTCACATAGGCACCCGGACCCCATTCCTCGGTCACGTCCAGCGGCACGGTTGTACCGCCTTCTGGCACCTCCACCGCCTCCATGGCGATGACGCGATTGTCGATCACCATGACCAGAGCCGTACCGGCAAACTGCGGGTCGAGCTTCAGGTTCGCCGTTTCACCAACCTTATAGGCCGGCTTGTCGAGCGCCACCTGCAGCGTATCCGGCGTGTCAGAACCCGCATCGGCATAATAATAGCCGGCATAGAATTCGTAGCTCGACGAAGTGCCCTGCCCCTCGACTTCGAGACGATAGAGTCCCCAATTGACATTGGCGCCCACCGTCGCCGAACCGCCATCCGGCGTATCGGCGGAACCATTGGCAATCTCGCGGGTGGTGGTGATCCCCTCCCACTTCCAGGTGCTGCCGTCGCGATACCACTGATAATTGGTTTCGACCCGCGACAGCGTCCAGTCGAGCCCTGTCGCCGCCACCTTCTCGCCCTCGGGCGAAACGACGATCAGTTCGAATTGCGCTTCGCTGCCCTCTTCGAGCCCCGTCGCATCGGCAAAGACCGGCTTGATCCCGATCCGATCCCCATCCGCCAGCACCGCCCGCGTAATGCTGCGTTCCACGGTCCGCCCGCTGGTATCCACCAGCCGCAGCAGCACCTGCGCTTCCAGCGGCCGCGTCGTCGCCTGCCCCTCTGGCAGGAACACTTCGGCCACCGCATTGCCCTCGTCATCGGTCACCCCGACCGTGCCGAGCGGCTCGCGCGTGGTTTCAATAGTGTCGTCGAGCCGGCCAAAGGTGAAGCCCGGGAATTCCGGCAGCGTCGTGCGCGGCCGCACAATGGCATCGGCTTCAACCGACAACCCCGGCGCCGTCGCGCCATAAAGATACTTCGCCGCAATATCGATGAGGTTGGCCTCAGTGGCCGAAAACGCCCCCTCGCCCTGCGGCTTGATTTCAAAGGCCAGGCGTTCCGGCTCGAAATCTTCCACGAGGAAAGTCGTGCTGGAGAGCGCGTCGGCATTGGGATCGGAATAGAGCCGCAGCGTCCACGAGCCGCGCATGGCTTCGCTGGCCATGGGCAGCGCCGCATAATAGCCGCCCGCGCCCTCGTCATCCAAAACCTCACTTGACGCCACCACGCCATCCGGGCGCTCCACCTCCAGCGTCAGCTTGATGTTTTCCACCGCCTCGGCCCGCGCATCACGCAGCAGCGCGGTCAGATGCACCACCTCGCCCGGCCGATAAACGCCGCGCTCCGTGGTCATAAAGAGATCAAGCGGCCCCGGCGACGGACGCCCTTCAACCCCACGATCGGTCAGGTCAAAGGCAGGTTTTGAAAGATCGAGGAAGGCATAATCCCCCTCGGTCTCGGCCACCAGCAATTGCGGCGCCCTTCCACCCGTGCCACGCCCCAGACCCGGCGCAAACACCGCGCGGCCATCCGCATCGGTCTTGGCCTCGCCTAAAATTTCATTATTGATCGCCACGAGCCGCACATCGGCCCCGGCCACCGGCTGCGCCGTTTCGAGGCTGCGCACAAAGGCATGCACGCCATCGTCGCCGGCAATCGTCGTCACGCCGAGATCGGTGACAATGAACCACTGCGTCGCCAGGTCCGACCAATAATCGTCCTCCGGCTCGCCCTTGATCCGCGCCGTGATCACATAGGCCCCGGCTTCGAGCGTCCCCAGCGCCTCGGCCACCGGAATGGCCGTCGTCGTCAGCGCATTATTGTCGCCCTGCGCGAGATCGACCTCGCCCTTCCAGACCTGCTGACCCACGCGATCGGCAATATCCTCGGCATTATATTGCGTGAGGCTCCCCTGGAACACGCCGTCGCGCACCGCCGTCGCAATGCCGCGATCGCCAATGCGATAGATCATCACCTCGGCCGTTTCGGCATTGACCGAGGTAATCGGCAGCCCGCCGCCGAGCCCGGCCGGCATCACATAGGCATTATTGGCAAAGCCAACGAAGGGCGCGCGATCGGGCACATAAACGCTGAGGTCGATATCTCTAGCCAGCTCTTCGCCACTGGCCGCTTCAAGGCCGGCGCGCAGCTTGATCGTATAGCGATTGCCGTGCTGCACGCCTTCGACGCAAACCTGCTCGCTTTCGGTTTCGATCGAAACCTGCGGCGCATTGGCGACAGAAACATAGGCGGAAACATCCGTGCTCGCGAGCGGTTCGGAGAACACGACGCAAATGCGCGGCGCGGCAGCTTCCGCATCGACCACATGGTCGGTCACGCGGAACCCGTGCTGGGCCACCACATCATCGAGATGGGCTTCCACGTCCGCATCGGGCGCCAGCTTCAGCGCCAGTCGATAGGTCGAGATCACCTCGCGCCACATCTCGCGATATTCCATGGAATTGGCGAGCGCCCTTAGGCCCGCCGCGCGTTCCTCTGCGCTGGTCGAGCGCAAAAAGGCGTTCATCGCCGCATTGGTGCCGACATAGGAGAGGTCATAGCTATTGTCTCCCTCGCTCTGCCCGGCAACGACATCGGCGCGCCGCAGCGCGGCTTCGGCCAGCGCCTGCCACACGGCCCGGTCATTGCCATTGATGGCGAGGGCCTGGCGATAGGCGACCATGGCTGCCGGATAATTCTCGTTTGCCACTTCCTCGTCGCCCGAAGCGACGAGATCGGCATAAACGGCCTTCGGTGCCGGCGCATCGGTCTGGGGCAGATCGCGGGCGAAGGACTTTGCGGTATCGATCAGCGACTGGGCCGGGAACGGCAGTTCGGCCTGGCGCGTCGCCTCGGTCACCGCGGGGCTCGGAGAGCGGCTGATGCGGCCGGAGGTGGCGCCGGAAAACTCGGCGCGGTCACCGATATCCCCCTTGAGGAAGCACCACTGGCTACGCGAATTATAGGTGAAGGCGCGGCAGATATTGTCGTCGCTGCACGCTGCCTGACAGCTGTCGAGGTCAGTATTCTTGACGATGGAATAGTCGAAGCCGGGCAGGTCGGTGTTGTCGAAGAGCGTTATCTTCGTCTCGGCTGCGACCGGCATGAGCCCGGCCAAAGCCAGAACCAATGCGCCAAAGACGGTACGAACTGCGCGGCGTCCACCCAGCATGCTGCCCTCCCAAATATGGCTCCGCATAAGGAAGCCAACCCCATCAAGAAAGCAAGGGGTATGGAAATTGTGACATTTTCAAAGCAGTTTAGCGGTCTCGAACACCACAAGGCCGGAAAATCCCCAGGGACCTGCATACGGCGCCTACAGGCCCGCCCGTTCTGGAGCGTGCGGAGGCCACCGGGAGGGCCTCAGCCTACTCCATCGGCAAACCGGCCATCTGCCACTCCGGCAGTCCGCCATCGAGCCGACGCGCACTGAAACCGCGCTCGCGCAACTCCGCCACGGCCTCGAAGGACATGACACACCAGGGACCGCGGCAATAGGCAACGATCTCGCGGCCCTGCAGCTCCTGCAAGCGGCCGTCGAGTTCAGCCAGCGGCACATTGATGGCGCCAGCAAGGTGGCCCAGCGCAAATTCATCCGCCGGGCGCACATCGATCACGGTCACGAGCCCCTCGGCCATGCGCCCCGCCAGCTCCTCGCGCGACACCGGCTCCATGTCGTCATGCCGGTCGAACCAGCCGCGCACCACACTTTCGACCTCGGCCGAATGCCGCTCGGCCACAGCCCGGATCGCGGCAAAGGCGCTGAGCACACTGGCATCCGATAGCCGGTACTTGACGAACTTGCCCTCACGCTCCGAAGCCACCAGCCCCGCCCGCCGCATGGCCTGCAGATGCTGGGAAACATTGGCAATGGGCAGTCCGACCTTGTTCGCCAGCACATCGACGCTACGCGGCCCCTGCGCCAGATGCTCGATCAGTTCGAGCCGCTGCGGATTGCCGAGCGCCTTGGCCACCACGGCGAATTGCTCATAGAGCGCCTGCTTGGGATTGCACGTTGACACTTCGGGTTTCGCCACGCTAGTTCATTCAATAGAATTATTGAATGTATTCTACCACGCCGTCCCGGGAGGGACAACGCCGCATGCCATCGCTCTCTACTCCGAGTATTTTCATCCCGAGCGTCCAAGGCGCTTTCACCCTGCCAACCCCGGCCAAATCGATGGTGGTGCGCTGATGCCAGGCACATCCATGCACCGCCAGGTCATGCTGCTGGCCAGCGCCCAGGCCCTGTTCCAGACCGCTTCGGTTATGGTGATGACCGTGGGCGGGCTCGCCGGCGGACGGATCGCGTCGCAACCCGAACTCGCCACCATGCCGATCGCCGCCATGTTCCTCGGCACCGCCGTCGCCACCTTCCCGGCATCGATCTGGATGAGTCGTGTCGGCCGTCGCGCCGGCTTCGTTCTCGGCGCTCTGCTCGGCGTTGGCGGCGGCATAGCCGGTGCTGCGGGCATGTGGCTCGGCTCGCTCCTTCTCCTGTCCCTCGGCACCTTCCTCGTCGGCACCTATCAGGCCTTTGCACAGTTTTACCGCTTTGCCGCAGGCGAAGTCGCCGACGACACCTTCCGCTCGCGTGCTATTTCGCTGGTCCTCGGCGGCGGTGTCGTTGCCGCCTTGGCCGGGCCCATGGTCGGCCGCTTCGGCGCGGACCTGTTGAGCGCCGAATATGCCGGCTCGTTCCTCCTCATGGCGCTGGTCTCGCTCGTCGGTGCAGGCGTGCTCTCGGCCTTACGCATGCCGGCCACCAAAGACGAGCCCGGCACCACGCAGCAGGGACGCCCCTGGCGCGCCATCGTCACCCAGCCCGCCTATCTCGTCGCCCTCTTTGGCGCGGCAACCGGTTATGGCGTGATGATCCTCGCCATGACCGCGACGCCACTCGCCATGCTGCATCACGACCACGATCTTTCGACCGCCGCCACCGTCATCCAGCTCCACGTGCTCGGCATGTTCCTGCCCTCCTTCATCACGGGCTCGCTGATCGCCCGGTTCGGGGTCATCAGGATCATGCTCGCCGGGGTGCTGATCCTCGCTGGTCACGTGCTCCTGACGCTCACCGGCACCGGTTTTGCTTCCTTCGCCAGCGCCCTCATCCTCCTCGGGATCGGCTGGAACTTCCTCTATATCGGGGGCACCACACTGCTCACCACGACCTATTCGCCCGCCGAACGCGGCCGCGCCCAGGCGACAAATGACATGATCATCTTCGCCATCGGCCTTGCCAGCTCCTTCGGCGCAGCCGCGCTATTGAAAGCCTTTGGCTGGCAGATGCTCAACGTCATGCTGCTGCCCTGGCTCGCGCTCGCCGCGGCGGCCCTGCTGTGGCTTGGCTATCGCCGCAAGCCCGCAGCGGTCGCCGGTGCCTGATGGTGCCAACTGTGCCCAGATAAAGCGTGGCCCCGCGCTGCGGGGCCTTCGTTCTGCCACCTTCGCGGGGGATCGGGGAGCGGCGGACCCATTCTTGGCTGGCGTGGGGTAGGCGTCCTCCTGTACCCTGCCGCCTTCTGCCGGGCCCGCGCCCTCTGGCCTTGAGTCTTGGATACGCGCTCCCGGCCCCGACCCAAACGACCACAAAATAAGCCGACCTCCCACATGTCCCAACTGCCCAAAGTCAAGATCACTACCCCGCTCGGGGATATCGTCGTCGCCGTCGATCTGGAACACGCTCCGATCTCCGCGACGAATTTCCTCGCCTATGTGGACCAGGGGCTCCTTGAAGGGACGACCATTCACCGCATCGTCTCGATGGAAAACCAGCCTGATACGGTTCCCGCCAAGATCGAAGTGATCCAGTTCGGCCACCTGATCCAGGTCGACCACTATCCGACGCCCCTGCCCTATATCGCCCACGAGCCCACCTCCAAGACCGGCCTCCGTCACCGCGATGGCACCCTCTCCATGGCGCGCTTCGCGCCCGGCTCGGCCTCCCCGGGCTTCTTCATCTGCGTCGGCGATCAGCCCGAACTCGACGAAGGCGGCAAGCGCCAGCCCGATGGCCAGGGCTTTGCAGCCTTTGGTTGGGTCGAAGAAGGCATGGACGTCGTCCGCGCCCTCCACGCCAAGGCCGAGAGCTCGGACAATATGGTTCACCCCATTCCCCTGCTCGGGCTAGCTCGCGTTTAGGCCGCCTGCCAAACAACTGCCGATGCGCGCCAGAAGCTGCCCGCATCGGCCATCACGCCGATTGGCGCCTCAGCGTGTGCTCCTGCGTCTCGCGCATCCGAAAAACCTCGATCAAACGCTCCAGGGCCTGCACCTGTGCATCGGCCTGTTCGATGGCCGCATTGGTCTCTTCCACCAGCGCCGCATTGTGCTGGGTCATTTCATCGAGATCGCGCACAGCATCCGAGGATTGCGCAATTGCATCGGACTGATCGCGGCTGACCTGGGCAATTCCCTCGACAAGGTTCGCGCTTTCATCGACATTTGCGACCATATCGGCCAGTTTGCGGCTCGCCTGATCCACAAGCTTGCTTCCCGTGGCAACTTCTGTCCCGGAACGCTCGACCAGCGCCTTGACCTCGAGTGAGGCCGTAGCTGCCGATTGCGCAAGCCGGCGTACTTCCACCGCCACCACAGCAAAGCCTTTTCCGGCCTCGCCGGCCCGCGCCGCCTCCACCGAAGCATTCAGAGCCAGCAGGTTGGTCTGGAAGGCGATGTCGTCGATAAGCCCCAGAATGCTGGCGATCTGGGTCGAGGAGGCGGAAATATAGCCCATGGCCTCCGTCGCCTGCTGCATCACCTGGCCCACATCGAGCGCCGCCGTCGAGGCAAGCCGCGTACTGCGGCTGGCTGCGCTCGCCCGCTCGGCATTCTGCCGCACGGTCCCGGCCAGTTGCTCCATGGCCGCCGAAGTCTCCTCCACTGCTGCTGCCTGGCGGCTCGTGCGCATGCTGAGGTCGTTGGCTCCGACAAGAATCTCGCCCGTCGCGTCGCGCAGGGCCGTGGTGGCGCCGCGCAGCCGGGCAACCACTTCAGACAGCCGCTGACCAACTGTATTAACGTCCCGCTGGAGGACCGCGAAAGCGCCTTCGAACTCGCCCTGCATGCTGCGCGTCAAGTCAGCGCTGGCAAAGGCAGACAGTGTTTCGGTGGTGGCGCCAAGGCCGCGATCCACCATCGCGATCAACGTATTCACCTGTTCGGCGAGGCCGATGATTGCGGGATCGTTCGATTGCAGGCTGACGCGGCCACCGAAATCGCCCGCCTGCGCCGCCCCAACGACGGCAGCGATCTGCCGGTTGAGTGAGCTGGTTTCCGCATTGGTTTTTTCGAAATAGCGGCTCGTAGCGATATCGATATCGACCAGTACCGCCTTGACCAGTGCGCCAAGGACTTCCCCCACCGCATCGACCTCGACCAGCAACTCCTCACGCGAGTACCGTCGCCGACCGAAAAGCCCCCTGCCAGTCAGACGATCGGAAAGACCATCCTTCAGAACGCCTGACACCAGCGTTTCGAGGATCAGTCCATAGCCGCCGAGATACCATCTGGGCTCGAGACCGATGCGGGCATGAACGTCCCCCACCGTCATTGCACTACGATGATAGGCCTCGCCCATCTCGCCCGCGGCAATAGCCTGCCAGTGCTGAAGCTGCCGTGTCTTGGCGTGCGTCATATGATCAGGACTGGAGAAGAACCGCGACACCGCCGGCAGCTTCGAGACTAGCCCGTAAAACCGTGTCAGGGCGCCATCGAGGTGCTTTTCGACATGGGGCCGCACCGAGCGGATCAGGCCCATTGCCTGCTCGTCGAGCCCCACAAATGCAAGTTTATCCTGAATTTCCGTAGTTTGCGCAGGTACCATCATGCTCCCCCAAGTAGTGCCCGAAATCGACGAATTGCCTGTGCGGACCTGTCCCGGATGCCGCCGGCGCTGGTTGTCATCCCGCCTTGAGGATCGCCCCTGGCCCGACATCGGGCCTGCGGCGTCCCGGCTGGGCGAAACCTCGAAGATAGTCCTGCTCAAGCAGCGCAAGCGCCTGCGGCCGGCAGATCCTTGTGCCGAAAGCACCGTATTTCGCCAGCGGCGAGAGCACGCAGCCGACATCCATCTCGACCTCGGCGAGCTCCAGCGGCGCGGCTTCGGG
>NZ_JAFKHD010000222.1 GCF_017307565.1 Devosia sp.
GCACGTAGAGCGCGCGCGAACGGCCTGGCAGCGGCCCATTGTCTCTTGAGCCGGGGCTTAGGCTCAGGCATGGTCCCGGGCGGCTTTAAGGGTTGAAACGGCTATGTTTCCCCGAGCGTTGGATCAGAAAAGCCGATGAGCAGCGAAATAGCCGTCACGATCAGCGAGACGTTGATCGTTCTCAGCAACACCGTGCGACGGAAGCCGCTGCCGAAGAAGGCCTGGTAGGTTGCGAAGGGGCCGCCGGGCGTACCGAAGGTCGTGTAGATGGTGGCGGCAACCGGAGCGACAAGCCCCAGTAGCACCAGCAGGGTTGCCGGCGAAGCCAGCGTCCAGCCTGCAAAGCGTTTCATCGCCTATGGCCTTTTCTCGGTGGCCCAGCGACCACCAGTCTATTCTTGCCGCAAATGCGGCGTCACCGCCGTGATGGGCGGGAATCTCATTGCGCACCTCTATGCCATTTCCGCCGTCGCGAAAATAACGAGGCATTCTGGCTGTGGAAAGTCGAAGCCAGATGTGGAAGGCGAGGCGCCTCAGCGCCCCGCCCAAAGGTCTTACATGCCGAAGATTTCGTTCCAGCGATCGACCCAGCCGCCCTTGGCAGCATTGAGCTTGGCATAGTCAACGCGCTGCAGGCCGGCGATCACGTCTGCACCATAGGTCCAGAGCGCTGCCTGTTCCGGGGTCAGCGTGACGGACTTGTTGACCGGCGCGTCGACGCCCTGCTCGGCCAGCTGCTGCTGGATTTCCGGGGACAGGATGAAGTTGATGAACTGGTAGGCCAGTTCCGGCTCGGCAGCACCCTTCGGGATGTTGACGGTGTTGAGCGTCGCGATCGAGCCTTCCGCGAGGTCGGCCCAGACAACGGTCGGCACGGCAGCCTGGATCTGAGCCAGGGTGAAGTCCTGCGCGATGGCGGCGGTCACTTCGCCGGTCGAGAAGAGGTTAATCATCTCCGAGCCGGTGTTGTAGTTCTTCACCACGTTCGGCTTCAGGGCTTCGATGCCGGCAAAGGCGCCATCGGGATTGTCGAAAGCGTCCACGCCTTCGTGGTCACCGGCCTTGAGCACGACCATCGGGCCGGCAGTGGTGGTGATGCCCGGCAGCGACAGGGACGAAGCCAGGTCTTCGCGCCACAGGTCGTTCCAGGAAGTGATCGGGGTGGTCAGCTTGGCGCTGTCATAGACGACGCCGACGCGGCCGATTGAGTAAGCCGGGCCGTGGCCGCCCTGCGGATCCTGAGCCAGGTCATAAAGGCCATCGAGGTTCGGCAGCTTCGAGCGGTCGAGCTGCTGGAAGAGGCCGAGGTCAACGCCCTGCTGGCTGAAAGCGTCGGTGAAATAGGCCACGTCAACGCCCGCGCCGTTGCGGATCTGCAGCTTGTTCAGACGTTCGCCGTTGTTGCCGGTCTCGAACTGGATTTCGCAGCCGCACTGCTCGCGGAAGGGAGCCAGGATGATGGACTCGAGCTTCTCGCCGTTAAAACCCCACCAGGAAATGGTGAGCGTCTTGGTCTGCGCGAAGGCAGGCGTGGCGAAGGCGGCCGTGGCTGCGAGGCCAAGCGCCAGAGTAGTTGCGGCAATGCGTGACATGTCTTGTTCCCTGTTCCAGCAGGCTTGGGACCGCTGGTGATTAAGTGAGTTCCCTCAGGAATGAGCCTATTTTTGTGGCTCCCCCAACACAAGTCTAATTTCTGTGCTTTCCCTTGCAATCAGCATCGGAAACAATGGTTACTCTGCGTCGTCCTTCACCGCTTCCATGGAAACATGCGTGCTGGTGTGTGCAACATGTGGCAGCGCCGAGATTTTCTCCCCCAGAACTTCGCGATAGGCGGCGATATCCTTGGTTCGTACCTTGAGCAGATAGTCGAAACTCGAGGCGATCATATGCACCTGTTCGACCTCGGGCAGGGACCGAACCGCCTTGTTGAATGCCGCCAGCGCCGCCTTGCGCGTGTCCGAAAGCTTCACCTCCACAAAGGCGACATGCGGCAGCCCCAGCCGCTTGGGATCGATCACCGCACGGTAGCCCAGAATGTATCCTTCGGCCTCCAGCCGCTTGATCCGGGCCTGGCACGGGGTCTTGGAAAGATTGACCCTGCGGCTCAGTTCGGCGACGCTCAAACGGCCATCGCGTGCGAGTTCGTCGAGTATCTTCCGGTCGATCTGGTCTAAAGTTTCGAAAATGACTGTTTTCATGGTGCATTCGCCTGCGGATCGCATTGAAATTACCACTGTCGTCGCAAGGCGGCCACACAAATAGGCGAAACGACCTCCCGGCTTCTGGCATTTTAAGGCAACGCTTCTGAGTGCTTTTCCATGACCGACACCACTGCCTTTCGCGACACCATGCGCGCCCGCATTTATGCGGATGAAAACACCCTCGTCCCCCAGCTGATCGAGGCTACCGGCCTTGACGATGCGCAACGCAAGACCATTTCCGGCCATGCCGAAAAACTGGTGACTGCCGTCCGCACCGGCAACAAGCTCGGCCTGATGGAAAGCTTCCTCGCCGAATACGGCCTCGCGACCGATGAAGGCGTGGCGCTCATGTCGCTCGCCGAAGCCCTGCTGCGCGTGCCCGATGCCGAAACTGTTGACGCGCTGATCCACGACAAGGTTGGCGGGTCCGATTGGGCGAGCCATTTCGGCTCCTCGTCCAACACCCTCGTCAACTTCTCCTCGTGGGCGCTGAACCTGACCGCTGACGTCTTGGGCGATCCCGAAGTCGGCCCCAAGAATGCGCTGCACCGCGCCATTGCCCGCCTCGGCGAACCGGTCATCCGCACCGCCGTCGGTCAGGCCATGCGCCTTCTCGGCAGCCAGTTCGTCTTCGGCCGCACCATCGACGAAGCCGTCAGCAATGCGAAAAAGCCGGAAGCCCTCGGCTATCGTTATTCCTATGACATGCTCGGCGAAGCTGCCCGCACCTCGGAAGACGCGGATCGCTATTTCAAGGCCTATTCCGACGCCATCGCGACGCTCGCCCCGCACTGCACCTCCCCGGCCGTGCGCGACAACCCGGGCATTTCGGTAAAGCTCTCCGCACTGCATCCGCGCTACGAATTCGCGCAGCGCGAGCGTGTTCTGACCGAGCTCGTCGATGCCACTCGCAAGCTGGCTATCGCTGCCCGTGAAGCCAATATGGGCTTCAATATCGATGCCGAGGAAGCCGACCGTCTCGACCTTTCGATGGAGATCATCGAAGCCGTTCTGGCAACGCCCGAACTCGCCGGCTGGGAAGGCTTTGGCGTCGTCGTGCAGGCCTATGGCAAGCGCGTGCTGCCGCTGATCGACTGGCTCGAAGCATCAGCCGAAAAGTACGATCGCAAGATCATGGTGCGTCTGGTGAAGGGCGCCTATTGGGACGCCGAAATCAAGCGCGCCCAGGTGCTCGGCCTGCCGGGTTTCCCGGTCTATACCCGCAAGGCGATCACCGACGTCAGCTATATCGCTGCGGCGCGAAAACTGTTCTCCAAGAAGCGCATCTACCCCCAATTCGCCTCGCACAACGCGCACACGGCTGCTGCCGTACTGCATCTGGCGGCTGAAGCTGGTCGCCTCAACGACACCTATGAGTTCCAGCGCCTCCACGGCATGGGCGAGCGCCTCCACGAAGTGCTGCGCACCAACCACGGCACTCGCACTCGCATCTACGCGCCGGTCGGTCCGCACAAGGACCTGCTCGCCTATCTCGTGCGCCGCCTCCTCGAAAACGGCGCTAACGGCTCCTTCGTCTACCAGATCGCCGACGAGGACATTCCGGCCGCCAAGGTTGCCGAAGACCCGATCGCCAAGCTGCTGGCGCTTGATGGCTTTGCCAACCCCAACATCCCGCTGCCCGACGCCGTCTTCGGCGCCCGCCGCAATTCGGCGGGTCTCGACCTGACCGATCCGGTTGCCTTTGGCGCCGTGAATGCTGCCCGCGAGACCTTCTGCAAGACGCAATGGCTGGCGACGCCGCTGCCGGTCGCCGACGCTTCGAGCGAAACCACGCCGGTCATCAACCCGGCCGATCCCACCGACATCGTCGGCCAGGTCGTTTCCGCTTCCGCGGCAGGCGTCACCGCAGCGATCTCCGCCGCCGTCGCCAGTACGTGGCCGCAGACTGCCGTTGGCACCCGCGCCGAACTCCTGCGCAAGACCGCCGATCTCTACGAAGCCAACCGCGCCGAGCTTTTCGCGCTGCTGGCTCGTGAAGCCGGCAAGTCCTGGGCGGACGCCGTGGCCGAAGTCCGCGAGGCCGTCGACTTCCTGCGCTACTACGCAGCCGAAGCTGAGACCAAGCCGCTGGCGGCTGCCCGCGGTCCGTTCGTTGCCATCTCGCCGTGGAATTTCCCGCTCGCCATCTTCTCCGGCCAGATCGCAGCAGCGCTCGTTGCCGGTAATCCGGTGGTGGCAAAGCCTGCACCGCAGACCCCGCTCATCGCCTTCCGCGCTGTGCAACTGATGCACGAAGCCGGTATCCCGACGGATGCCATCCAGCTCATGCCGGGCGGCCCCGATGTCGGCACAGCGCTGACCTCGGATGCGCGCATCGCCGGCGTCGCCTTCACCGGCTCGCTGCCGACGGCGCACCGCATCGACCGCGCCATGGCCGAGCACGTCGACGCCAAGGCGCCGCTGATCGCAGAAACCGGTGGCCTCAACGCCATGATCGTCGACTCGACCGCACTGCCCGAACAGGCCGTGCGCGATATCATCGCCTCAGCGTTCCAGTCGGCCGGCCAGCGCTGTTCACCCTCGGCAACCCGTGGGATCTCGCCACCGATATCGGCCCGATCATCGACGAGCCTGCGCGCAAGAAAATCCAGTCCTACGTGGATGTTAACAAGGCAAAGGTGATTCACGCCATGAAGGCGCCGGCATCTGGCACCTTCGTTGCGCCCACCGTGGTAAAGGTCGGTGGCATCGGCGAAATCCCGGAAGAGATTTTTGGGCCGGTCCTCCACGTCGCGACCTTCAAGGCCGACGAGCTCGACAGCGTCATCGACGCCATCAACGCCTCCGGCTATGGCCTCACCTTCGGCATGCACACCCGCATTTCGAGCCGCGTGAAGAAGGTCTCGGCCGCCGTCCATGCCGGCAATATCTACGTCAACCGCAACCAGATCGGTGCCGTCGTCGGTTCGCAGCCCTTCGGTGGCGAAGGCCTCTCCGGCACCGGCCCCAAGGCTGGTGGCCCGCACTATGTCGCGCGCTTCACCCAGGGCCATTCCGGTCTGCAGGCTGCCGCCGAAACGCTGCCGGGCCCGACGGGCGAAAGCAACGTGCTCCATGTCTCACCGCGCGGCACCCTGCTGTGCCTCGGCCCGACCGAAGCCGATATCTCGGCCCAGAAGGTCATGGCTGGTCAGGCCGGCTGCGTGCCGCTGGTCGCCTCGCTCGACAAGGATATGCTTGGCGTCGCCACCACCTTCGATGCCGTCGCCTGGTTTGGCGACGACGCGACGCTGTCGACCATCCGCAAAACCCTCGCCGGTCGTGACGGTCCGATCCTGCCGGTTCTCACCAGCACCGAGGACGTCGCCCGCCTGCAGCACGAACGCCATGTCTGCATCGACACAACGGCGGCCGGCGGTAACGCCACGCTGATCGCCACGGCGAGCTAAGCCAAAACAAAAGGCCCGCAGCGAAAACTGCGGGCCTTTTCATTTCTATCTGGATTTTTGGGCTCAGGCCCCCTCAGTCGCGGCGAGCAATTCGCGCGAATAGGGCTCCTTGAGGTCCCCCTGCTTGAGCTGGGCGACGTCGGCAATTTCAACGATCCGGCCATGCCGCATCACGGCGAGGCGGTCGCAGAGAAAGCTCACGACGGGCAGGTTATGCGTCACCATCAGGAAGGTGAGGTTCTGTTCGCGCCGCAGGCGTTTCAGCAGATTGAGGATTTCCGCCTGCACCGAAACGTCGAGCGCCGAAGTCGGCTCGTCGAGTAGCAGCACCTTGGGTTCGAGCATCAGCGCGCGAGCGATAGCCACACGCTGGCGCTGGCCGCCCGAAAGCTGGTGCGGGAAGCGGAAGCGGAAACGCTGGTCGAGGCCAACCTGCTTGAGCACCGCTTCGACCCGCTCGCCACGATTGCCGATACCATGGATGGCGAGCGGTTCGGAGAGCGCGGAGTCGATCGTCTTGCGCGGGTGCAGCGAACCATAGGGGTCCTGGAACACCATCTGCACGGTGCGCGACTCATTGCGATCAACGCCATGCGTGCGCGGCTTGCCGAGTACCGAAATCTCGCCGGTCCATTCCGGGGCAAGCCCGGCAATGGCACGCAAAATCGTCGACTTACCCGAGCCGCTTTCACCCACCAGGGCAAAGCTTTCGCCTTCCGGCACGTCGAGGTTCACCCCATGCACGACCTTGGTGTCGCCATAGGAAATGTCGAGGTTTTTGAGGGTAAGTGCGCTCATGTGCCCGCCCATTGTGTCCGGTCGAGCACCGGCAATTCGTCGCGTGTTTCGTCAATCACCGGCATGGCTGCCAGCAGGCCCCGTGTATAGGGGTGCTGCGCCTTGTCGAGTTGCCCCGCCGCGCATTCTTCCACCACACGGCCGGCATTCATCACGAGAATGCGGTCGCAATAGCGGCTGACCAGCGCCAGATCGTGGCTGATCAGGATCAACCCCATACCCTTGCGGGTTACGAGGTCATCGATGATGTCGAGCACCTGCGCCTGCACGGAAACGTCGAGCGCCGAAGTCGGCTCGTCGGCGATAAGCAGCTCCGGCTCGGGGATCAGCATCATCGCGATCATGATGCGCTGGCCCATGCCGCCCGAAACTTCATGCGGATAGAGCTTGGCCACGCGCTCGGGATCGTTGATGCGCACAGCGGTCAGCATGTCGAGAATGCGCTGCTGCACTTCCTTGCGCCCGAGCTTCTGGTGCGTCACCAGCGCCTCGGCGATCTGCTCGCCCACGGTCATCACCGGATTGAGCGAGAACTTTGGGTCCTGCATGACCATGGAAATGCGGGCGCCACGAATGGCGCGCATCTGCTTCTCGTTCTGGTCAAGGATATCGATCCCCTCAAAACGCAACTTGTCGGCGGTCACTTCACCCGGCTTGCGGATGAGTTTGAGGATCGAACGGCCGGTCATCGATTTTCCGGACCCGCTCTCGCCCACAATGCCCAGTCGCTCGCGACCAAGGGTGAAGGAGAGCCCTTTCACGACCTCGACGCGACCGGAATGGGTCGGAAACGAAACGCGGAGATTTTCGACTTCGAGCAGGGGAGAACTCATGACTTGCCCTCGCTCTTGGGATCGAGAACGTCGCGCAGACCATCGCCGAGGAAGCAAAAGCCGAGCGACACGATGATGATGGCGAAGCCGGGCATGGTCGCGACCCACCACTGATCGAGAATGAAGGTACGGCCACGCGAAATCATCGCGCCCCATTCGGGGAGCGGCGGCTGCGCGCCAAGACCGATGAAGCCCAGACCCGCCGCAGTCAGGATCACGCCGGCCATGTCGAGCGTTACGCGCACGATCATCGACGAGGTACAAAGCGGCAGGATGTGCTGCACGATGACGCGGATCGGTCCACCACCGGCGAGCTGCACCGCCGAGATATATTCGGCATTGCGGATGGTCAGTGTTTCGGCTCGGGCAATACGCGCATAGGCCGGCCACGAGGTGATGGCGATGGCGATGATGGCATTGTTGATGCCCGGTCCAAGCGCCGCCACGAAAGCCAGCGCCAGGATCAGTTTGGGCAGCGACAGGAAAATGTCGGTAAAGCCCATCAGCACGCGGTCGACCCAGCCACCGAAATAGCCGGCAATTGCCCCGATCAGCAGCCCCAGTGGCGCCGAGATCAGCGCCACCAGCAAGACGATGGTCAGGGTAATCTGCGAGCCCCAAACGACACGCGAAAAAATATCGCGGCCAAGTTCATCCGTGCCCATCCAGTTGACGCCAGACGGCGGCAACAGGCGTTGGCTGAGGTTTTGGCCCGTGGGCGAAAACGGCGCGATCCACGGCGCAAACAAAGCCGTCAGCAGCAGCACGAGGATGATAACCCCGCCCAGCACCGAAAGCGGATTGCGGAGGAGGGCGGTGAACACCCGATAGGTGCGGCCGGCGTTAGCCTGCCAGCGGGAAGTGGGAGAGTCGGCGAGAAGCCAGTCACGAGTACTCATCAGCGTGCCCTCGGATCGAGGACGCGATAAAGCACGTCCGAAACTTTGTTGATAACGATGAAGACGGAGCCGATAACCAGCGTTGAGCCAAGCACCGCATTCATGTCGGCATTGAGCAGCGCGGTCGTCAGGTAATTACCGATGCCGGGCCAAGAGAACACCGTCTCGATCATCACCGAGCCTTCGAGCAGACCCGCATAGGAGAGCCCTATGACCGTGATCAGCGGCACGCGGATCGGGTTGAAGGCATGGCGCCAGATCACCACCCGCTCCGGCACGCCCTTGACGCGCGCCGTGGTGACGAATTCCTGGCTTAGCTGGTCGAGCATAAAGCTGCGCGTCATGCGGGCGATATAGGCCAGACTGAAAAAGCCCAATACCGACGCCGGCAGCACAATATGCCAGACTGCGTTCCAGAAAATGTCGAACTCGCCCTGCACGAGACTGTCGATCAGGATCATGCCCGTAATGGGCGTCACGAGCCCATCATAGAAGATGTCGAGCCGCCCCGGTCCACCGACCCAGCGCAGCCGCGCGTAGAAGATCGCCAGCCCCACAAGTCCGAGCCAGAATGCCGGCACCGAATAGCCGAGCAGCCCGACCACGCGAATGGCCTGGTCGAGCCAGGTGCCCTGGCGAGCCGCAGCAATCACCCCGAGCGGCACGCCGATGGCAACGCCAATGAGAATGCCGAGTGTCGCCATTTCGAATGTCGCAGGGAAGAAGCGGCTGAGATCGGCCGCCACCGGACGGCCGGTCGACACCGACATGCCCAGGTTCCCCGTCAGGACATTGCCGACATAATTGACGAACTGAACGTAAAGCGGCTGGTCGAGCCCCATGGCCGCGGCAGCGGCATTGTACTGCGCCTGCGTTGCGCGATCGCCGACAACGGCGAGCACGGGGTCGATCGGGATCACGCGCCCGATGAAGAAGGTAATCGCCAACAGGCCAAGAAAAGTGAGGAAAAGCGTGACGAGAAAAGTCACCACGGCACCGATCTGCCGTCTGGTGCGCTTGCTCGTTAGTTTTTCTGGCGGTGGCGAGGTCAGCGCCGGCTGTTCAGTCGTCACACGAAATCCTCTTGTAATAACAGGGCTTTACCGCCGCAGAATGACTCTTCTGCAGGTTGCAAAACCTTCACATTTCCCTTTCACCATACAAGAAACTTTGCTTATATCAAAAAAATTTTGGTGGGACGGATGGCTGAGAGCGCCTTGGCAGATGTGGAGCAGGGGCACCCCAAGGTGGGTGCGCTTATCCGCGCGCGCCGTCGCCAGCAGCATATGACGCTGATGGAACTGGGAGCCTCCGCCGAAGTTTCGGTGGGCTACCTGAGCCAGGTCGAGCGCGACCATGCCACGCCCTCTCTCGGAACGCTCGCCCAGATCGCGCGGGCCCTTGGCGTATCCATCGACTATTTCGTCGCAGCGCCGGCCCCGCATAATGCCCTGACCCGCTCCAACGAGCGCAATCGTTTCTCGCTCGATGGTTCATCGATCATCTACGAGCGTCTCGGTGCGGATTTTCCGGGCAACCAGCTTTCGAGCTTCATCATGCTGGTGCCGCCCGGCTATCATTCGGAGACGGTGTCGCACGAGGGCGAAGAAATCCTCTTCATCCTCGATGGTTCGATCACCCAGCGCCTCGATGGCGAAGAAATGATCATGAGCGCCGGCGACAGCCTGCACTTCCGAGGCAATCGCCCCCATTCCTGGTCCAATCATACCGATCAGCCTGCCCGGCTCCTCTGGACCGGCACGCTCGCTCTCTTCCGCTCCACGGCGCGCCCGTCGCGCCAGGTGGTCGCGAAAGCAAAACCCGGCACCAAGCCGGTTCGAAAAAAAGTCACTTCAAAGGAGAAACGCACATGAAGCTCTTCCGCGCTGCCCTGTTGGCATCCGCGCTCAGCCTGCCGCTGGCAGCTGGCGCCGTCTATGCCGCGACCCCGGCCGACGCCCTGGTGATCGCCCAGAACATCGACGATGTCGTCGCACTCGACCCCGCTCAGGCTTACGAATTCTCGGCCGGCGAAATCAACGCCAACCTCTATGACCACCTGGTCCAGTATGCTGCCGAGGACACCACCGTTCTCGCGCCGGGCCTTGCTTCGGAATGGACCGCCGACGAAGCCGCCAAGGCGCTGACCTTCACCATGCGCGATGGCGCCACCTTCGCCTCGGGCAACCCGGTCCGCGCTGAAGACGTGCATTACTCGTTCAAGCGCGTCGTCACCCTCAACCTGACCCCGGCCTTCATCCTCACCCAGCTCGGCTGGAATGCGGACAACATCGACGACATGGTCACCGTTGACGGCAATACCGTCACCGTGAAGTGGACCGGCGATTTCGCTTCGGCCTTCGTGCTGAACGTCCTCGCAGCCCGCCCGGCCGCCATCGTTGACGAAGTGCTGGTTTCTCAGCACGTCGAAGGCGACGACTGGGGCAATGCCTGGCTGAATACGCACTCGGCCGGCTCCGGCCCGTTCGTGCTCACCGACTACCGCCCGGCCGAGCTCGTTCGCCTCACCGCCAACGAAACCTATTTCGATGGCGCCCCCGCCATGAAGCAGGTTCTCATTCGTCACGTTGCCGAAGCCGCGACCCAGCAGCTGCTGCTGACCTCGGGCGACGTCGACATGGCCAAGAACCTGACCCCGGACCAGATCTCGGGCCTGTCGGCTGATGCCGTCAAGGTCGAGACCTATCCGCAGGCTGCCGTGCACTTCCTGTCGTTCAACCAGAAGACGGAATCGCTGACCAATCCGGCCATCTGGGAAGCTGCCCGTTACCTCGTCGACTATGACGGGATGACCCAGACCTTCCTCAAGGGCCAGATGGAAAAGCACCAGGCCTTCTGGCCGAAGGGCTTCCCGGGTTCCTATGACGAAACCCCGTTCACCTACGACGTCGAAAAGGCCAAGCAGATTCTGGCCGACGCTGGTGTCGAAACCCCGATCAACGTCACGCTCGACGTGATCAATTCGACCCCGTTCACCGACATTGCCCAGTCGCTGCAGGCTGGCTTTGCCGAAGCCGGCATCAACTTCGAGATCCTGCCCGGCACCGGTGCTCAGGTCATCACGAAGTACCGTGAACGTACCCACCAGGCCATGCTCCTCTATTGGGGCCCGGACTTCATGGATCCGCACTCGAACGCCAAGGCTTTCGCCTACAATTCGAACAATGCGGACGACAACTACACCGCAACCACCACCTGGCGTAACGCCTGGGCGGTTCCGGAAGACATGAACAAGGAAGTTCTTGCCGCCCTCGCCGAGCCCGATCAGGCAAAGCGTAGCGAACTCTACATCGACCTGCAGAAGAAGGTTCAGGCCGAAAGCCCGATCATCATCATGTTCCAGGCCGAACTGCAGATCGCCATGGCCAAGAACGTCGACGGCTATGTCAACGGTTCGAACTCGGACTTCGTCTACTACCGTCTCGTGAAGAAGAACTAAGTCCTTCACAGCCACGAGGGCCATGCCCTCATGGCGCCGGATACGATCGCGGGGCAGGGCTCCGCGATCACTCTTGGCGGCGACATTCCCTCGTTCGCCGCCTGCGGAGCCGGGCATCCTCCTCCCGCTCGGCTCCGCCCACTCTTTCCCTGAACCCCCTCATCCTAGCCCTTGCTCCGTTTCTGAGGGCTAGGGTGAGGGGCTTTGCAAAAGCCAGAACAGACTTGAGGCCGATTATGAATCCCACGCTCGCCACCCGCATGGCCAACCTTCGCCGCCGCATGGCCGAGACCAATACCGATCTCGTCGCCATCGGTCCCTCGAGCCACATGCGCTGGCTGGCCGATCTTGCGCCGCATGGCGACGAGCGTCCGGTCATGCTCCTGGTCAGCCAGACCTATGCTGGTTTCCTCATGCCGGCGCTCAATGTCGATTCTTCGCGCCAGCACACCGATCTGCCCTTCTTCCCCTGGGCCGATGCCGATGGTCCCGGCGCCGCCCTCGAACAACTCATCGAAGCCTCGGGCATTACCCGCCATAACCCGTCCGTCGTCCTCGACGAGACCATGCGCGCCGATTTCGCCCTGCTGCTGCTCGATGCGCTTCCGGGCGCCAAGCGCCGCTTTACCCAGGATACGGTGGGCTATCTCCGCTCCCGCAAGGACGATGCGGAATACAAGGCCATCAAGGCCGCGCACCTGCTCAATGATCGCGCTGTCGAGGCTGCTTTCGCCGCCCTCAAGCCTGGCATGACCGAAGTCGAAGTCGCCGCGCTCATCGATGCCTTCTACAAGGCCAATGGCGCGACCACCGTCTTCTGCTCCGTCTGTTTCGGCCCCAATGGCGCCTTCCCGCACCACCACACCGGCTCGACGCCCCTCAAGACCGGCGACGCCGTCCTGATCGACACCGGATGCCGTCTCGATGGCTATCCGTCCGACATGACCCGCATGGGCTATTTCCAGTCCGCGCCTGAAGGTTATGGCCAGATCCATTCGATCGTCGAGCGCGCCGTGGAGGCCGCTCTCGTGGCCGCCAAGCCGGGCGCCATCGCCAGCGAAGTCGACAAGGCCGCGCGCGATGTTATCACCGCCGCCGGCTATGGCCCGAATTTCTTGCACCGCACCGGCCATGGCCTCGGCATCGACATCCACGAAGCCCCCTACATCACCGGCACCAGCGATACGGTGCTTGATGAAGGCATGGTCTTCTCCATCGAGCCGGGCATTTACCTGCAGGGCAAGTTTGGTCTGCGCCTCGAGGAAATCGTCATCATCCGCAAC
>NZ_JAFKHD010000223.1 GCF_017307565.1 Devosia sp.
TGGCCCCTATCTCCGCCGCTACTCGCTCGACGAGCTGCCCCAGCTCTGGAATGTGCTGATCGGCGACATGAGCCTTGTCGGCCCGCGCCCCATGCTGACCAGCCAGCGCCAGCTTTATCCCGGCACGGCCTATTACGAACTGCGGCCGGGCCTGACGGGTCTGTGGCAGATCAGCGAACGCAACAATTGCACCTTCGCCGAGCGCGCCACCTATGACAGCCGCTACGCGACGAGCCTGACTATCGTCAATGACCTAGGAATTCTGCTGCGCACCGTGGGCGTGGTGTTCCGCGGTACCGGCTGCTGAGCAACAGCCCCCTCAGGGGCTGTTCGCCGCCACCGGCACGTCCCCATCCGCCGTAGGCAACTGTACCTGCATCGTCACCCGTACCAGATCGCCAGGCAGCAGGGTGCTGCCCTCGGTGGCGTTGACAGAGGTGGCCTTGCCGTCCTTCTCCCGCAGGATCGCGTAGACGAGACTGGTGCGCGCGGCGCGGGCCAGGGTGATGCTGTGATCAGCCTCCAGCGATTGGCCGAGCATGCGGGCCGTCGCATTCTGGTTGAGCACCAGCTTGTCGAGCCCCGCCTGCTCCTGCTGCAACAGCCCGGCCGTATTGGACTGCTGCTCATCCTGAATTCGTGCCAGGTCGCGCTGCGAGGAATTGAGGTTCTGCTTGGCGGTCATGGTGGCCACGACCACATCGAGCCGCTCGGAGCGGAGGTCGGAAAGGGCCCGCTGCACTTCATTGAGCCGCGACACGGTGGCCGAGCCGGAATTGACCAGCCCGATCATGCTGTCCACCTGCTGCTGGGCGAGGGCAATCTGCTCGTCGAGCGCCGCGCCCTTCTGCGCCAAGGCGTCGATCTCGGCATTGTAGAGATCGGCGAGTTGGATCAGGCTTGTCTGCTGCCGGTCCAACTCGTTGACATGGGCCTGAAAGATCATCTTTTCCTGCCCCATGATCTCAGCGACCAGCGGATCGCTGGCGCTGAGGGTTGAGGGGAAGGTGATTTCCTTGGCCTTGCCATATTCGGCCTGGAGCCGGGCGAGCCGCGCTCGCGAGCGCAGGATATCGGCGGAGAAGGAATCGAGGTCGGCCTGCAGCTTGATGGTCTGCGACAGGCCCGAGGTCATCTCGGCATTGCGCTCACCGCCGGCGAGGGCCATCGCCTGCACCACGGTCATGCCGGGCTGGAAGGCATATTGGCCGGGCGAGGAGACGCTGCCCACCACATAGATGGGCGGATAGGCAAGGACCTGCACGGTTGCATCGGGCGCATCAAGCAGGCCGAGCTTGGCCTGGAGGCGCTTGCCGATTTCGGCACCCAATTGGTCGGCACTCATGCCTACAACGTCGATGGAGCCCAACGTCGGCACCGTCAGGGTGCCATCGGGCCCGACATCCATATCGCCGCCCAGCGCGTCCCAGCGCTTATAGTCGCCGGTCGAGGCAACGAACTGCACGACGGTGAGGCGCAGCTTGGTCAAGGGCGCCAGCGGTAGCGGCTCGGCCTGGGCAGGCGTGGCCATGAAGGTGGAGCCCAACAGCAGTGCAACCAGCGCCAGATGACGCGAGTTGCGAAAGAACCCGGTGACTATACGCATTATCTTTGTCCGTCCGTGGTTTGGCCAAGCATTGCTCAGACTACCGCGCCCTGCCCCACGCAAGAACCACCCAGACCGGCTTAGCCCATCAGGGCTACGTAGCCTTTAGCCTCACCCGTGTTGACGATGGAGCCGCCGCACCGACCCACCCTAAGGTGGAGCGTCGGGGAAGACCCGGTGGCGCGAGCACAGGTGACGCAGCATGGACGTACTGGGCAAGATCGACTTCGGTTTCTATCTGTCGTTGTTCCTGCGGCGCCTGCCAGTGTTCCTGGGCGTCACCATCGTGGCCGCAACGATATTGGCTATGCTCACCGTAGTTTGGCCGCTCTCCTATCAGGCGACCGCCAAGGTGCTGGTGGAATCCCCGCAGATCCCGACCGACCTCGCAAAGTCCACCGTTCCGACAGGTGCCGGCGAGCGGTTTCAGATCATCCAGCAGGATGTGCTTTCGAGCGAGAACCTTCTGACGCTCGCCAACCAGTTCGGCATCTATGCCAAGCGCCCTGGCATGTCGCGCACCGATATGTATGACGACATGAGCCGACGCGTCAGCATCGTGCCGGCGCTGACCGATACCGGCAGCGGCAGCTCAGCGATGATCTACAGCATTTCGTTCACCGCTGACCGCCCCGATGTCGCGGCGAACCTCGTCAATGAACTCGTGACGATGATCCTCAACAAGGACGTACGCCTGCGCACCGAGCGCGCCTCCGACACCGTCGCCTTTTTCACCAAGGAAACCCAGCGCCTCGATGGCCTTTTACAGGGCCTCGATGGTCGCATGCTCGCGTTCAAGGACCAGCACATCAACGCCCTGCCCGAAAGCATCGACTTCCGCCGCAACCAACAGGCGGCGTTGCAGAAGCGCGTGCTCGACCTGTCCCAGGAAGAAGCCACTCTGCGCAAGCGCCAGGCGGACCTCGCGTCGCGCCCGCTCGACATTTCTGCCAGCGCCGCCACGCCCGAGGAGCAGAACCTCCAGGCGCTGCGCCAGTCGCTTGCCCAGCAACAGGCGGTCTTTGCCGAAACCAGCCCGACTATCGTGTCGCTGCGCGCGCGGATCGCCGATCTCGAGACCAGCATGGCCCACCCGCCCGCTGCCGGACCGCAGACCTCGCGCGATCTTGAAATCTCCGACATTCAGGACCGATTGGCTGCCATCGCCGCCGAGCGCACCTCGATCGACAAGACCAGCGCCGACCTGACCACTTCGATCAATCAGACGCCGGCCAACGAGATCGCGCTCAATTCCATGCTGCGCGACCACCAGAACCTGCAGGCCCAGTATGACGCGGCAATTGCGCGCCTTGCCGAAGCCTCCACCGGCCAGCAGATCGAACTGCTGCTCAAGGGCGAGCGGCTGTCATTGATCGAAAGCGCCGAACCGCCGCAGACGCCGCAGGGACCCAAGCAAAAGGTACTGCTGCTGGCCAGCGGCCTTGCCGGTCTGTTGCTCGGCCTTGCCACGGTCGTCGTTCCAGAACTGCTGAACCGCCGCATTCGCCGGCCCAGCGAACTGGTCAACCGCCTGCAGATCGTTCCATTCATCACCGTGCCGTTCATCGAGCCATCAACCCGGCGTCGTCCCCGGTTCGCCATAGGACTGGGCGCGATCGTCGCGGTTCCTGCCCTGCTTGTGGCCGTGAACGAAGCACCGCATCCGGCGCATGACAACCTGTCGGCCATCACCACTGACATCGGGAATTTGCCATGAACGTTTTTACGCCGTCCAACCAGCAGGACACCAAGGCCACCGACATTCAGGCGCCGGCGCTTGCGCCGCAGATCTGGACATCGCTGCCCAGTTTGCCGGTCGATCCCCACGAGATGGAACAGCAGCGGATCGTCTCGTTCCAGCGCCACCACCCGGCAGCCCAGGCTTTCGATATCATGCGCACCAAACTGCTCAGGAGCGCCAGTACGGAAAACTGGACTAGCCTTGGTATCACGGCGCCGACATCAGGTTGCGGCAAGGCCACCGTCGCGGTGAACCTCGCCATCAGCCTCGCCAAGCATGAGAAAATCCGCGTGGGCGTGGTCGACCTGGACCTGCGCCAGCCGCGCCTTGCCGGCATTTTTGCCCATTCCGGTCGCTATTCCATGCTCGAGTTCCTGCGCGGCGAGTGCCTCGTGGAAGACTTCTTCGTGCGGCTCGACGACAACCTCGCCATCGGGGCCAGCCCCGATACGCTCGACCATCCGGCCGAACTGCTGCACAGCCAGAGCGCTGCCGACGCGCTGACGCGCATGCGCGAGGAACTGCGCGCCGACATCATCGTCTACAACCTGCCCGCGCTGCTCGAAAGCGACGATTGCCTGGGCCTGCTGCCGCTGATGGACACCACACTGCTGGTGGTCGGCGCCGAAGAGAGCACCGTTGCCGATATCGACGTCAGCGAGCGCGAGCTGCAGGAGCAGAGCAAGTTCCTGGGCGTCGTGCTCAACAAATGTCGCTACAAGAGCGAGCACGGCACCAACTTCCAGGTCTAGTTTTCCCGGAACGTATGGCTGAAGCGCTGTTCGATCGGGCCGACGAGATAGGACCAAACGCTGCGCTCGCCCGTCTGGAAGAAGCTCTCGGCCGGCATGCCGGCAACCAGCGCAGCCCCTGCGGGCAACTTGGCCAGTTCGCTATCCGGAATATCGACCCGCACGGTGTAATACTGCGCACCGGTCACCGCGTCCTGCACCACGTCTGGCGAGATGGTGCCGACGCTGCCGGCCAGGTTCGGTGTGGTCCGTGCATCGAACGTCAGCAGTTTTACCTGAGCGGCCTGCCCCACATGGAGCTTGCTGACCTCCACGGGATTGACCCGCATGTCGAGCTGCAGATGCTCCTGATCGGGCACGATCTTCATCAGCGTATCGCCCTGCGCGATCACCCCGCCGAGGGTATGCACCCGGGATTCATGCACGGTGCCGGCGATGGGCGCTCGGATTTCGAGGCGCTGCAGGCGGGACTCGATCTCGATCTTGCGCTGCATGAGCTCGCTCACGGTCTGCGATACCTTCTGCAGCTCCGCCAGGGCGTCCGAGCGGAAGTCGCTGGTGACCTGGGCCGACTGCATGGTCAGCTCTAGAATGGAGCTTTGCGTGCCGGTGATGGAGGCCTTGACGGTCGCGATCTGGCCGGAAAGATCGGCCTCGTTGCGCTTGGAGTCATTGACCTGCTGGGCCGAGACCAGTTCCTTTTCGCGCAGCGTGCTCAGCTGGCCAAGCTGCTCACGAACCACCGAGAGCTGGCTTTCGAGTGCCACGACCTGAGCATTATAGCCCTCGATCAGCGAGTTCTTTTCTTCCACCAGCTGCTTGAGGCGATCCAGCTTGTTGTCGATGGACTGCTGCTGGGAATGCAGCAGGTTCTGTTGATCGGTCAGCACCACCGCCAGCGATGGATCGCGCGGCCAATCGGCGGTCACGGCGGGCGGGCGCAGCATGGTTTCACCCACGCTCTGCGCCGCCAGCCGGGCCTGGGTGCCGAGGTTTTCGCGCAACTGCGTCATGACCACTTCGAGTTCTGCGCGCACGGACACATCGTCGAGCTTGAGCAGAACCTGCCCCGCCTCGACCCGCTCGTTATCCTGCGCGAGAATTTCGCGGACAATGCCGCCTTCGGAATGCTGCACCTTGCGCGAGCCGCCATTGGTCGACACTGCACCATTGGCAATAACAGCGCCATCGACATTGGTGGCGACGGACCAGCCGCCCAGACCGACGAACAGTGCGGCCATGATGCCGATGCCCAGCATGGCATGACGGCGCAGGCTCCGCAGGTTCTGGTTGGGCACCTGCGCCATCGGATGGTTCAGGTTTGCGACCTTAAGCACTTTGTGTCCTGACAACTGGCTGGGGAGGAAGGGAAATCTGCTGCAATACGGTATCCTTGTTGCCGAAGGCGACCTGCCCACCATCGCGCATGAACAGCACCTTGTTGATTGCCGCTATTGCGCTGGGCCGATGAGCCACCACCACGACGATGGCGCCGCGTTTGCGCGCCTCGGCGATGGCTCTGGTCAGGGCTTGGTCACCCTCCATGTCCAGGTTTGAATTGGGTTCGTCGAGCACGATCAGGAACGGGTCGCCATAGAGCGCGCGGGCCAGGCCAATGCGCTGGCGCTGGCCGGACGACATGGCCGAACCATCCGCCCCGATCCGCGTCTCATAGCCATCCGGCAGGGAGATGATGAAATCATGCACCTGCGCGGCCGTTGCTGCCTTCAGGATGGCCTCGGTGTCGTGATTGGCGCCGAACCGGCCGATATTCTCGGCGATCGTGCCATCGAGCAGCTCGACGGCCTGCGGCAGATAGCCAATGGATCGACCGAGTTCGACCGGGTCGAAATGGTGCAGTTCCGAGCCATCGAGGCGAACGGCGCCTTCGAGCACCGGCCAGACGCCGACAAGCGCCCGGGCAATCGATGATTTTCCTGACCCCGAAAGGCCGATAATGCCAAGACCGTCGCCAGCCGACAGCTGGAAGGTGACACCGCTCACCACCGGCCCGCGCCGCGGGTCGGAGCCAGTCGACATGGCTTCCACCGAAAGCCGTTCGGTCGGCATCGGCAATTGCGTCGGGCGCGGCGGCGCGCCCTGCCAGGCCAGCACCTGGGCGAGCCGGTCCGCGGCCTGCCGGGCGCCGACAAAGGCGCGCCACTGGCCGACCATCTGTTCGATAGGCGCAAGAGCCCGCGATGTAAGCAGCGAGGCTGCGATCATCAGGCCGCCCGTAGCCTGGCCTTCGATAACGAGATAGGCGCCGAGCGCCAGCACCGCCGATTGCAGCAGATAGCGCACGCCCTTGGTGATCGAGCTATAAAACGCCGTGCGATCGGAGGAATGCTGCTGGGTCTGCGCCAGCAGGTCGGCCGAATGGCCCCAGCGATCCGTGATGGAGCCGAGCATGCCCATGGCCACGATGGATTCCGCATTGGTCTGTGCGTCATTGGTCAGGGCCGCACGCGCACCCGCCGCAGCGGTCGTTGCCTGCGCCGGACCGCGCGAATGCAATTCGTTGATCACGAGAAGCCCGGCAATAAGCAGGCCGCCGCAGAGGGCAAGCGTGCCGAGCCACGGATGCAGCAGGAAGGCCAGCGCCAGATAGAGCGGGACCCAGGGCAGATCGAGGAGCGAGATGGCGCCCGGTCCGGCGATGAAGAGCCGCACTACATCGAGATCATGCACGGGATTGGCGCGCATGCCGGGCGCACCCTGCAATTTGAGTCGGACTGTTGCGGGGAACAGGACGCGCGCCAGCCGCTCATGCACGAGCCCGCCAAGCCGGCTGGCCATGCGCGAGCGGATCCACTCGATCAGCGCGTAGAATGCGTAGAGCACCACGACGAGCATGGTGAGCGCGACAAGCGTCGATACTGAACGACTGGGCAGTACCCGGTCGTAGACCTGCAACATGAAGACCGAACCGGTCAGCATCAGGATATTTGAAGTGACGCTGAGCGCGAACAGCACACCGATATAGCCGCGGGCAGGACCGATAATATCGGTCCATGGCCGGGCGCGGGGGCCTGGTTTCATGACTTCCAATATATGCCTCTTAAGCTGGTATCGACGGCCGCTGCGTCGACCGCTGCTGTAAAGTGCTTAAAAGTGTCCCAATTAGGGTAGCCTTCTCATTAATTGATTTGTCCAGCCGCCTCAGACAATTGGGCTAGCTCCTGTTGATGACCATCACCCATCAACTAGCAGCCATGCAAACGAGCTACATCGAACAGTTTATATTTTACAGATGAAGCCGACACCATTGGCATTAACTTGCCCCAGGCTCCACATAGGGCAGATAAATCTCTAGCTCTGTTGGAAAATTGTCCGCCCCCGTAGCCCTGTTATCGTTTCCCCATTGAGCCGAATGCCGTTGGCGCCCCGCGCCGTCCCGGCCGTTCTCAGGGGTATCGACCATGTTGAAGCGGGTAGTTCTGGGTGAAGGGGCGACAGTCCATCAACCCGAGCTGGTGAATCTTTATGACTGCGTGATCGGCCCGGGCAGCAAGGTCGGCCCCTTCGTCGAAATCCAGAAGAACAGTCGCATCGGCGCGCGTTGCAAAATTTCCTCGCATTCCTTCGTCTGCGAAGGCGTGACCATCGAAGACGAAGTCATGGTGGCGCATGGGGTGATGTTCACCAACGGCCTTTATCCGCGCGCCACCAACGAGGACGGGTCGCTGCAACGCGACGGCGACTGGGAGTGCACCCCGACACGGGTGCGGCGCGGGGCGGCGCTCGGCTCCAATTCCACCATCGTGTGCGGCGTCACCATCGGCGAGAACGCGCTGGTCGGCGCCGGCGCGGTGGTGACCCGCGACGTGCCGGACCACGCCATCGTCGCCGGCGTTCCGGCCCGCATCATCGGCGACGTCAGGCACAAAGCGCCTGCGGGCGCTCATCCGGGTTCCCTGCGCAACGGCGAAGGCAGGCAGTCATGCCGGGCATAGGCGTCATCGGCTACGGCTACTGGGGTCCCAACCTCGCGCGGGCCGTGGTCGAGGTCGACGCGGTCGCGTTGCGCGCGATCGCCGATCCTTCCACTGCCGCGCTGGAGCGGGCGGGTCGTCGCCACCCCTCGGCGCGGCTCGTCACCGATTGGCGCGACCTCGTC
>NZ_JAFKHD010000224.1 GCF_017307565.1 Devosia sp.
CGGGTGGTCACCAAACTCAAGCGCGTGCCGGCCATGCGGCTTCTTGCTGATCGCATGCTCGGGCTGATGATCCGCCTGCACGACTATGTGCCCGGCATCACCATTGCCGAGCAGCGCCGCTATTGCGCGCTGTGGCTCGCGGCCATGGGGCTCGAGGGGCAGGGCGATCTTGAAACGCTGGAGCTTGTCGATGGCCGGCAGGTGCTGATCATCGCCCGCAAGGGGTGCTGCCTCGACTATCTGGCCTTCCCGGACGCCTATTGCAGCTCGTGTCCAAGGCAGGACGACGCCGTGCGCATCAGGCGCCAGCGTGATGAAGCGATCGCCGAACTCGACGGCTGATCAGTCGAAAACTTCGTCGGGATAGACGCCCCAGATTTCTTCCTGGCGGACATAGCCGGAGAAATTGGCGCGCTCGCCCGGCTGGCCGGCCGAAACCGAGCACCAGTCGCCGTCGCAGGCCGAAATGTTGACGCGCACGCCCGCTGCAAGGCGCGCCCGCACGCCTGATTCTTCGGCGCGCGAACTGTGCAAGGCGACTTCGCCATTGGCGACAAGCGGGGTTACATAGCCGGCGCGGTTGCCCACGAGCAGGCTCTGGTGCACCCAGCCCTCTTCGCCATCCATGTCGCGGATTTTGCGCCAGGTATCGAATTCCTGGATGATTTCGACCGGGATGCCGGAAACCTTGTAATTCCAGGCAATGTCATACTTGGTGCCGGGGCCGACACGCACATTGATCGGGTTGGAGCGGGTGCTGACAAAGCGTGGCAGCTTGAGGCCCGAAACCGATTCGGCCTGGGCCCAGACAGTGGGCGCACTCGTCATCAGGCTCGCGGAAACGAGCGCCAGAACGGCAAAAAAGCGCGGAAAAAGCAGACGGGCACGGCCCGAACCGGCGTGCGAAATGAACATGACTTTGCAGACGGATTGGAATTGCCCTATCACTACGGCATGATCCTTAACGGTCCTTAAAGGATAGGCCTAGGCCTCCCTTTTGTGATCAGGTCGCAAGGTAAGCATGACATCGAGCAAACCGAAGATACTGGTGACTCGTCGCCTGCCCGAGACCATCGAAGCGCGCATGGCGACGCTTTTTGAAACCGACATAAACGAATCCGACCAGACCCTGACCCCGGACGACATCCTCTCCGGCATCGAGGGCAAGGATGTGCTGGTTTCGACCATTACCGACCGGATCGACGCTGAACTGATCGGACGCCTGCCGCAGAGCGTGCGGCTCATCGCCCAGTTCGGTAATGGCGTCGACAATATCGATCTTGAAGCGGCCTGGCGGGCGGGACTGACCGTCACCAATACGCCGAGCGTTCTTACCGAAGACACGGCCGACATGGCCATGGCGCTGATGCTGGCGCTGCCGCGGCGTGTGGTCGAGGGCGCCCAGGTGCTGCTGCGCGACCGGCGCTGGGCGGGATGGTCGCCGACCTCCATGCTGGGCCATCCGCTGCGCGGCAAGGCGCTGGGGATTGTCGGCATGGGCCGCATCGGCACCGCGGTGGCGCAGCGCGCCCGCGCCTTTGGCCTCAACATTCACTATTTCTCGCGCAATCGCCGGCCGCCGGGGGTGGAGGAGCCCTTGGGTGCCACCTATTGGCCCGAGCTCGAACCCATGCTCGAGGCGGTGGATATCGTCTCGCTCCATACACCGCTGACGCGCGACACCGCCAACATCCTCTCGGCCGAGCGGCTCGACCGCATGAAGCCCGGCGCCTATGTGCTCAATGTCAGCCGGCCCGAACTCGTCGACGAGGTGGCGTTGATCGAGCGTATCGAAGTGGGGCGCCTGGCCGGCGCGGCACTCGATGTCTTCGACAATCGCAAGGGCATCAATCCGCGGCTTCTGGGCCTGGCCGAAACCAATCGCGTGGTGCTGACCGGCCACATGGCTTCGGCAACGCTCGAAGCGCGCATCGAGATGGGCGAGACTGTTATCGTCAATATCCGCACCTTCATGGATGGACACCAGCCGCCGCATCGGATCCTGCCGGAAACGCCGTTGCCGCGCAGCGCCCGTGGCTAGGTTTCTCTCTGCCACTGTTGCAACTTTCCTTCATCCGCCTGTCAATGTTCTGTGCCCGCTTGCATGCGAGGAGCTTCCTTTCTAATCGTCCTCCAGCAGATGGTCCTTGGGGGCTTGGGCCGGAACCTGCATCGGTGTTTGGGCTAAGGAGTGCCCCGTGGCGCAGTTGAGAACCGCTCTTTCCGTCCTTTTCGTTCTGGGCGTGGCCGCCACCCCGGCGCTGGCGCAGATTCGCAGCGAAGCGCCCGTTGTCGAGGCGGATGGCATGCTGGTGCTGGACGCGCTTGGTCACCACCTGACCATGCCGCGACCCGATTGGCTGAGCGGGGACGAAGCTGCCCTTGGCCGGGTCGAAACCTCCTATCTTGCCGAAGACGGCCAGGCTCTGCTTGAAATCTATCCCAAGGGCGAGGGCGAAGCGCTCTGGACGACGCTCTATGGCGCGCGCATCAGCCGCGACGAGAACGAACGCACCCTTGCCGATTATCGCGCCGCGCTGATGGTGCTGCATGCCAATAGCTGCAAGCCGGAACTGACCGGCTTCTTCCAGCTTGGCCAGGACAATGGCGACAATGACCTGGCCCCGCTCGGCTTTGTCTGCGGCGCCTATGCCGACCAGTATCGGAATTTTGTCGGGCTTGGCGAGATCATGGTCGCAAGCTTCCAGCGCTCCGACACGGGCGTTGCCATCATCTACCAGGAATGGCGCGGCAAGAGCTTCAATCCGGCCGATGCCAAGACCTGGCCGGTGCCCACGGGCGTGGTGCAGGCCCGCGCCGAGCAGCTCAAGGCCGAAGCCGCGCTCAGCAAGGCGGATTGACGAAAAGGCCCTAAAAGCCTATCCGCTTGCCCATGAAAAAGGACAACAAGCCCCTGGGCCCGAGCCAGCGTATGCTGCGCGTGGGCGAACTGGTGCGCCACGCGCTGGCGGATATTTTTGCGCGCGGTGATATCGAGGACGAGGCGCTGGTCGGCTCGGTCGTCACCGTGCCCGAAGTGCGCATGACGCCGGACCTGAAGCTCGCCAATGCCTATGTGATGCCGCTGGGCGGGGTGCATGCTGACGAGATCGTCGCCGCGCTCAATCGCCACGCGAAATTCATCCGTGGCCGGGTCGCGCCCAAGATTAACATGAAATACGCCCCGGATATCCGCTTCTTCGTCGACGACACGTTTGAAGAAGCCGGCCGGATCGACGAATTGCTGCGCTCGGATCGCGTCAAGCGCGACCTCGAAGGCGACGGTAGCGACGAAGACTAGGCCGTGACCGAACAGAAGAAATCCAAGAAGCGCCCCATCTCCGGATGGGTTGTGCTCAACAAGCCGTATGACTTCACCTCCACCCAGGCGGTGGGCAAGGTGCGTTGGCTGTTTTCCGCCGCCAAGGCCGGCCATGCCGGTACGCTCGATCCGCTCGCAACCGGCATCTTGCCGATTGCCCTCGGCGAAGCGACCAAAGCCGTGCCGCAGGTGCAGGACGGAACCAAGATCTATCGCTTCTCCATCGTCTGGGGCAGCGCCACGACGACCGATGATCGTGAAGGCGAGGTGATCGCTACCTCCGAGGTGCGGCCCGACCGTGCCGCGCTCGAAGCGGTGCTGCCGCAGTTTACCGGCACCATCATGCAGCGCCCGCCGATCTTTTCGGCACTCAAGATCGATGGCGAACGCGCCTATGATCTGGCCCGTGCCGGCGAAACGGTTGAACTTGAGCCGCGCCCGATCGAGGTCGATGCGCTGAGCGTGCTCGAACATGGGCCCGAACAGAGCCTTCTCGAAGTCACCTGCGGCAAGGGCACCTATGTGCGCTCGCTCGCCCGCGACATTGCCGAGGTCCTCGGCACCCGCGGCCATGTGGGGAGTTTGCATCGCGCCGCCGTCGGTCCTTTTTCCGACGCCAACGCGGTGACGCTCGAAGCGCTTGAAGCGGCTGAAGCGGGCGATGCCCGTGATGCCCTCCTGGCGCCGGTGTCGGCAGGCCTTGTTGACCTGCCGGAAATTCGTCTCGATGCCGGCCAGGCCGGCGCCGTGGGCAATGGCAATCCGGTGCTGCTGACCGGCGCAGCCGCGCCCGCCCATCTCGATGAGTGCTGGGTAAGCTTCAAGGGCAAGGTGCTGGCAACCGGCACGGTCGAATTCGGCCAGTTCAAGCCGCGCCGGGTCTTTAACTGACGACCCGGCTCAGTCGGTCCGCGAAATGCGGATGCGCTTGGCGACAGCGCCTTCCTCGACCTCAAGCCATTGTGCCGGCACGTTGGGCGTGTCCTCGAGAAGAAGATCGAGGTCGAGCCCGTGCTGCTGCAGCCTCCAGCGCGCTTCGGCAGGCAAGAGGCCCGCGAGCATGCGGATCGGCGCGATCGGCAGCGAGAGAACTTCCTGCGGCACGCCATCGACATATTTTTCGATATGGATCGTCTTCATGGCAATCAACTCCTGGCCATTATGGTGAAGTGGGTTGGGTTGCGCCGGCAAGCGCCTCAACAAGCCGCGGCGCCAGCGCGCCCGGGGTCACGCCCAGCGCGCGCTCGAGAATGATGAGGGTCGCCCGCAGCCGGGCGGCATATTCCGCTTCCGTCCAGGCGAAACGGCCCCCGCCCAGCAGCGCAGCTTGCCCGGCGAGCAGGAACTGGATCGTCGCAAGCGGATCCTCGACCTCGAACGTTTTTTCTTCGCGCCCGTCTTCGATCACCTTGGCCAGGAGCGGCCCGAGCCGGCGCACCAGGGCCATGTTGACCCTTTCGTGGAGGGCGCTGTTTTCGGGGCGGTTGAGGGCGTCGGTCAGATATTGCTCGTCGCCATCGACAAGCTTCATGGCCCCGACTGCTCCAGCAAACCGATCGAGCGCATTGCCCGGCCGGTCGGCCGCGGCCTCGACGGCAACGCCCATCCGGTCGACGACCGCTTCGGCAAGGCTTTGCAGCAGATCATCCTTGGTGCGGAAATAGAGATAGAACGTGCCCTTGGCGATGCCGGCGGCCTGCACGATCTCGTCGATCGACACCGAACCTATGCCCTTGTCGCGAAAGAGCTTTGCGGCGCTCACGAGGATTGTGCCGGAGCGTTCTTCTTCACTGACTTTGCGGCGTCGCATCGGAAAAATCCATAAATGACTGACCGTCAGTCATTTATGGATCGCGCGATCCGAAGTCAATGGTTCAAACAAAAAGGCCGCCCCTTGGGGCGGCCCTGATGGAGCTGTTCGGGCCTAGACCAGCGCGTCGACATCCTTGGCCAGCGGAATGGCGGGCTGGGCGCCGGGATTGAGGCAGGCGAGGCTGCCGGCCACGGCGGCACGGCGCATGGCTTTTTCCAACGACAGGCCGGCATCGAGGCTGGCCGCGAGATAGCCGCAAAAAGTGTCGCCGGCGCCAACCGTGTCGACCGGGGTCACCTTATGGGCGGGAACGGCGAACTTGCCTTCGGGCGAGGCGGCGCGCGCGCCATCGGGACCGAGCGTCACCACGATGGTGCGGCCGGTCTTCTTGACCCACTCGTCCATGGCGGCATCGAGTTGGTCGATGCCGCGGCCGGACAGCAGTTCAAACTCGGTTTCGTTCGCCACCACGATATCGGCCAGCGGCGCGAGTTCGGGCGTGTCGGCGAGGAATGGCGCGGTGTTGATGACGCTGCGAGCGCCTTTTTCGCGTGCGATCTCGAGGGCGCGACGGGTCGCAGCTTGCGGGATTTCCTGCTGCACGAGCACCGTATCACTGCTCGAAAGGTTGCCAAGGGTGCGCTCGGCATCGGCAGCACTGACCGTGCCATTGGCGCCCGGCAGCACGGCGATGACGTTCTCGCCTTCGGCATCGACGAAGATCATGGCAATACCGGTGGTCGCCTTGGCTTTCTGCACCTGGCTGAGATCGACCCCGCCTTCGTTCAGCAGTTTTAGGGCCATATCCGCGAAGGCGTCATCGCCCACGGCCGAGACATGGCGGACGTCGGCGCCAGCACGGCGCGCGGCGAGGGCCTGGTTGGCCCCCTTGCCGCCCGGCGCCATGGAAAAGGTGCCTCCCGCCACGGTTTCACCGGGCTCGGGGAGCCGCGAAACCGTGCCGACCTGATCGAGATTGCTGGAGCCGAAAACGACGATCACGAGAGTACCTTTTCTATAGTGTTCCAGTTGCGCATGGTGTCGAGCGACCTTTGCCCAGTTTGGCATAGAGCGGCTTCAACACCTCCTCCACGCCTTCCGTATAGCGCCCATTGGGCTGGCGATAGCCAGCAATGTAGATTTCCTTGGGGTCGATACGGAGGATTTCGGTATGGCCGGGACGATCATCGATCACCACGCCCTTGGGCAGTGCTTTGTCGAACAGCAGCACATGCCGGGTGACATCGGCCTCGGGAGAAATCCGGTCGAAGGGATGTTCGGCCAGCATGTCCTTGATCTCGGCTTCGCTGCGCAGCACGACGCCGACCTTGAAGCCAAAGGCCTTTTCGATGGCCTCTTCGAGAACCGTCTTGGTTTCGTCGGCCGGGGTCCTGTGGGCAAAGCGCACATTGCCGCTGGCCAGGATGGTCTTGACGGCCTCAAACCCTGCCGCTTCGAGGCAGGATTTGAGTTCGGCCATCTTCATCTGGCGCTTGCCCAGATTGATGCCGCGTAGAAAAGCCACGTCCATGCTCAACGTTGCCTCCCATCGCCGAACCAGATCGGAGCGATGAGTAGCACCGGACGGCGCGCTTTCAAAGTCGCGCCGGCACTTCTTCGGGTGTGTCGTCACGCGGCACGAACATGGTTTCGAGCAGTGACAGGAGGACAATACCGGCCAGCATGATGCCCACGGTGATGGACACACGCTGCACCACCACTTCGAAGGCGGAATTGGTGCCGTAGATGGACGAGAGCACCACGACGAGCGCGACCGAACACACATATTGGTAGTATTGCGGCCGCGCCGGGCCCGTCGTCATGCGGTCGATCAGCACATAGGTGATGGCGCTGAGCAGGAGCAGCAGCACGATGAACTGCGGCACGAGATTATAGACGAACAGCGCCACGATGCCGACGAGGGCGCCGATGACGGTGCCGCCGCCGCGGTCGACCACCTGTTCGATACGGCCGCCATGATCGGGCTCGGCACAGATGAAGACCATCATGATCGGCGCGATGAGGAGGCTGATATTGTTGGTCGCGTAGGTCGCGATCAGCACGGCGAGATAGACGGCGACGCGAATGCCCAGTTCGACCGCCGGGCTACGCGAGACGTGTGGCTTTGGCTGTTCGATATGGACGCGCTTGGTCTGTGGCGGAAACAGCAGGTTGGTGACGATCGCAGCCACCCCGACCATCAGGCCGCCGCCGACCATGGAGTCGCGGATCGCCACCAGTGCATATTCATTGTAGAGCGCCGAGATCGACATCATCGCCGGGAACACGGTCAGCATCATGCCGGCGCGCGAGCCGCGGAACAGCATGATGCCGATGCCGCCGGCCGCCAGCACCACATTCATGATCATGAAGAGCATGGGCTCGTTGACCGTGACTGCCGCGAGCCAGGAAAAGACGATGGCAATGATCGGCAGCACGATGGGGCCGGCAAAGGTGCGCGGCGTCAGGGCGCCGCGCTGGCCCGACAGGATGCTCATGCCGATGGCGATGGGCAGCATCGGCTGGGTCATGCCCAGCGGCTCGGCCAGCGCGAAGAGCAGCGCGACACCGAGCGTGGTGCGCAGAGCCAGATACGGATCTTCGAGTGGATCGACGCGCGGCAGCTGTTCCATTTAGTTGAAGCCCGAAAGGACGCTCGATACCGACAGCATGGCCCGGGCGATGACGGGCACGAGGCCGCCATCCTTGGGGAGGACCAGGGCGGCCGCTTCCGAGCCGAGGCGCACATTGGCGGGCAGGGAGGCGGGATCATCGATGCTGACGCGCACGGGGATCTTGCGGGCCGGCGGGAACCAGCGCGTATCGGTGGTTGATTGTGCAAGGCCCCCATTGGAGGCGCGGCCGTTCGAAATGCCCCAGGCGATCGATTCGACGGTGGCGTCGAACTGCCGGCCGGGTGCCGCCTCGAAGATCACCACGGCCTTGTCACCGGGCTGCACATTGACCAGCTGGTTCTCGCGGAAGTCGACGATAACCGTGCTGCGATCGCCCGAGATGAAGGTCATGACCGGGGAGCCGGCGGCAACGAACTGGCCCTGGGT
>NZ_JAFKHD010000225.1 GCF_017307565.1 Devosia sp.
GAGGCTTTGATGGAGAGGTTTCCAGATGGCCGGTGATCTCTTTGACGAAGATTTCAGGAACGAGCTGAGCGATGTGTCGGTCGAGATCAGGCGCATCCATTCACTGGCCGATGGGGTGGCGCGGTCGATTTCGTCGGGCTTTCGCAGTGCGCTGATGGACGGGAAATCGCTGGAGTCGGTGATCGTCGGTGTCGGCAGGGCGTTTGCCGACATGGCGCTGAAGGCGGCGTTCAAGCCGCTGGAGACGTTGGCCGGCAATGCGCTCGAGGGGCTGTTTGCCGGACTCAACCCTTCGATCATTCCGCATGCCAAGGGCGGGGTCATCGCGACGCCGACGTATTTTCCGCTGGGTGGCGCGCTGGGGTTGGCGGGCGAAGCGGGGCCGGAGGCGATCATGCCGCTGGCGCGCGGACCCGATGGTCGGCTCGGTGTCGCCGGCGGTGGGGGCGGGGTGCATGTGACGTTCAATGTGACGGCGACGGATGCGCGCAGCTTCGCGGCGAGCGAGGCCGAGATGAGCGCGATGCTGCTCAGGGCGGTTCGCAGGGGAACCCGGGGGAGCTGAGATGGCATTTCATCATGTGCGGTTTCCGCTCGATATCGCGCTGGGCGCGCGGGGTGGGCCGGAACGGAAGACGGATGTCGTGACGCTGGCGGGCGGGGGCGAGCAGCGCAATGGGCGCTGGGCGCATTCGCGGCGGCGCTACAATGCCGGTTATGGGGTGAAATCGCGGGCGGATATGCAGGCGGTGCTGGCCTTTTTCGAGGAAAGACGCGGTCGGCTGCATGGTTTTTTGTGGCGCGACGGGATCGATCATTCCTCGGGCGGCGCGGTGCCGTTACCGGGGGATCAGGCGATTGGGACCGGCGATGGTGTGAAGACCGGCTTTCAACTGCTGAAGCGCTATGGGGCGGCGTTTGATCCGTATTTTCGGCCGATCAGGAAGCCGGTTGAGGGTTCGGTGCGCGTGGCAGTGGCTGGGGTTGAGCGGACCAGTGGCTGGGCGGTGGACGGGACGACCGGCGTCGTCAGCTTTTCTGTCGCGCCGGCTGTGGGGGCGGCGGTGAGTGCGGGGTTTCTGTTCGATGTGCCGGTGCGGTTCGATACGGATCGGCTCGATATTGAATGGTCGAGTTTCGATGGGGCCGAGGCGCCAAATATTCCGCTGGTGGAGATTTTGCCATGAAGGCGATTGGCGCGGGACTGGCGGCGCATCTCGACCAGGGCGAGACGACGCTGGCGCATTGCTGGCGGGTGGTTCGCAGCGATGGCGTGGTGCTTGGATTTACCGATCATGATGTAGAGCTGGCGGTCTCGGGAACCACTTGTCGGCCCATGCATGGGCTGGTGGGTGGTGAGGTGCCGGCGCGGCTGGGGGCGCAGGTGGAGACCGGGGAAGTGCTCGGCATTTTGCACCACGACGCCATCGACGACGAGGACATTGCGCTCGGGCGCTATGATGGTGCGCGGGTGGAAAGCTGGTTGGTGAACTGGGCGGAGCCGAGCCAAAACCTGCTGCTGCGAGTGGACACGATCGGCGAGATCGTGCGCGAGGATGGCACGTTTCGCGCCGAACTGCGCTCGGCGCAGGAGGCGCTGAACACAGTGCAGGGGCGGCTCTACCAGGGGCTTTGCGATGCTGTGGTGGGGGATGCGCGTTGTGGCGTGAACCTTACGGCGCCGGGGCGGTCGGGGATCGCTACGGTTGTGTCTGTGGTCGATCCGTTTCGGGTGCGGGTCAGCGGGCTTTCGGGCTTTGCCGAGGACTGGTTTGCCTTTGGCATGGGCGAGTGGTCGGGCGGCAAGCGGGTGGGCTTGAAGGATGCGGTGCTGACGCATCGCAAGGGTTCGGGGGGCGATCTCCTGGGCTTTGGACAGCGCGTGGGCGATTGGGTCGTCGCGGGTGATGTGTTTGCCGTGACGACGGGGTGCGATCGGCGCTTTACGACCTGCAAGGCGAAGTTCGGCAATGCGGTCAATTTCCGCGGTTTTCCGCACGTGCCGGGCAGCGACTATGTGCTGCGCTATCCGCGTGAGGGCGATGCGCTCGATGGACGGGCGGTGGTCAAATGATGGCTGAGCCGGTGGTTGCAGCAGCGCGGGAATGGTTGGGTACGCCCTATCGGCACCGGGCTTCGACGCTGGGGGCGGGATGCGATTGCCTGGGGCTGCTGCGCGGGGTTTGGCGGGCGCTTTATGGGGACGAGCCCATGGCGCCGCCGCCCTATCGGGCCAGTGTGCGCGACCCCGAGAATGCCGGGGCGCTGCGAGAGGCGGCGGAGCGGTTTTTGCTGCCGGCGGAGGGGCCGGTTGAGGCTGGGCAGGTGGTGCTGTTTCGCCTGGCCGGGCTCGATGAGCCAAAGCATTGCGGGATCATGGTGGCGGGGGATCGTTTCATTCATGCGCAGGAAAAGCTGGGCGTGGTCGAGGCGTATTTGACCGAGGGCTGGGCCAGGCGGGTGAATGGGCGGTTCTGGTTTCCGTAGCCACGGTAGGCGAGGCCCGCCATTCGAGCGCAGCTCTTATGGCCTTCTCACCTAAATTCGCTCCACCGGAGCGAATTTGCCTTCGGCCGGCTCGAAGTCCCTCAAGGGGCGAGGGGCGAGCAGGGGCTCACTAACAAAGGACCAAAACATGGCGACTTTGGCTTTATCCCTGGCAGGGCAGTTCGCCGGGGCGCTGGTTGGTGGGCCGATTGGCGCAACGGTGGGGCGGGCGCTGGGGGCGTTGGCTGGCAGCGCCATCGATGGCTGGCTCTTCAGCGACAAGAAGAGCGAGCGTCGCGCGTTTGACGTTCGGCTTGGTGGCTCGGTCGAGGGGGCTGCGGTGCCGCGGCTTTATGGCTGGGGGCGTCTTTCGGGAAACATCATCTGGGCACGGGAGCTGGAGCGGCTTGGTGGGGAGACCGCGGGCGCCAAGGGAACGAGCCGGCAACAGGAAGAGGACGAGACCGGCGCCAGCTTTGCCATCGGCTTTTGCGAGGGGCGGGTGGCGCGGCTGGGGCGCGTCTGGGCCGATGGGCAACTGCTCGACCTGAGGGGGCTCAACTATCGCTTCTATTCGGGCAGCAATGGGCAGATGCCGGATGGGCTGATCGAGGCGACGCAGGGGGCCGGCAACGCTCCGGCCTATCGCGGGCTCTGCTACATGGTCTTTGAAAACCTGCCGCTTTCGCGCTTCGGCAACCGCATTCCGCAGATTTCGGCCGAGCTTTGCCGGCCGGTGGGCGATCTGGAAACGTCCATTCGGGCCGTGACGGTAATCCCGGGGGCGACCGAGTTTGGCTATGACCCGGTGCCACGACTGCGCATGGTTGGTTGGGGCACCGGTGCGGCGGAAAACGCGCACGTGCAGCCCGGTGTCAGCGACTGGACAGTGTCCATCGATGAGTTGCGGGAGCTTTGCCCGAACCTCAAGCATGTGTCGCTGGTGGTGAGCTGGTTTGGCAATGACCTCCGCTGCGGGGCCTGCCAGATCGGGCCGCGGGTCGAAGGGGCTAGCCGGGATGTGCAGGGCGTGTCCTGGAGCGTTGCGGGATATGCGCGCGGCTCGGCGCCGGTCGTATCGAGCCATGGCGGGGGGCCGGCCTATGGCGGCACGCCATCGGATGGATCGGTACGCGCGGCGATTGCCGATCTGCGGGCGCGCGGGCTTTCGGTGACGCTCTATCCGATGATCATGATGGATGTGCCGGTGGGGAACGGATTGCCCGACCCCTACGGCGGCGCCCAACAGGCGAGCTATCCCTGGCGCGGGCGGATCACCTGTCATCCGGCGGCCGGCGTGGCGGGATCGCCTGACGGGACGGCGACGGCGGCGAGCCAGGTGGCGGCGTTCCTGCTGGGCTACCGGGCGATGATCATGCACTATGCGCAGATGGCGGCTGAGACAGGTGTCGAGACCCTGCTCATCGGCTCGGAAATGCGTGGGCTGACGACGGTGCGTGGCGCGGGGAATTCGTTTCCCTTCGTTTCGGCACTGGTGGCACTGGCGGCGGATGTGCGGGCTATTGTCGGGTCATCGACGAAGCTCAGCTATGCAGCGGATTGGAGCGAGTATTCGGGCTATCAGCCGGGTGGCGGCCAAAAGTTCTTTCACCTCGATCCGCTCTGGGCCTCGCCTAATATCAATGCCGTGGCGATCGACTGCTACATGCCGGCGGCCGACTGGCGCGATGGCGAGGGACATCTCGATGCTGCGGCGGAGAGCACGCATAGCCTAGATTATCTCGGCGGCAACATTGCCGGGGGCGAGGGGTTCGACTGGTACTATGCGAGCGATGCAGCTCGCGTCGCGCAGGTGCGCACGCCGATTGCCGATGGGGCGCATGGCGAGCACTGGATCTGGCGCTACAAGGACATTTTGGCCTTCTGGGGCCAGTATCACTATGACCGGCCGGGCGGCGTTCGCGCCGGTTCGGCGACCGCCTGGGTGCCGGGTTCGAAACCAATCTGGCTTACAGAGCTCGGGTGTGCCGCGGTCGACAAGGGCGCCAACCAGCCCAATATTTTCGGCGACGCGAAGAGTTCTGAGGGTGGGCGACCTTACTTTTCCAGCGGGCTTTCGGATCCGCTGATCCAGCGGCAGTTTTTGCGTGCGCATTATCGGCATTGGCGGAGCCCGGCGAAGAACCCGGCGGGGATGGTCGATCCCGAGCGGATCTATTGCTGGACCTGGGATGCGCGGCCGTTTCCGGCCTTTCCGGCGCGGACTGACGTTTGGGCCGATGGCGGCAACCACGCGACAGGGCATTGGCTGACCGGTCGACTGGGTGGCATGAGCAATGACGAACTGGCCTCCGCTATCGCGGCGGAACACGGGGCGACGGTACGAGCGGGCGCCTCGGAGCCGATGGTGGGCGGGGTCATTCTCTCGACACCAAGCACGGCGCGGGATGCGCTGGAGCCCTTGCTCGATATTACCGGCCAGCGGCTGGTGGCGCGCAATGGCGTGCTCACCGCGATTTCGGCGCGGGGTGGCACGACCATGCCGTTTGACCGGGAAGAGCTGGCGCAAGGTGATGGCGCGGTGTTGTCCAAGCGCCGCGCGGCGGCGGTGGAGCGGCCGGGGCGGCTGGCGCTGAGCCATATCGACAAGGGGCGGGACTATCTGACGGCCTCGGCGACCGCGGTGCGGCCGGGGGCAGGGCAGCTCGTCAGCGACAGTGTCGACATGGTGCTCGATGGGGCAGCGGCGCGGCTGGCGGCGGAACGACTGCTCGATGATCGGGCCGCGGCGGTGGATACGGTGGAGTTTTCGCTGCCACCCAACCGGTTGGCGCTGGAGCCGGGGGACCGGGTTTCAGTGGATGGCGATGGGCCGTTTGAAGTCACCGAAATTCGCGATGGCGCCGTGCGTCGGGTGACGGCGCGCAGTGTGGCTGCGGGACTGGCCGCGGCAACGGGTGTCGATCGTGCGCCGGCTTCGGCGCCTGTCGAGGGGCTGGCGGTGACGCCGGTGGTTCTCGCGGCGCATCTGCCGCCGCTGCCGAGTGAACCGGCGAGAAGCCGACTGGTGTTTGGCGCCTATGCCAAACCATGGCCGGGGGCGGTGCGCCTGGTCGATACGGCGACGGGAGCGGCATTGCTCGATCTCACGCGGCCGGCGGTATTGGGCGAGGTGGTCGAGGGCATCGATGCCGGGCCGAGGGCAGTCTGGGATCGCCGATCTGACCTGAGTATTCGGCTCTATGGCGGGCATATTGCCGATGGGGCCGGAGAGGCGGTGCTGGCAGGGAGCAACCGGCTGGCGGTGGAGACCGACGGAGGCGCCTGGGAGGTGATCGGCTTTGCAAGGGCTGAGCTTATCGAGGCGGGACGCTATCGGCTGACGCAACTCTTGCGCGGACTTGAGGGGACCGACTGGGCCATGGGGGCGGTCTCGGCGGGACGGCGCGTGGTCGTGCTCGATGGGCGGGTTGGCGTCGTGCCGGTCGAGGTGGGGCGCCTCGGTGAGGAGCGGACGATCAGGGCCTATGCAGGGTCCTCCGATCTCGTCGGGCAGGTGTTGACGGCGACGACGACAGTAGCGCCGGGTTTGCCGCTGGCGCCGGTGCATCTGCAGGCGAGGCGCCTAGGGGCCGGCGATATCGCTTTCTCATGGATGCGTCGTAGCCGGGCAGAAGACGACGCCTGGGGCGCGGCGGAGCCGGCCCTGGAAGTCGCGCCGGAGCGCTACCGATTGTCCATTTTTGACGGCGTGACGCTCAAGCGGAGCATCGAGGTCACTGCGCCTGTGGCCAGCTATGGACTGGCCGAGCAGGGGGCGGATTTCGGTGGCCCGGCAACCGGCTTCGATTTTTCGGTGGTGCAGGTCAGCGCGGCCCTGGGGGCCGGGCATGTGGCGAGGGCTCGCTATGGCGAATGACGAACGGTTCGAAAAATGCCTCGGCGAAGTGCTGCGGCATGAGGGCGGCTACGTCGATCATCCCGATGATCCCGGTGGCGCTACCAATTTGGGTATCACCCGCAAGACACTGGCGCGCTGGCGAAAGGTGTCGCCCTGGACGGCACTGCCCAACGCCGAGGTGCAGGCGCTGACGCGCGGCGAGGCGGCGCTGATCTATCGGGCCAATTACTGGAACACCTGCAGCGCCGGGAGCATGCCGAGGGGCATCGACCTGGCGCTGTTCGATTTCGCCGTGAATTCGGGGCCGGATCGGGCCGTTCGGGTGCTGCAAGCGGCGCTCGGGGTGGCAGCCGATGGCGCGGTAGGACCCGTGACGCTGGCGGCGGCCCAGGCGGCAGACGCGAAACGCGCGATCAATGGGCTGTGCGACAAGCGGTTGAGCTTTTTGAGGGGGCTCGCGAGCTTTTCGGTTTTCGGCCGGGGCTGGACGCGCAGGGTTGCCGAAATCCGCGCGGCCGCCCTCGCCGAGGTCAAAATTCCTTCATCCATGCAACGGAGAACGATCATGACTGCTCTTGTGGGCTATCGGACCTATATCGTGGCGGCCTTCATGCTGCTGGCGGGCGTGGCGCAGGTGCTGGGCGTGGAACTGCCGACGCTCGACGGCGGCTCGGCGGGCAGCCTCATCCTCGAAGCGCTGGCCATCATCTTCCTGCGCAAGGGGCTGAAGGGGGAGGCGGGATAAGGCCGGGCCGGTGATTCCTTTGGCGGGTAGAGACCCTTCCGCAAATGGGGAACAATGCATGGCAACATGAATTGCCTTATTCATGTCCCATTCAGTAAGGCCCCGCTAGTTTGCCCCTATGAAAACGATAGCCCCCAAACCCTCCGCCGCTGCTGCCATCGCCCTGGCGCTCGCTCTTGCCCTTGCCGGGACTGGATCGAGCCAGGCCCAGGCCTGCCTTGATCGGCGACAGATCCAGGAAGCTGTGACTTCCGGCCAGATCATGTCGCTCGATGCGGTGCTGGCTTCGGCCGGCGTTGATTCCAAAGCAGAAGTCCTCAATGTTCAGGTGTGCGACCAGGGCGGACGCTTGGTTTACATCATTGGTGTCTTGACGCCGGACGGCCAGGCGCAGAATTTGGTATTGAACGCGCAATAGTCACTGAGCGGCGGGGGCAGGCATGCGTATTCTGGTTGTCGAAGACGATACCAATCTCAACAGGCAGCTCAAGGAAGCTCTGACCGAAGCAGGCTATGTCGTCGACGTGGCTTTCGACGGGGAAGAGGGGCATTTCCTGGGCGATACCGAACCCTATGACGCGGTGGTGCTCGATATCGGCCTGCCGCGGATGGATGGACTTTCGGTGCTTGAAGAATGGCGGCGGGCGGGGAAAACCCTGCCGGTGCTGCTGCTGACGGCGCGCGATCGCTGGAGCGACAAGGTGCAGGGCATTGATGCCGGCGCCGACGACTACGTGGCAAAGCCTTTCCACATGGAAGAGGTTCTGGCGCGGCTGCGCGCTCTGGTGCGCCGGGCGGCGGGCCATGCCAGCAACGAAATCACCGCCGGGCCGGTGCGGCTCGATGCGCGTTCGGGTCGGGTGACGGTGGACGGGCAGGCCATCAAGCTGACGAGCCACGAATTGCGGCTCCTGAGCTACCTCATGCACCACAAGGGCAAGGTGGTGTCGCGCACCGAACTTACCGAACATCTCTACGATCAGGATTTTGACCGCGACAGCAATACGATCGAGGTCTTTGTGGGGCGCCTGCGCAAGAAGCTGCCCGACGATTGCATTCAGACCGTGCGCGGTCTGGGCTACC
>NZ_JAFKHD010000226.1 GCF_017307565.1 Devosia sp.
GCGATCCGCAGAAGAAGATTGGCCGCCCGCGCCAGCTCTATAACGGCTCCGTCGCCCGGGACTATGCTCCCATCAGCGGCCGCTAAGCCTGAAACGAAAATGACCCCGCTTCGGCGGGGTCATTGCTATTTGGAAGGCCAGTAGTTCAGCACGCGCTCGGCTGGATCGACCCGCGGGTCCTCCGGAGTGCCCGCTTCCATCAGACGACTTATGGTTGCGAACCCGGCGACCTGTGCGTCAGCGGCTTCCGATCCATCGAGCAGCGCCTTGGCTGCGGCCACGAGAGCATCTGGATCGGGCTCCAACTGAAGGATCTCGGGCACCAACGCCTGACCGAGAATGATGTTGGGCAGCGAAGCGAATTTCACCTTGTACTTGAACCAGCGCTTGGCTTGGCCTTTGTCAGCCACATAGGTGGTCACCATGGGCACGCCGGCCAGGGCCAGCTCAAGAGTGACAGTGCCAGTCACCGCAACGGCCGCGATGGCTGCGGACATGGCCGAGGCCTTGCGCTCTTCGCCGCTGACCACTTGGATATCGACGGGCCAATCGGCCACGCGCTCCTTCAGCGATGCTTCAAGACGGCGTGGCGTCGGCAGGATGAAGCCGGTGACGCGCGGATGCGAGGAGAGCTTCTGGGCGATTTCCTGCATCAGCGGCAAGTGACGCCTTAGTTCGCCATCCCGGCTGCCGGGCAGTAGTAGAACCGGCCCATGCTCCGGAATGTCCGCTCGAAACGACAGCGCATTGACCGCCGGATGGCCGACATAATGTGTTTCCGGGCCGCCGGCGCCGCGCATGAAGGCTGGCTCAAACGGCAAAACAGCCATGACCTCGCGAAAATGCGGATTGAGGTGCTGCGCTCTTTCGGGCTTCCAGGCCCACGCCGCAGGTGCGACGCAAAGCAGGACGGGAATATCGGGAGCGGCCTTGTAGACCTGTTTGGCCACGATCTCGGAAAACACCTGGGAATCCACCAGGACCACGACATCTGGCCGTGCCTTAACGATGTGGCGGGCCACCTGGCGCGAACGCCAAAGCAGCTTCGGCAGGCGAGGCAGGACATCCGCCCAGCCCATAACCGAGAGCTCGTTCATGTCGAAGAGCGACTTCAGGCCGGAAGCCGCCAAGGCTTCCCCGCCGACGCCACTCACCTCCACCGGGTTTCGCTCACGCAGACGACGCACCAGGTCCGCCGCTATCCGGTCGCCCGATGGTTCGCCCGCAAGAACGAAGAGCCGAAGGGCGGAGGTCACTTATTCCTCGTCCGCTTCGGGGCGCGGCAGGCACAGAGGACGATCCTTGGCGCCCGTGATGAACGACACGACGTCCTGCACCAGGGTGGCGTCCTTGAACATGACGGCCGCGTCGTCGACGCGCTCACGAAGCGTCCCTTCGTTGGAAAAGATCATGCGATAGGCCGCGCGCAGCGAATGTATCGCATCGCGTTCGAAGCCAGAGCGCTTCAGGCCAACCAGATTGAGGCCCGCCAGGCGCGCACGGTTACCGAGCGCCATGCCGTAGGGGATGACGTCGGCATCGATCATACTCTGAGCGCCGATAAAGGCATGCGCACCGATGCGGACGAACTGGTGAACGCCGCACAGTCCGCCGAAGCGAACGTAGTCCCCGATAATCGCATGGCCGGCGATGCCGACATAGTTCGCAAGGACGACGTTGTTGCCTATCGTTGCGTCGTGCGCCACGTGTGAACATGCCATCAGCAAGCAATCGTTGCCAACCTTGGTCACCATCCCGCCACCTTCGGTACCGGGATTGATAGTCACCGACTCTCGAATGGTGCAGCGTTCGCCGATTTCCACGCGCGACTCTTCACCGTGGAACTTCAGGTCTTGCGGCTGGTGCCCGACGGAGGCGAAGGGAAAAATCTTCGTACCAGCGCCTACAGTCGTTCGTCCTTCGACGACGGCGTGAGAAATCAGTTCGACATTGTCGTTCAGGACGACATCGTCGCCGACAATGCAGAATGGGCCGACCTTGACGCCTTTTCCGAGCTTGGCACCGCTTGCGACAATCGCTGTCGGATGGACGTCAATGTCAGTCACTCGGTCGCCTCGACAATCATGGCAGTAAGTTCAGCTTCGGCAATAACGACACCATCAACCTTGGCTTCGGCGCGATAGCGGCCAACGGTGCGACGACGGTGCAGCTTGGAAATATGGTACTCGATCGTATCGCCAGGGCCGGCCGGTTTGCGGAAGCGCGCACTATCGATGCCTAGCAGCATGACAATGCTCTTGCTGTCGCCTGACGCGTCATACTTGATGACGATGGCACCGGCAGTCTGTGCCATGCCCTCGAGGATTAGCACGCCCGGGAAGATCGGGTTGTTTGGGAAATGGCCCTGGAAGATTGGCTCGTTGAACGTGACGTTCTTGATGCCGACCGCAGAATCGTCGCCCTTGATATCTACGATGCGGTCAATCATCAGCATGGGATAACGATGCGGCAAAGCCGCAAGGATATCCGTGATGCTCATCGCATCGAGTTCAGTCGTCGCGCTAACCGTATCCGTCATCCCCGCCTGTCCCCTTTGGTCAATTTCCTCAACGTGGCGAGTTCTCGCCAAAAATCCATCAAGTCCTGAGCCGGAGCCCCACCGAGCTTGGAACCCGCAGGCCAGTCCTTGGTCACGGCGGCACGACCGTAGACGACAGTCCCTGCCCCGATCTTGAGATGGCCGGAGGTGCCCACGCCTCCGCCCAGCAACACACCGTCTTCCAGGATCGTCGACCCAGACAGACCGCTCATACCAGCAATAAGACAATTGCGACCGATACGGCAATTGTGGCCGATCTGAACCAGATTATCGACCTTGGTCCCCTCGCCGATCACGGTATCACCAAGAGCGCCGCGATCGACGGTGCTGTTGGCGCCGATTTCGACGCGGTCTTGAATTATCACGCGGCCGAGCTGCGGAATCTTGCGATTGCCCTGACCGTGGTCGAGCCATCCAAAGCCTTCCGTCCCGACGCGAACGCCAGAATGCAACACGACCTCATTTCCGAGATGTGCGCAATCTATGGTGCAGTTGGCCGCGATAACGCAGTTCCGACCGATAGTGACGCCGGGGCCGATGACGGTATTGGCACCGATGATGGTGCCCCGACCAATTTCGACGCCGTTGCCGACAACGACATTGGAGCCGATGGTCACATCGCGCTCGAAAACCGGCGGACCAAGATCGTCCCTGCCACCGGCAATGATCGTCTTGGTGCTTGCCGGGTAGAGGCGGTCAAGAATTTGGGCAAACAGCACGTGCGCGCGCGGCGCGACAACAGCCTGGGTGTTTGCGGGTACCTTTGCCTGCAGCGCCGGACTGACGATGGCAAAACCGGCACCGGTTCGCTTCAGGTCATCGGCGTAGGCAGACTGCGCTGCCAGCGCAATATCGTCCGGCCCTGCCAGTTCGAGTTCCGAGACGCCGCCTACAAGGCGATTGGGATCGGCAAGGCTTGAGACCAATTCGCCATGTCCGAGTTCAGTCAGCAATGCGCCAACAGAAATAGGTCCGGCAAATCGGTGAAATCGGGTATCGACCATGAGATCACTTCAAAAGAAAGAGCCGCGGTGCTACCGCCCCGCGGCTCGATGACTTCTTCCACGTTGCTCGTACTAGAGCAAGGTCTGAAGGGTGATCTGGAAGACCTGTGTACGGTCTGCCGTCGACTTGTTGATAACGTGGGAAACGTCGCCCCGCAGCGGACCAAACGGAGAGTCCCAGATCAGCGAGGCACCGATCGACGTACGGAGCGGCGTATCCTGGCTCGCAGGATCGAGCGCGCCAGTACCGGTGCCCGGCAGACCGTCGATCCAGGCAGCATCAGCCCAAAGCGCACCGCTCAGGCCATAGCTTTCCGGAAGGGCTGGAATGGGGAACTGAATTTCCGCAGACACGCCTGCATACATCGTCGAACCGAGGTATTCGCCGGACGCTAGACGCGGACCAACGCCACGACCTTCGAAGCCGCGGATGAGGTTCGGACCAGCCGAGAAGGATTCGACCGCATGGACAGAACCACCGTCGAGGCTATTCACGATACCAGCCTGACCACGAACGCTGGCCACGATACCGCTGTCTTCGAGAAGCGGCATGAAGTAACGGCCGCGCGCTTCGGACTTCAGCAGATTGTGGTCCCAGCCGATATACTGCTGGGTAAAGGTCGCATAGAGCCCCTGCGTTGGCTTCTTGACATCGTCCAAGCCATTCCATGTCAACGTATAGCCGACAAAGGCCTTGTTGAATTCCTGGCCGTCAGTGACCAAGGCAGATTTCGGGTTATCAGTATCTTTGATGGTCTTGCGCTCGTAGCCACCGAACACGGTCGCATTGAGCGCGCTCGTGATCGGCATGCCGAAACGAACCTGCCCGCCGGTCGACTGAGAGCCATAGAAGCTCGCAGATGTCTCATCGGAAATGCGGTGATAGGCATCAAGACCAGCCGACACCTTGAGCCCCATGAAGCGCGGCTCGGTGAAGGAGAAGTCGAAGGTGCGGCCGGACTGCGTCGCGCCGATGGCAGCGCGCAGATACTGGCCACGACCGAGGAAATTGCGCTCGGTCAGGGAGACTTCGCCCAAAATGCCGTCGCTGGTCGAATAGCCGGCGCTGGCGCCGTATTCACCGGTCGAGGATTCGGCAACGTTGATGTTCAGCACAACCTTGTCGGGCGAAGAGCCCGGGGCGGTGGTGACTTCAACCTTGGAGAAGTAGCCCAGACCCTGGATGGAGTCACGGCCACGGATCACCATGGAGCGGTTGAACGGATCACCTTCACCGAAAGCCAGTTCGCGACGAATAACGAAGTCGCGGGTCTTGGTGTTGCCGGTGATGTTGATGCGCTCGACATAGATACGAGCGCCTTCATCTACCAGATAGGTGACGTTGAACGTGCCGGAGGCGACATCGCGATCGAGGCGAGCACGGACGTCAGCGAAAGAATACCCCTGAGCAGTGGCTTCGTAAGCCATGTTCTCGATGGTCTTCTGCAGGTTGGAAACCGAGTACTGGTTCCCCTTGCCCGTCTGGACAGTCGAGCGCAGCACATCGGTGTTCAGACCATTGATGCTGGTCTCGATGCCGACATTACCAAACTGGTAGCGCTGGCCTTCGTTGATGGTGAAGTTGACGAAGTACGCATTCCGCGCCGCATCGTACTCGGCGACAGACGTGACCTGCGCATCGGGATAGCCGCGGTTGGCGTAGTAGAGGCGAATGCGCTCGCGGTCGACTGCAAGCTTTTGCTCGTCATAGGTATCGTCACGCAGGAGCCAGCTGAGAATGCCGGTTTCCTTCGTGAGCATGGCACCCTTGAGGTTGCCACCATTGATTGCATTATTGCCAGTGAAGTTGATCGCAGCGATACCAGCGCGCTCACCTTCATTGACCTGGAAAACTACGCGGACGCGACCGTCAGCGGTAGCCTCGGTCCGCGACGTCACCGCCACGCCCAGGAAGCCATCGCGATCGTATGCCTGACGGATGCTCTCAACGTCAGCCGCAACGCGCTGTGCCGTGTAAATGCCGGAGGCAGAAACATCGACCATCGCCAGGAGCTGGGCATCAGAGAAGCGGCGGTTGCCTTCGAAGAGGACCGAACCGACCAACTGCTCCTGAGCCTGCGCAGCAACCACGCCCAGCACCGGGATCCCGGCTCCAACCATGGGACTAGCACCCATGATCGCGATCACTGAGACAGCGCCACGCATCAGCTTGGTGGGGTTAATCATATTGTTATTGCCTTCTGCGACCTGCCCGGAGAATCGTCATACGCCGCTCCCCCAAGCTAACTCCATTGGAGTGTTTTACTGTTTTTTTAACCACGGACAAGCGGTAAGCCCGGACGCAGTTAGCAATTCATTGGCGCGCGTGTATTCGTGCAACACCTTGCGAACCAAGGTTAACCATGACTTAGCGCAGGATACCGAAATGGTCAAAGACGGTGTCGTTGAACAGCGTAAAGACCATCAGCGCCAGTACCAGCGCGAATCCGAAGCGAAACCCCATCTCCTGCACGCGCATGCTGAGAGGACGTCCGCGAACGGCCTCGATGAAATAATACAAGAGATGGCCGCCGTCGAGCATGGGAACAGGCAAAAGATTGAATATCCCAATGTTGAGAGAAAGCAGCGCCATCAGATTGATGAGCGCAATGACCCCAAGAGTGGCCACTTCTCCTGAAACCTTGGCCACTTTCACCGGGCCGCTCAGCTGCTGGACATCCCCTTTGCCAACAAAGAAATCGCCCAGGAACGCCCCTGTTCGCTGGATGATGAAGCGGATTTCTTCCACGGTCATGCCAACCGCTTCGATCGGGCCGGGACGGTAAAGCTCAACATCGGCCTGTTCGATGTCGCGGCTTACCCCGATACGGCCAATCCGCTGATCGTTGCCGAAACGGTCCTGAATCACGACGGGTTCGGGTGTCAGCTTGAGTGTCTGCTTGGAGGCGCCGCGCTCGATCTCGATCGCAACTTCCCGAGCGGGGCTGGTTGCGACATAGCGCTGGAAGTCCTCAAAGCCGCGCACGGCGTAGCCGTCTACCGACAAGATCCTGTCGCCGGGCTCGAATCCGGCTGATTCTGCGACTGATCCCGCGATGACTTCGCCAATGACGGCCGGCACGGTGTAGCGGCCGTAACCGAGCAGCAGCGCATAAAGAATAAGGAACGTCAGCAGCACATTGGCGATGGGGCCGGCAGCCACGATGGCGATGCGTTGCCAGACCGACTTGTTGACGAAAAGCCGCGGAGCCAGCTCGGGGTCCTGGAGCTCAGGCGCGTCTGGATCCGGCATGCTTGAGGCATTCATGTCGCCGGCAAAGCGGACGTAACCACCGAGGGGAATCGCCGAAATTTTCCAGCGGGTGCCGTGCTTGTCGTTCCAGCCAATCAGCTCGCGGCCAAAGCCGATGGAAAAGGCCTGTATGGCCACGCCATTCCAGCGCGCCACAAGGTAGTGGCCCATCTCATGAACAAAGACGATGACCGTCAGAACCGCCAGAAACGGAATGACATAGGACAAGAGCCAGGCAACATATTCAAACATCGTCATTTCCCAGCTGAGGCAGCCTAGCTGCCGAGGCGGTCGTCACCAATAGAGCAGGCCCTCGGCCACCGAACCGATTCCGCCGTGCAGAGCCCCGATGATCAAGACCAGAATGATGCCGAATGTGAGGCTGTCGAGCCGGTCCATCAAGCCGCCGTGGCCGGGGATAATGTCGCCGCTATCCTTGATCCGGAAGTGGCGTTTTACGGCGCTTTCGCTGAGATCGCCCAGCTGGCCAAGAATGCTGATCGAAATCGAGATCAAAAGCCCGATCCACCAGGGTGAATCTGTCAGCACGATCCAGACCACGAGGCCCGCCCCTGCCCCTAGCGCCAGCCCTCCCAGAGCACCGGACCAGGTCTTGGAAGGAGAGATACCAGGCGCCAGCTTCTCGCCGCCAATCTGGCGGCCCGTGAAGAAGGCGGCAGAATCAGTCATCCAGACCACTGTGCCGAGGAATATGCCTGCCCATATGCCGACGTAACCGTCCCCCCGCATCAGGACAGCCGACAGAATCAGAAGGCCGAACAGGACGAGGCCGGCAATCCGCCAGGCAACGAGCTCACGCCCCATGAAGACGGCCAGCACACAGGCGGCCAGAATAGTCGCGGCGAGCCCCCAGATGCCCAGGAGCGGAAAGACCAGCCCAGATAGGCCCACAAGGCCAATCAGCGCCATGCCAGGAACGGTCAGGGGCGCCCGCGAAACCATGGTCTCCCATTCGCGGTACGCGCCCGCATAGACGGCCCCTACGACACCCGAGAAAAAGTAGCTGCCAAGATAAAGCGCAGTCGCCGTTATGGCGATGAGCACCATTGCGGAAATAAAGCGCGGGCCGACATCGGCCCAATTGCGACGTTGGGTGACAGTCGGTTTCGCCGCTGGTTCACGAGGCTCCATCAACTGCCGGTTGCGCCCAAACCGCCATAGCGCCGATCGCGCAGAGAATAGGCTTCCAACACCCTGAGGAAGCTGGCCTCGTCGAAGTCCGGCCAGTTTTCGGGCACGAATACGAGTTCAGAGTAGGCAGACTGCCAGAGCAGAAAATTGGAAAGCCGCTGTTCACCGCTGGT
>NZ_JAFKHD010000227.1 GCF_017307565.1 Devosia sp.
GACATCCGGGTACTGCTCGGGCTCGATGCCGTAGCGCTCGAAGAGGGTCTTGTGGACCTCCGGCGGGTTGCATTCCGGGATTGGCATGGCCGCCATTTGCGGAGCACGGAAAGCTTCGGCGCTGAGCGGGGGCAGGCCGGTCATTGCGGCGACGCGATCCGCAGTTTCGCGGGCAAGGGCGCTGCAATGTTCGGTAATGGCCCACCAATCATTCTCGGCGCGGAATTTAAGCGCCGCCGGAACGGCGAGCCAGGGGGCGGGGTCGCGGGTGCCCTGCATCTCGATCTCGTCGACGAAAGGCGAGTTGCCGAAGGCGCCCTGGGCGCCCGGCTCCTTCGACTGCGCGGTCCAGCCATGGCTGATCACCAGCGGATTGAGCAGGCTTTGGACCTCCGGGCGCGCGTGAAGGAACGCCGAGCCCTTGGGGGCCATCATCCACTTGTGGCAATTGCCGGCGTAAAAATCGGCCCCGAGTGTATCGAGCGCCAGGGGGATGTGGCCGGGCGCGTGGGCGCCGTCGATGACGGAGATGATGCCGCGGTGACGGGCTTCGGCAATGGCGCGCTTGATCGGGAAGACGAGGGCGGTGGCCGAGGTGATGTGGCTGAGGAACAGCACGCGGGTGCGCTCGGTCATGGACGCGATCAGTGCGTCGGTGAACTGCGCTTCGGTTTCAAGCGGTGTGGGGATTTTGGCGACGACGATTTCGGCGCCGGTTCTGCGGGCGACATAGGCCCAGGTTTTCTCAAGCGCCGAATATTCGTGATCGGTGGTGAGGATCTGATCGCCCGGCTTCAGGTCCAGTGACTGAGCAACGATGTTGAGGCCGGTGGTCGAATTGGTAACGCCGACGATATTTTCGGCGGTGGTCCCAAGCTCCGCCGCGAGGATTTCGCGGGGCAGGCGCATGTTTTCGGTCAGCCTGCGGCCCAAAAATTCGACCGGCTCGCGCTCGAGTTCGAGCTGCCAGGCCTGGTAGGCTTCAAACACCGGGCGAGGGCAGGCGCCGAAGGAGCCGTGGTTGAGAAAGGTCACGTCCTCGCGGAGGAGAAAGTGGCGGGCAAGATTGTCTGACATGGGGTGGTTTACCAGCCTGGTCCGGAAAAGTCGGGCGGGGTGACGCGCATTTTTGCCGACCAGCCGACCAGCCAGGAGGCATCGACCCAGCCCGTGTCGGTGACGAAGCACCAGCGGTCGTCGCGGGTGCAATATTCCAGGGTCACATTGGTGCCGTTCGGAATGCGGGCGACGACGGGATAGAACGAGCCCGGGCCCGTGCGCACGGCGATATTGCCGCCGGAGACGCGGGCGGTGGGTTCGGCGAGAGCCGGGGTGATGGTGAGGGCAGCGAGGGCCACGGCGAAGAGGATGCGCATGGCGCTACTCTTGCCTCTCCACGGTGGCGCTTGCAAGGCGGGGTTTTCAGTCGCGGATGGGGCCTTGAGCTTGATTCCGCCGATCCGCTCTACGTCGCCGGCAACGACGCCGCCAGCGTTGGCTTGGTTCGAATTCTTGGTGAGCTGCGCATGCGCCACGGAGGGGCAGACGTGCCAAAACGCCGCCCGGCCTTTGGGGCCTCACGGGGACACGGGTAACGGGCGGCCATTGGCCCTTCTGGACTAGGGTAGAGCGAGCCAAAGGCCGCCCGTCACGGATCCGGAGTTTTCAGTGGGTCCGGTTCAGGCGCTACCATTCTTTCAGGCGCGGCTGCCGCATTTCACATCCCCACCCGAAGAGGCGCCCCCCTTCACCGGCCATTCCGCCCGGCCCTGCTGTAATGCGCAACATCACATGGCATTGCCCAGCGATATCCGGGATTAAGCGGGATTCAATGGGATCAATCGGGAAAATGGCCCAAAAACCGGGATAAAACGGGCTTTCAAAGCGCCGAAAACAGAAACGGCGCCCGAGAGCGCCGCGCAAGTTCAAATGGCATTTGCCGCCACTAGTAGACGACCTTGGTACCGTCCCCGAAAACCGCCGCATGAACGCAAACAGTGCCTATCATGGATAACCGCGCACCATTCGCCAGTCGGGCTTCGAACGTGCTAATCCGCGTCTCTACAGACTCCCCCGGCGGGATACTGATGTCGCGGTCCAACGCCCAGATACCTACCTCTGCACCAAGCTGATCCTCGAAGCCGACCGTCGCGTCCACCATGCGGATGGCGGCAGGCCCTTGATTGGTCAGCCTCAGCAATACATTGGCGCCGAATGCATCGGCCTCGGCTGACCACTCTTCCAAGGTCAGCAGGTCACCATTTCCTCGCGAGCCGCACTCCGACGCGGAGGCCGCACCCACTATCGCGAACGCGCAAAACAATGAGAATAAAAATACGGGGCGCATCATCACCTACAGTTTCTGTCCGGCCCACACAACCTGACCGGGAATTCGAAGACGGTCTAGTTGTTGGATATCAATCACTTCGGTGGGGTACTCGGGATTAATTGACTTTAGTTCGATGGTTCCATCAACTCGGCGGTTTATCAGCTTTACCAGGACGTCCCCGTCAAGGACGATGATGTAGAAGCAACCCGACCGGATCAGCTGATCGGGGCGCATGTCCACAAGCATGATAGCGCCGTCTTTGATAACTGGGTCCTGACTATTTCCCCGGCAAGTGACCAGCCCCACAAACGCGGGCGAAAGTCCCATGTCGTGCAGCCACTCTGTCCTGAAAGCTAGGTGCTCAGCAACTTCTTCGGCCAATGCCGAGAGGCCAAAGCCTGCCGAGGCGGACACGTCATATCGTGGAACGAGCGTAAACTGCCTCATTTCCTCGCCGACATCAGCGCCATGTAAAACCTGAACGGGGTTGTGGTCGTCTATGGCCCTCAGCCCGGGCTCAGTTCTGTGCCCTGCTCCAGTGGCCAGCCACCTCAATGAAACGCCCAGCCCTTCGGCAATACGGGTCGCATTTTCCAAGCTGGGCGAACTGTGACTGTCTTCGTCCAGGTATGACCTAAGGGTACTTGGGGGAATCTCGATCAGCTTTGCGAACGCAGTGGGAGAACGGCCGTCCATGGCCTCCTTGAGCCTAGTGCGAAATCCTGTGTCAGTCATTGGTAACTCCGAAATTCGTTTCGGGGAACGACAAGGGACCCCAACACGCGAAATACTGCTTCAAATTCAATGACATGAGCGACATTTCGCGCCGCAAGACAGCATGCTCAGCCCCGAAATGCCCCGCATAGCGCGATATTTCGCTTGAGAAGCGCGATATTTCGAACGATAGTGCTGACATTCGTTATCGTTTGGCACATCAAGAGTCGAAATTTCGCGCGGACGCCATGTCAAAAGAACCTACTATCAAGACTGCCTGGGACCGCTTCGCGATTAGCGCGGAAGTGCGCCGTCGCGGCATGACCCTTACGGGAATAGCGGTGGACGCCGGTTTATCGGAGAGCGCATGCCGCCAAGGGCTCCTAGGCGTCAATCGTAAGGGTGCAGAAGCGATTGCCACTGCTCTCAAGCTGCCCTTCCGTCTCCTTTTTCCGAACAGCTATTCCCGCGGCCGTCATCGTGAGGAGCAAGCTATCCGCAACGACGGTTCCTCCGCCAGTCAAAAGCAGCACGAACGTTCTGACAACTCACAGGGCGCCGGACGATGATCCTGTCAGTCCTCGCCTCTGTCGCTGACAAAGCCATGCGCCGCCCTGAGTGGACCGAGCGTAATGGCGACCACCATGTTGTCGTCCGCGGCTTCTCTCCGCTGGACAACCTCGCTTACGGCGCAGTTGCCGCCGCCGTGATCCTTGCACCGATTGTTCTCTTCCTCGTGAGCCATCCATGACTATCGACTTGACCACCGGCGCGGCGCGGCCGGGTGACGACGTGCGCCATATTGACACCTTGCTGATTGACGTCCCTGAGGGGCGCCGCGTCCTCGATCCGGACTGGGTGTCGACCCTTGCCGCCGACTTCCGTCTCCGCGGGCAACAGACCGCCATCGAATTGATCCAGCGCGGCGACCGCTTCCAGTTGGTCTATGGGGCACACCGTTTGGACGCGGCGAAGGTAGCGGAATGGACATCAATCAGGGCGATTGTGCGCCAGCCCGGCGAGTTCATAAGCGCCGCGCAGGTCAAGCTGGCCGAGATCGTCGAAAACTTCATGCGCCGCGAGCTGAGTGTGTTGGACCGAGCGTTCGACGTCGCCGCTTGGCGCGAGATTTTCGAGGCGGTCAATGGCGAGGTTAAGCGCGGCGGTGACCGTCGCGGGAAGCAAAGTCTCAAGTCTGAAACTTTGATCGACGATGCGCAGTTGGACGCACTCAGCTCGGTCTTTGCCGACAACTTCACGGTCGCGGCTCAGAAGGCACTCCGCCTCTCCAAGGCGGCGGTGTTCCGCTCACTCAAGATTGCCCGCCTTGGCGAACATGCCCGCCAGCGCATCAGCCTGCTTTCCATCGCTGACAACCAGACCGAGTTGCTGGCGCTCTGCGAGGAGCCCTCGGCACGCCAGGCGCTCATCATCGACAAGTTGCTCGACGGCGCTGTCTCCGTCGCTGATGCTATCGGCATCATCGACAACCTGGCACCAGAGCAGCCGGCTGCGGTCTGGGAGCGGATGAGCGAGCGCTTTGCCCGGCTGCCATCAGCCGATCAGCATCAGTTCTTCACCCTCCACGAAGACGCGATCCTGCAGTGGGTCGCGAGCCGGAAGGCCTGAAACCATGGTCCGCCGCGACGATCGCACCATGGACCTGCTTGCTTGGGCGCCGCCCCAGGTGGCTGCAGGCTATGAACCGCGCGTCGCTGGCCGCGGCTCCATGGCAAATCAAATTGCTCGATTGGTTGGTCAGGCTCTCAGGGATGCGACCGATGAGTGTGGCGTCACTCGCAGTCAGGTAGCCGCGGCGATGTCCCTGGATCTTGAGCGTTCCATCTCTGAGGACATGCTCAACAAGTGGGCCTCTGAGGCCGCCACCGGGCATCGCATCCCGACCGACGCCTTTGTCTCCCTTGTGAAGGTGTTGAAGGCGAAAGACCTACTCGGATTCATCCCTGCGCAGCTCGACTACGTCGCTGTTCCGAAGAAATACGCAGACATCATCGAAATGCATCTGATCGAAGAAAAAGAACGCGACCTCGTTGCGCGAAAACACGCCCTCGCCGCCCGGCTGAGGAGCGGCTCATGAGCGCCTGGATGACGGCTGCCGAGATCGCCGCAGCTAAGCTGCCGGATTTCCCTCGAACGGAACGCGCCATTCAGTTGATGGCTAAGAGACTCGGTTGGGATCAGCACCCCGCCTATGTCCGTTCGCGAACTGGACGAGGCGGCGGATACGAATACAACATTCAGATTTTGCCGACCCTAGCACAAATGGCGCTACTCCAGCGCAACATGGTCGTGGGCGTGCCAGCGCTCGCCGAGCAGACCTCCGGTGAACAAGAAGTCTCGCCAAACCTCAGCGACCGCGCAGCCCGTGAGCGTGATGCGCGCCTAGCCATCATCGCCGAATTCGACCGCATGGCGGCCGGACTTCCGCGTCTGCGCCACTGCTCCCACCTGCAGCTGTTCATGGACAAGTACAATGGCCGGACCCTGCACATCGAAAGCTGGGTCACTGATCTCATTCCATCAATCTCGAAGCGGTCGATCGACCGTTGGCGGGCGGCGAAAAAGGCCGGCACCTCGACCAAACTTGCAGTCGATCGCTCGCAAGCCCGCAAGGGAACAGGCGTGCTCGATCTCGCCAATGACGGACAGGTCCGCACCCTTATCCTCGCCCTCCTGGCTCAGAATGCCCACTATTCCGCTGCCCATATCCGCGACCAGGTGGAGAGCGTGGTAGGTGCCGAGGTTTGGGTTCCGTATAAGGGTGCCGGAGTCGGTATGACCAAATCGGTACCGCTTCCGCCGGTCCGAACCTTCCAGCACTTCATTGCGGCGCTGAAGGCCGACCAAAAGGTGGTGCTGACCAAGCTCACCGATCCCGACAAGTATCGCAGCACCATGCTGCCGGCGGGCGTCGGTTCCCTTCGGCATATTTCACAGCCGAACATGCTCTGGCAGATCGACGCCTCGCCAGTCGACGCGCTCTGCACAGATGGCCGCCATTCGATCTACGCCTGCGTTGAAATATTCTCGCGCCGGACGATCCTACTCGTCTCGAAGACGCCACGTGCCTCGGCCGTCGCTCTCCTGATGCGCAAGGCCATTATGGCCTGGGGTGTGCCCCTGATGATCAAGACCGACAACGGCTCGGACTTCGTCGCGCGCGATACTAAGCGCCTGTTCCTGTCCCTCGGCATCGAGCCGGACGTTTCGGATGCCTATTCGCCTCAGCAGAAGGGCCATATCGAGCGGTTCATCAAGACCTTCCAGCACGATTGCGCGACACTGCTTCCGGGCTTCGTTGGCCATTCTGTTGCGGATCGAAAGGCCATCGAGAACCGCAAATCATTCTCGCAGCGCCTGGGTCAAACTGAGGCGGAGACCTTTGACGTCAAGCTCTCTGGCATCGACCTGCAGCGTATCGTCGATCGCTGGGTCGAGACCATGTACGAGCAGCGCGAGCACCATGGCATTCAGGGTCTGACGCCAGTCCAGAAGTGGAACTCGGCCAATTACCGGCCTCGCTTCGTCGATCCGCGCGCCCTCGATCTGCTGTTGATGCCGGTCGCCGGCAAGGACGGCATTCGCACCACCACCAAATTCGGGCTGCGGATCAATGGCTACCATTATGCCACCCCACATATCCTGCCCGGCGTCACTGTACTTGTGCGCCAGGACCCCGAGGACCTCGGCCATGTTCTGGCCTTCGAGGCTGATGGCGGACGCTACGTAGGCGAAGGCACATGCCCAGAGCTGGCCGGCGTACACCCCGCAAGCTTCATGAAGGCCGTTCGCCAGGTTCATGCTGAGGCGATCGCCGAGATCGCAAACCCGGTGCGCAAGATGATGCGCGAACTGGCCAAGGGACCGGCGCCGATCGAACGCGCCTTGCAGCTCGCCGCGGACCGACCGCGCGACAATGTCGTGTCGCTGCCCGAACTGGCCGAGGCGCACACTACCCGCCAGATCGACGCGGCACTCGCTGCCATGGACACCATGGCCGGCCGCGTGCCGACGATCGAGCTGGATGACGCTACGGCCATTGAGCACCGCAAGCTGATCGCTGCCTTTGAGGCGGAAGAGGCCGAGGAGCGCGCCAACTTTGGTGTGGGGCTGGAGGTCGCTCAGGCGGGCTACGAAGCGCAGCGCGCTGCCGATCTGCAGGCCGAGCTGCCCGACAACGTCGAAACTATCGACACGCCGAAGAGCCGCTATCTGCGCGCGGTGAAAACCGATCGCGCCATCGAGGCCGGCGATGCCGTGGCGCCCTTCGAGGCGCTGTGGCTCGGCCAATACAAAACCACCGACGAATACCGCGGCCACAAGGCCGTGCATGACGAATTCGGGGACAGTTACCTGACCTGAAAAAAGCGAAAGGCCCGGCTGGACCCCGGACCTTCCGAACTAACCGGCCGCAGAAGCGGCCAAGCAACAGAGGCCATTTATGACAGCGACTATCCCAGTCAACAAGCCCGTGCCGCTCAAGAATGTGAGCCTGTTCTCAACCTTGGTCACCAAGGTGGTGGAGCGCCCCTCATACCTGCCTGGCATGGCGTGCTTCTCATCGCCATCGGGCTACGGCAAATCCCGGTCCGCCGTTTTCGGTGCGAACAAGTACCGCGGCTACTATGTCGAGGTCGGCCAGTTCACTACCGCCAAGAGCCTCCTGGTAATGATCCTCAAGGAACTCGGCGTCGGCAATCCGCGCGGCAACGTGCCGGAACTGATCGACCAGGCTGTCATGCGCCTGGCGGCAGATCCGCGCCGCCCTCTTCTGGTCGATGAGGCTCATCACATCGCCCATAAGAAGTTCGTCGACCTATTGCGCGAGCTGCACGACAAATCGCAGACGCCGGTCATCCTGATCGGGGAAGAGACGCTGCCCAAAACGCTCGAGGCGTTCGAGCGTGTCCACAACCGTATGCTGACCTGGGTGCAGGCCGTCCCCCTCGACGCCGACGACTTCGGCATTCTGGCGAAAGCCATTTGCCCTGGCATCGAGATCGCATCGGACCTCGCCCAGCTGATCCTGACAACGATGAA
>NZ_JAFKHD010000228.1 GCF_017307565.1 Devosia sp.
CAAGCGATGCAGGGCCGCCCGGTCGCCGCTCCGCTGACGGTCTACGACTGCTGTCCGATCAGCGACGGTGCCGCCGCCGTCATTCTCGCGAGCGAGCGCATCGCGCGCGCGCTGAGCGGTCCCAAAGTGTGGCTCGACGCCTGCTCGCTGGTTTCGGGCACCTATGACAGCCACTCCGATCTGGTTTCGTTCGACGCGACAAGGAGAGCGGCCGCCCGCGCCTATACGACGGCTGGTATCGGCCCCGAGGACGTCGGCTTTGCCGAGGTTCACGACTGTTTTTCGATCGCCGAGATTCTTCACAGCGAAGATCTCGGATTCTTCGAGAAAGGCGAGGGTGGCGCGCTCGTCCTCATCGAGCCCCGGAATGGGCGCGGGGCGGCGGGTCCGCTTGAGATCGCCTGCCTGCCAATGCTCGAAGACGGCCGGGTGGATGTAGCTTTGCCGGCAGACGGCGCGGGTATTGCCGAGCCGGTTGGCGACGACATCGACGATGCCCGTCAGTAGCTTCGCCTGCGCCCGCTGGCTTTCGGGAACCGGCTGGCCGACGAGAAAGCCATGGGCCCGCACGGTGCCGGCCCAGGTGCGGAAATGCTTGGAGCTGAAATCGGCGCCGGCATGTTCGGCGATATAGTCGTTGATGTCGCGCGAGGTGATGGCGCGATAGCCGTCTTCATCGCGATATTGAAAGAGGTGCTGGCCGGGCAATTCCTGCAGCGATTTGACCAGATGCGCCATGCGCCGGTCGGCCAGTTGCAGGTTCCACTGCTTGCCGGACTTGCCGGTGAAGCGGAATTTCATCGTCTGGCCGGAAATGGCGACGTGGCGATTGCGCAGGGTCGTCAGGCCAAAACTCTTGTTGTCGCGCGCATAGGTCGGGTTGCCGATGCGGATGAGGCTGTTGTCGAGGAGCCAGACGACCGAGGCGGCCACCCGGTCGAGCCCAAAGCTGCGGCGCCGCAGATCGGCCTCCACCTGGTCACGCAGGGCCGGCAGCGTTTCGGCGAACGCGACGAGGCCGTCGAACTTGGTATGGGCCCGCGAGGCGGTCCAATCGTCGTGATAGCGATATTGCTTGCGCCCGCGCGCATCGCGCCCGGTCGCTTGGATATGACCGCGCGGGTCGCCGCAGATCCACACGTCGGTCCAGGCGGGCGGAACAACGAGCGCCTCGATCTGATGGCGCTGCTGCGGCGAGGGGCTGTGCCCCTTGGCGTCGCGATAGGAAAAGCCGCGGCCGTGTCGCATCCGGCGCCAGCCGCTATCCTCGTCGCTCGAAAAATGCAGACCCGGCGCCGCACTGATTTCATCGGCGCGCATCCGATCCCAGACCACACTGCGAACAAGCATGTCGGCCTCCTTCCGCATCTGCCGAAAAATGCGGTGGGACGGCTTCGGGTTCCGGGAGAGGCGGTGGCGGCCAAACAAAAAGCCCGGCTTCCGAAGAAGCCGGGCTTGATTGGTCGGAGTAGAGTGATTCGAACACTCGACCCCCTGCTCCCGAAAAACGACTGAGGGGCTCAATTAGCGGGAAATGCCGGTTTTCCCAGCGTTTTGGAGGTCGAGAATCTCGTTTTGTTCCGCTAACCCTGTCGGAACCCTGTCGCCAGACCACGGTTTGTTCTAATTTGCCATCTTGCGGGGACGTGCCATCGCGGCGGCCGCTTCCTTCAAATGATTGGGGTGATAGTGCCCATAATTCTCCAACAGCGTCTGGAGGTTCAGCCCAAAATATCCGGACGCCGCATATGGGTCCATGCCGTTGATCATCGCCCACGTTATGGCTGTGTGCCGCAGGGTGTGGGGCACGACCTTTTCCCCCTCCAACTGGCATTCGGCGACTAGCCGACGAAAGGCGATATCCATTCGTTCGACGGGCTTGCCGTCAAACTCCACCAAGAATTTCTGGCCGTTCTTCTTCCAGCGCTTCATATGCGCCAAGAGCGGGCCGGGCAGTGGAATGGGTGGCTGACGTTTCTTTGTGGCCCTAACGCCTTGCCCTCGCCTGTGCCATAGGCCCTGCGTCAGGTCGACGTGCCCACGACCAAAAGCGCGCTCGAAACTGGCATTTAGGATCGCGCTCTTGCGCGTGCCGGTATAGGCAGCCACCAGGATCCAACGGGCCAGATGCTTTCGGCTTCCCCAGCCGTCTGCGCCCGAGACCTGTGTGCGTCGATATCGCCAGGCGGCCCAGACAAGCTGGGCAACTTCGTCGCGGGTCAGCCAGCGCTCGCGCGGCGGTGCCTTGGGCGGTAGCCAAACCGCAATCGGTCGATCCAGAAGCTGCTCCCGGTGAGCATGGTTGATGGCGGCGCGCAGCACTTCCAGATCAATGCGGCCGGAGCGAGCGTAGCCCACATACTTGAGGTAGGCTTGGCAACTGGCGGTTTTCAGGTCGGACATGGCGCCAGTGATCTTGATCTTGGGGCCCTTGCGGTCGCGCAAATCCTTATTGGCGACGTCAGGGTCTGCCCACCACCCTAGCAGGCGGTCAATGCGGGCGTTGGTGTCCTTCGGCCTCGCATGACCCGGCACGATATCCTGAGCGTATAGGGCGAGAACGTCGGCCGTCAGGACTTGAGCGGGATCACCACTGCTTGGCGCCGGCTCGTATTTTTCAAGGATGTAGTCGGCAAGCTGTCGTTGAGCTTCCTCAGCTTCATGCGCGCGGCATCCCGTGCTGTGTTTATTCGATCCGTCTCTGATGACCCAGACAGACGGCTCAGGCTTTCCGTTTCTGATGCGCCCCGGTTGGAGCCAGAGGCGCGCGCCTTTGCTGGTTGGACCACTTCGCATTTCTTCCGCATCTCCCGAATGGCGGCGGGGGTGACGAACCAGCGCCGGCCGATCTTTTCCATTATCAGCCGCCCACGGCTGGCCTCTGCCATCAGCGTATCGGGGCTAATGGCTCCTTTGAAGATGACCTTGCACGCCTCAGCGAGCGTAAGCGGCTCGTCGTCGGGTAATTTTGTGCTATCGCCCATCTGGTGTCTCAATGAACGCCTCAAGGATTTTTCTGCTCGCGACCCAACGCCGACCCACCTGGCGGGCAGGAAGATTTCCGGCCTCCAGCATGTGATAGGTCGCCTTTGTCGAGCGTCCGATCACCCTGGCAATCGCTGCGGCACCCCAAACAAGATCGAGTGGGACGTGATCCTGCGTCTCGCGGACGATCAGATCCATGGCGTCGAACGAGCCGATTGATTTCTCGTGCATCACGCGACCCTCCGCATGGTGATGTTCTTGGCCGGAACACGGTCCACGCCCTGCAAACTGATGGGGTTCAGGTCGAAGTCGGTTTCGATCTCGGCTTCTGGGTCGCCATCGATCTGGTCGACCAGGGCGATAAGCTGCTCGATCAGATCTTCGGCGCGCTGGCGGATTTCGGAGCGGGTCATGCTGCGCCAGCCAATCCGTCGATCAGGGCTTCAGGAGTGCCAGCGTCTTCGAGATAGTCCTGATCGAGGGCCATGTAGGCCTTGAGATAGCGGCCACGGACGGCGATGCCTTCTAGGTCTGGCACTTGCATGCGAAGGAGGGCATGAAACTGCTTGATCTCACGGCCAACGTACTGCCCGACCAAACCGTCGGTCGGTGCGGTGGCACTTGCGACCTTCAAGGCACAATGGTGCATGATCGCTTCAGACAGTGCCTCGTCGTGATAGGCGAGCGATCGAGCTGCTGCGCGCTGTAGAGCCGCAAATTTTGCGAAGGGGTACGTCATTCCGCTCATTGTTTTGGCCTCCCCACAAGGCTGGATTCGTCGCGCGAAATGACAATCGCGCAAACTGCCTGCTCAACACCCGGCAGCGTCATGTCGTGAACGATGTCTATGTGCTTGATGGAAGGGTCGAGCAGCATGGCATCGGCCCTGAACTGAGAGGCAAGCTCTCTCAGTTGAAGCTGCGGATTAGCGTTTGGGCCGACATTGCGGAAGACCCGGCTGAGAATGGGGGAGATTTCGGAAACCCTGCTCATGACGCATACCTCGCGTCGTCCGCAAGCAATCGTATTCCCTTTGCCACGCTATTGGCGGCGACCGCGATATAGTCGTCGGAAAACAGCGTCATGTCTCTTGCAACCATAGATGCCATGGTTGCCAAGCCTTCAAGTGTGGTGGGCGGAGTGCGCGCCCAGTCATCGCGCACCTTGCGATAGTGACGCTGCGCACCGACGAATGTACGCCGAATTTCGGCGATACCAGCGGCTTCATCCCACTCCTTGCCGGCCTTTAGCGCCTGTTGGTATCGCCGTTTCGCGTGATGGAATTCTGCCTCGACAATGGCTGGGTCGATTCCGCGCCGCAGAATTGTCGTTTTGGCGCGCTCCAGCTCCGCTCCTCCGATAGCAGAATAGTGTCTCCAGCCGACCAACCCAAATGGCCTGCTACCCAAGCGATCCTTGGCCTGTTCCTCCGCTTCATCCAAAAGGTCAAAGGTCTTGTCGAGTGCCTTTTCCGCCTGGAGCAGGAGGTTGAGGGCGATGGAGTTTGGGCAATCGCCCATTTTTGCAGCGGTTGTGCGAAAGGGGCCCCTGCTGCTAATAATCGCGGTATCCATTGAATGGCCTCCAGGTCTCATGGAGGCTCGGGGAGCGTTACAGCGCTTGCCCGAGCCGATTTGTTTCAGCGTCAGGCGGTAGCGGGATCAAAGTAGGCAAGGGCAGCATAGAGCAGGGCGCCAACCATGCCGCTGCCTCCAAACTGCGCGTTCTCTTCGGCGGCCAGCCTCAGCGCCTCGACGGCGCCGTGATGGGAGGTCGCAGGACGATCCCAAACATCGAGAATGCCCATTGGCGGCTGGTAGCTTTTCTCGGCGAAGGCGTCTCGCTCTTCGTCGGTTACGTCAGTGCGAGAGTAGGCCTCAAATGAGGCTAGGCCATCGCGATAGTTAGCAATCGCCTCGGCCAGAGGATCGTGCCGGATTTTGACCGGCAGGCTGCACATGTCCGATGCGCGAGCGGCATTCACATATGGAATGGCCATTGCGGCGCTGGCGATGACAGTGCCGGCTCCAGCGATTAGAGCTCGGCGGGTGAGTGATGGTGACGACATTTTGGGCTCCAACGGTTCGTGTTGAAGCCAATAATGCACGATGCATTAACTAAGTCAATGCGTCGTGCATTATTTATCCTAAAAATTAGACCCTTGAGATGCGCCCCACGACGCGGCCGAAGATCATTACATCTTCAAGTGATGCAGTCTGCATTGGGTGAGTTGCATTATCGGAGATGATCTGCACCTGCGGCGGCTCGGAGAAAAGGATCTTGGCCAATCGCTTTACGCGGGGCGTGCCGTCACCGTCGTGAAACACGTAGATGCCGTCCGAACCGAAAGCGTTCTGTTGGGTGTCGATGATCACCCGGTCTCCCGATTGGAATGTCGGATACATTGAATCGCCCACGATCGGCATGAAGATAGTGTCATCAGGAGACGCGTGGAGTTCGTATCGAAAAAATGCTTGCGGGAGGGTCCATTCCGCGACGACCTTGTGACCTACGACGGTCTCGCCGGCCTCCAGCTGCATAACTGCCTCGGCTCCAACGACACCCAAGCCAGCGCCAGCCTTTGCGTCGATCTCTGGCCGAGCACCTGGGGTGCGCCCGTAATACTTGGAGCCCGCGACGTAAGCGTTGTCCTCGTCGTCAAATTCGGGCTGGGGTGCATCGTTCTCTACCGCGGAGAGGGGAACCCGTTCGAGGTCGGGCTTGCCTCCCACCGTCATGGGCTCTTCACCTGTTAGGAGCCATGCGGGTCGCACCCGATACCAGCGGGCGTACTTTTCTGCCGCTTCGATCCGGAAAGCTCTGCTCCCGTTCTCATGGCCGATGTATGTGGCTCTGCTGATCCCCATCGACGCAGCAGCGTCCGAGGCGGTGGTGTATCCAGCTTTGACGCGCGCGGTTTTCAGTCGTTCTGAAGGCGTCATCTCATTCTCCGAAATGCGTGATTTGCTCACTTATGCATCATTTCGTGATGCGATGGGCATTGACGTGTCGTGATGCTTAACGCATTACTGATGTGAGTTCGCATTACGAGGCAGATCATGGTGACGCCGAAAGACGTCAAAGCGCTCCGAGCCCGGAAAGATTGGTCGACTTACGATCTTGCAAATGAGGTCGGGTGCAATCAGTCGACAATTTCCCGCATTGAGGCGGGTGGAAAATTCGGCGGGGTCATCGAAAAGTCCTTAGTTCGACTGATCGCTGCGCATCCCGAAAAGGAGCGTGCATGAGCCCTCAAACGCACGCTCGCGACGGCCCATCTCTGGTCTAACCCTCCAATTAATTCGGTCGGGCAGGCTGATGTGACAATCGCCGCCAGATCCAATCCAAGGAACAGGAAATGAAGCACGACTTGTTCGTGGACGGCGAAGCCATGTCCGACGACATGGACCGATTGGAAGCCCGGATGCGGGATCTGTGGGAGGTCGGAAAACCGCTCGCAGCTCTTGCGAACGAAGATCGGGCAGTGGCGGAAAAACTGCTGGGAAAGGCGGAAGCGCATCGACTTGCCGCCACCAAGAGCGGGGATCGTTTTCGATACCGCCCCCAGAGTACTCAAAAAATCGAATACCACTATGTCCATGCTTGGGGGCATTCATCCAGTCTCGGCGGATGGACGATAGAGGCCACCCAAAACGGCGTTAGGCGCGAGCTTGGCCGAGGGTTGAGCGACGAGCGATGTAACCTCATCGTGTGTGAGCTGGTCAAGCGCGGCTATCGCGTGGAAATCGTGCTCACCGAGGCCATGAAGCATCTGGGCGTCACTCGGTTGCCCGCCTTCGGCCGACATCCCGTCACTCCTTCAAAACCTAAGCCCGATCGGTCGCAGCGTTTTGCAATCATGGATCGGCTTATGAATTCCCGTCTTTCCGAAGGAGCGCGGCGATGAGCGATATCGTCACCTTTCCACGCCCAACGCTACCGCCAGAGGATCACGAACGGGAGCTGTGGTCCAACTTCGTCCTCGCCAAGAAGAAGGCCGAGGTCACATGCGACATCCGCGACGGCATTGCCGCCGGCAAAGCCTGGGCCGCCTGGCTCGACATGTTCAGGACCATTTGCCCGTGACTGAAATCCATAATGTCGATGTTGAGGTCGAACAGGCTTTGCTTGGTGCCATTCTCGTCAACAACGAGGCCTATCATCGGGCATCGGAATTCGTCTTGGCCGAACATTTTTACGAGCCAATCCATCGCTCGATCTATGAAACCATCGAAAAATTCGCCCGAGCCGGGAAGGCCGCCGACGAACTGACCATGCCGCCGCATCTGCCGGAGCTGGTGTTCGATAAGCTGACGATGAAGAACTATCTGGCTCGGCTAGTGATTGGGGCGACGTCAGTCGTCAACGCTCCCGATTATGCCAAGGTCATTCGCGATCTGGCAGTGCGTAGATCACTTTCGGAAATCGGCGGCATGATCCATTCGGAGGCCGTAAATCGGATATCCGAATTCAGTCCCGATGAGCAGATCGAAGAGGCCGAAAAGCTGCTTCACGAACTGGCAAAGCGGGGGCGAACCCAGAAGGGGTTCCAGTCCTTCTCCAGCGCCTTGGCAGAGGCGGTCACCACGATAGGCGAGGCCTACCGTCGAGATGGCGGGCTATCAGGCTATGCCACCGGTTTCGTGGACCTTGATCATCTGATGGGTGGGTTGCAGAAGTCGGATTTGATTATCCTGGCGGGGCGCCCTGCTATGGGCAAAACGGCACTTGCCACCAACATCGCTTTCAACATCGCCAAGAAGTTCCGGCCAACCCTCGATGGCGCAGGCGTTGCCGCAATGGATGGCGGCCGGGTGGCGTTCTTCTCGCTGGAGATGAGCGCAGGGCAGCTGGCAGTGCGCATCCTGTCTGAACAGGCGGGCATCTCGTCGTCCGACCTGCGCCGTGGGCGGATCCATGAGAGTCAGTTCAGCCGCCTTGTCGATGTCTCGCGAGAAATCGAGGGGGCACCACTCCACATCAATGACCGCGGTGGGGTGAGCGTCCACCAGCTGTTTGCCGAGGCGAGACGATTGAAGCGCACCAAAGGCCTCGACGTGATCGTCATCGACTATCTGCAGCTGCTCTCTGGCTCACGGCGTTCGTCGGATAGC
>NZ_JAFKHD010000229.1 GCF_017307565.1 Devosia sp.
AGGCGTCGTCATCATCGGCACCGGTTCTGCGGCCATGTCGATCGTTGGTGGCACGCGCTACCAGGCCGGCGGCTGGGGTTTTCACATCGGCGACCAGATGTCGGGCGCCATTCTTGGCCGCGAACTGGCGCGCTATACGGTCGAAGCCGAAGACGGTCTCGTCGAGGGCTCGCTGCTGACCAAGGCGGTGGCTGCAGCGCTTGGCGGCGACAACCAGGGCATCATGACCTGGTCCTTCGCGACGGCCATGGACCTCAAGCTTTTGAGCGATGATGGTGCCGAGGGCTGTGACGACGCCTTGATTGGCCGGGCACCCGGCGAATATGGCAAGCTCATGCCGCTCTGGTTCGACTATCTCGAACAGAACGACCCGGTGGCGCTGAAACTGCTCGACGTGCAGATGGGCTATATCGACACCTATGTGCGCTGGTTCAAAAGCCACGGCGCCGAGGTGATGGCCATTGTCGGTGGTCTTGGGCAGCGCCTTTTCCCGCGGCTCACCGAGCGCTACGGCAATTTCGTCGCTCTGCCGCAATACGAACCCCTGCATGGCGCCATCATCCTCGCCAAGCAAAATTTCGCCTCGAACTAGGGACTACGCCTCGTGTCCAGCCGCATCATTCCCGTTCCCGCCTTCGACTATGTGGTGTTCGGCGCCACTGGTGACCTGACCAAGCGCAAGCTCATTCCTGCGCTTTATCACCGTTTCAAGGACGGCCAGTTCGACGAGACCAGCCGCATCATCGGCGCCTCGCGCTCCAAGCTCTCCGAAGCCGATTTCCAAAAGACGGCGCGCGAAGCCATCGCGCAATTCGTCGAGAAGGAATATCAGGATCAGGCGGTGATCGACCGCTTCGTCAACATCATCACCTATGTGCCGGTTGATGCCAGCAAGCCCGAGGACTCCGGCGATCTCGGCGCGGCGCTGCGCACGGATCCCAAGATCGTGCGCGCCTTCTATCTCGCGGTGGCGCCCGATCTCTTCGAGCCCATCGCCGAATACCTCCACAAGAAGAAGCTCTATCGCCGCGACGCCCGCGTCGTGATCGAAAAGCCGCTCGGGCACGACCTGAACTCGTCCAAGGCGATCAATGACGGCGTGTCCAAGATCTTCCAGGAAGATCAGGTCTACCGCATCGACCATTATCTGGGCAAAGAGACGGTGCAGAACCTGCTCGCCCTGCGCTTTGCCAATACGCTCTTCGAGCCCGTCTGGAACTCGGCCCATATCGACCACGTGCAGCTGACCGTGGCCGAAAGCGTGGGTGCTGGTACCCGCGGCTACTACGACGAGAGCGGCGCCCTGCGCGACATGATCCAGAACCACATGCTGCAGCTGCTCTGCCTTGTGGCGATGGAGCCGCCGGCATCGGACGATGCCAATGCGCTGCGCGACGAAAAGCTCAAGGTTCTGCGTGCCCTGCGTCGCATCACCAATGGCGATGTGGCCAAGACCACAGTGCGCGGCCAGTATCGCGGCGTGAAGTCGGAAACCGTGTCGGTCGCCGGCTATCAGGACGAGCTGCCCGAGGAAAAGAAGGGCAGCCGCACCGAGACTTTTGTGGCGCTCAAGGCGGAAATCGAAAACTGGCGCTGGTCCGGCGTGCCGTTCTACCTGCGCACCGGCAAGCGCATGGCCGAGCGCGTCTCGGAAATCTGCATCCAGTTCAAGCCCATTCCGCACTCGATCTTCGACCATGCCGAAGGCGCGCCGAAGCCGAACAAGCTCATCATCCGCCTGCAGCCCAATGAAGGCGTCAAGCTGATGATGATGAACAAGGACCCCGGCCCGGGCGGCATGCGCCTGCGCGACGTGGCACTCAACCTGACCTTTGCCGAGGCCTTCAACGAGCGCACCCCGGAAGCCTATGAGCGCCTGCTCATGGACGTGGTGCGCGGCAGCCAGACCCTCTTCATGCGTCGCGACGAACTCGAAGCGGCCTGGGCGTGGGTTGACCCGATCCGCGAGGCCTGGGACCGTTCGACCGAACCGCCGCAGAGCTACACTGCCGGCACCTGGGGCCCGAGCGGCGCCGTTGCGCTCATCGAGCGCGATGGCCGCTCCTGGTATGAAGGATCGCTCTCGTGACCATCAATCGCCGCAGCTTTGCAGACAAGCCGACCCTCGCCAAGGAATTGGCCGAGGCCGTAGCCGACCGCATTCGCAACGCCATCACCGAACGCGGCGAAGCGGCGATTGCGGTGAGCGGTGGCTCGACGCCGGGCAAGTTTTTTGCGGCGCTGGGCAAGACCAAGGACATCGACTGGTCCAAGGTCGTGGTGACGCTGGTGGACGAGCGCTGGGTCGACGAGACCAGCGATCGTTCCAATGCTCTACTGGTCAACGAAAAGATGCTGCAGGGCCCGGCGGCCGTGGCGCGTTTCTTCCCGCTCTATTCGGGCGGCGAAGAGCCGACGGCCGATCAGGTTGCCAAGACCAATGCACTGGTTTCGACCCTGCCCAAGCCCTTTGCTGCGGTGATCCTCGGCATGGGCAATGACGGACACACGGCTTCGTTCTTCCCCGGTGGCGATACGCTCGAGGAAGCGCTGAAGGGCCAGGGCCCGACGCTGGCGATCCACGCCCCCGGCGCCGGTGAGCCGCGTATCACCTTTACCCTGCCGCGTCTCCTCGAGACCGACGGCCTCTACCTCCACATCGAAGGCGACGAGAAAGCCGCGGTGCTGGACAAGGCGCTGGGCGATGGTCCCGTCGAGGACATGCCCATCCGCGCCGTGCTGCGTTCTGAGGCGCCGCTAGCCATTTACTGGTGCCCGTAAGACTCCTGGGGCGGTCCCCAATCGACCGCCCTGGCCGTTGAACGCACACCAGTCATCGATGCAAGGATTTCCGTGCCAGCGGCCCCCCTTTGGCGCGCCCTTGCCCTATAGGAGCGTAAGACCATGACCGTCCGCCAGGCCATCCAGGACGTGACCGACCGTATTGCGGCGCGCAGCCGCGACACGCGCCGCGACTATCTCAATCGGCTCGATGCCGCCCGCGAGGCCGGCGTTTATCGATCGACCCTCTCCTGCGGCAATCTCGCGCATGGTTTTGCCGCCTGTACGCCTTCCGAAAAGGCGGCCCTGGCCGGCAACAAGACGCTCAATCTCGGCATCGTCACCAGCTACAATGACATGCTGAGTGCCCATCAGCCCTATCAGTTCTATCCCGACATCATCAAAGAAGCGGCGCGCGAAATCGGCGCGACGGCGCAGGTGGCGGGCGGTGTGCCGGCCATGTGCGATGGCGTCACCCAGGGTATGCCGGGCATGGACTTGTCGCTGTTCTCGCGCGACGTCATCGCCATGGCGACGGCCATTGCGCTTTCGCACAACATGTTCGACGCAGCCGTTTATCTGGGCATCTGCGACAAGATCGTGCCCGGCCTCGTCATCGGGGCGCTGAGCTTTGGTCACCTGCCGGCCGTGTTCATTCCCGCCGGGCCCATGCCCTCGGGCCTGCCCAACGACGAAAAGAGCAAGGTTCGCCAGCTCTATGCCGAGGGCAAGGTTGGTCGTGCGGAACTGCTTGAAGCCGAAAGCAAGTCCTACCATTCGGCTGGTACCTGCACCTTCTACGGGACCGCAAACTCGAACCAGATGCTCATGGAGATCATGGGCCTGCACTTGCCGGGCGCGAGCTTCGTCAATCCGGGCACGCCGCTGCGCGATGCGCTGACCCGCGAGGCGACCAAGCGCGCGCTCTCGCTGACCGCGCAGGGCAATGACTATACCCCGATCGGCCACATCATGGACGAGAAGGCCTTTGTGAACGGTCTCGTTGGTCTTCATGCCACGGGCGGTTCGACCAACCACACCATGCATTTGATCGCCATGGCTGCTGCCGCAGGCCTGCAGGTGACCTGGGACGACATGAGCGATCTGTCGGACGCGACCCCGTTGCTGGCGCGCGTCTATCCCAATGGGGTTGCCGACGTGAACCACTTCCACGCAGCCGGCGGCATGGGTTTTCTCATGCGCGAACTGCTCGACGACGGCTATCTCCATGACGACGTCAAAACCGTCTGGGGCAATGGGCTGCACAATTACACGGTGGAAGCCAAGCTGATCGAAGACAAGCTCGCCTTCGAGCCCGCCCCGGCCGAAAGCGCGCTGCCGAAAGTGCTCACCAGCACTAAGGCACCGTTCCAGACGACGGGCGGGCTGAAACTGCTCACCGGCAATCTCGGTCGTTCGGTGATCAAGGTTTCGGCGGTGAAGCCCGAGCATCGTGTGGTGGAGGCGCCCGCGCGCGTTTTCCACAGTCAGGATGGTCTGCAGGCAGCGTTCAAGGCGGGCGAACTGACCGGCGACATGATTGCCGTCGTGCGCTTCTCCGGCCCCAAGGCCATCGGCATGCCCGAGCTGCACAAGCTGACACCCTCGCTCGGCATCATGCAGGATCGCGGCTTCAAGGTGGCGCTGCTGACCGACGGTCGCATGTCGGGCGCTTCAGGCAAGGTGCCGGCGGCCATTCACATGACCCCGGAAGCCAATGATGGCGGTCCGATCAGCAAGATTCGCGATGGCGACATGATCCGGCTCGATGCGAACGAAGGCACGCTGACCTTCCTCGGCGACGAGAAGGAATTCTTCTCGCGTACCCCGGCGAGCGAAGACCTGCGTCCCTCGCACCATGGTATGGGCCGCGAACTCTTTGCCGGTTTCCGCAGCCTTGTGGGCGTGGCGGATCGCGGGGCCAGCGTTTTCAACTAGGCGATACGCCGACATAACGGGCGCGCGGCCTGATCAGCGCGCCCGTTTCTATTTGCTCCAGCGCATGGGCCAGCCAGCCGACGCAACGGGCCAGCGCAAAGATCTGTAGCGGCGCATCGTGGGGCAGGTCATGTGCGGCGACGAGCGCGCAGAGCGCGAAGTCGATATTCGGCTTTTCTCCGCTGAGGTTTTCTCCCACTTCCGCCAGTTCCGCGAAGAGCTTTGGCACCGCAAAGGTGGCGAAGAGTGCAGGCGCGCGGACGTCGTGATCGGGATAGAGCCGATGGCCGAAACAGGGCAGGGGGCGGCCCTGTCGCAAGAGGCTCGAAACGGCCTGTTCGACGCCATAGCGTTTGGCATCGCGGATCAACGCACCCATGCTCAGGCTTGCCGTGCCGTGGAGGGGACCGGACAGCGCGGCAAGGCCGGCAAGCACCGCCGCTGCAAGCGGGGCGCCAGTGGAGGCGGTGACGCGGGCGGCGAAGGTCGAGGCATTGAGCTCGTGCTCGGAGAGAAGCACCAGGGCGCAGCGCAGGGCATTGGCGGCTTCGGGGCGCTGCCACTGCGCAGCGAGGCGCTCGTGAATGGGGCCGCTGCGCACGCCGGTGATGGCCGAGGCGATCAGCGAAACCACCAGCGTTGCATCCTTGATCAGCACGCTGCGAGCCCTTCCGATGGGCGGCATCTGCGTGGCGGCGAGCTCTGCGACCTGGCGATAACTGGCGATGAGGCCGGAATCGCTGCCTGACGTGGTCATGGTATCGAAAGCAATTGGCGCGGTTGTGCTCCAGAGGAGCGCGGCCATGTCTTCCAGCGTTGCCGTTTTTGCCAGCTCCGTCACATCCTTGCCACGAACGTAGAAATGGCCACTCTCAACAGTGGAAATGGCCGTCGGCAGGACCGGCTCGCCCCAGGCGATGCTTTCGGCGGCCACCGTCGTCGCGGGGCGTCGGCCTCTTTGCTTGCTTGCAAGCCGCTCCACATCGTCCTGCCGATAGAGGCTGCGGCGCGGATCTTCGGGATCGGGCCGGGCGGCAATGCGGCCGCGGCTGACATTGGCATAGAGCGTCTGCGGCTTGGTGCCGAGGAGGGCAAGCGCAGCTTCCGCAGATATCCAGCTCATGGCGCCTCATATTGATCAATTGCATCAAGATTGACGTCAATCTTGATGTGGCCAATCTAGCGGTAAAGACGAAGGAGACGCAACATGTCTGGACTGGATGACGTCATTGCCGCGGAAACGAGGTTGTCCGAAGTGGATGGCCTCAACGGCAGGCTGGTGATCAGCGGCCATACGCTGGATGAGCTGGCCGGCAACCGTTCGTTCGAGGACGTGCTGGCGCTGCTGGCTGGCGACATGCTGCCGACCGGTTCGGCGCTGGCCACAAGGCTTGGCGCCGCACGGCTGCGGGCTTTTGCCGAGGTGGCCTGGCTCGACGATGCCATTCTCGGGCTCTCGATAACCGAGGGTCTGCGCGCGCTGATGGCGCGGCTGCATGATGGCGAAGACGCCGATACGGCTTTGCTGCTGGCCGCGGCGCCGGCCGTGTTCGTGCCCGCACTGGTGCGGCGCCGGGCGGGATTGGCGGCAATTGCGCCCGATCCATCGTCTGGGCACGCCGCCGATATGTTGACCATGCTCAAGGGGCGTGCGCCCAGTAAGGCGGAGGTTCTGGCGCTCGATACTTATCTCGTGACGGTGTCCGACCACGGGCTCAATGCGTCCACCTTTGCGGCGCGGGTCGTGGCCTCGACGCGGGCCGGCTATACCTCGGCCATGCTGGCGGCGCTCGGGGCGTTGAAAGGACCGCTGCATGGTGGGGCGCCGGGGCCGGTGCTCGACATGCTCGACGCTGTTGGCACGCCGGACGAGGCACATGGCTGGATCGCCAATGCACTTGCGCATGGCGAACGGCTCATGGGCTTTGGCCACCGGATCTACCGCGTGCGCGATCCGCGCGCGGATGCGCTGAAGGCAGCGCTGGCGCGGCTGGGCGCGGCAGGCGAGATCGACGCGCAGCGGCTGGAACTGGCCGAAGCGGTCGAGCGCGAGGCGTTGGCGCAGCTCAAGGCGAAAAAGCCCGATCGGCCGCTCGAAACCAATGTGGAATTCTTCACCGCCCTGCTGCTCGAGGCTCTGGGCTTTCCGCGCGAGGCTTTTACCGGCGTCTTCGCTGCCGGCCGCGTCAGCGGTTGGCTCGCCCATGCCCATGAGCAGATCGAAGGCGGACGGCTGATCCGCCCGCAGTCGCGCTATGTCGGGCCCAAGGCCGCCTAGGAAGCAAGCCAATCCGTGATGGCCTGCGCGTCCTCTTTGCCAAGCTCGTGGCCGGCGGTGAGGACGCGAACGGTGACCGTGGCGCCATTGGTGCGCAGCGCCTCGGCCAGTTTTTCACCCTGGCCGCGGAAGGCGTCGGTTTCGCCGAGGAGGATGAGGATGCTGGTGCCGCTGAGATCGGTCTGCGGCACCTCATCGAGGACCATGGCGGGGCGGATCAACACGGCGCGGTGGACGAAGCCGGGGCGCAGGAGCACGGCGGCCGCGAGAAGGTTGGCGCCGTTGGAATAGCCGAGGGCGACGAGCTTTTCCGGGTCCGGGCGATAGGCGGTGTTGATCTCGCCGAAGAAGGCTTCGAGAGCGCCGGATTCGAAGCGGATGTCCTTCTGGTCGAAGATCGACGGGCCAAAACTGCGGAACCAGCGCTGCACGCCGCTTTCGGAGCTGCGGCCGCGCATGCCCAGGAGCGTCGCGTTGGGGGCGGCGCTGTGGGCTAGCGGCATCAGGTCGGTTTCATTGCCGCCGGTGCCGTGGAGGAGGGCGATGGTGGTGCCATCGGGGTTTTCAGGCGTGAAGAAGCGGTGCTTGTAGATGAGATCGCGATAGACGACGCGCTCTTCGCCCGGCAGACCGAACTGGGGCAGCATGACCTTCATCGCTTCCGGGTCGGGCGTGTCGGGCGGCATGAACAGGGTGTGGCCGAGCTTTTCCAGTGTCTCGTCGAGTGTGAAGCCGGGGCCGTCGCTCGCCATCTCGATAAGAACATTGCCGGGCTCGCGCACATAGAGCGAGGTGAAATATTGGCGGTCGTGGAGATTGGTCAGGCTCGAATTGAGCTTTCGCAGTTCGCGTTCGACGGCTTCGACTTCGGCTTCATCTTTCGCGCGGACGGCGACGTGGTCGGCGGTACCGGTGCCGGGCGCTCCAGACCAGAAGCCGGCGGCGTCTCTGATATCAAGGACATCGCCGACGTCGGAGACGAGGCGCTGGATCGGACCTTCGACGGAGCCGGTGCGGAAGCCGAAATTGCGGGTGAGGAAGGCTGTGGTTTCTTCCTGCACCTCCGAGAGGAGGGTGACGCCGTGTTCGGCGGGAATGTCGGTTTCGGGCATGGTCAGCGCGGGCAGGTTGGCGCTGACGAGTTTAAGGACCACGCCATCGGGATCGCGGAGACGGAGAACGGTTTCGCCGAATTCCTGGGCGGTGCCTTCAACCTTGACTTGATGGGTCAGGGCGCGTTCGAGCCAATAGCCGATCGAGCCCTGGGGGATGGCAAGAGAGAGTTCGCTGACCTGGCCGGCACCGGCCTGGCCCGATGAGCCGCCCTGCCAGACGAGGAAGGTGATCAGCGAGCCAGGGGACGCGGCGTAGTCGCCGTAAAAGAGATGCAGCTGGCGCGCGTCTTCATACCCGCCGGTGCGCTTGACCAAGCGCAGGCCGAGAAAGCCGACATAGAAATCGACGTTGGCCTGCACGTCGCCAGTAATGAGGGTGACGTGGTGGATACCAGAGGTCATCGGCTTCTCCCGAAGAGGCGCTCGATGTCGCCCTTTTTCAGTTCGACATAGGTGGGGCGGCCGTGGATGCACTGGCCGGAATGGGGCGTGGCTTCCATGTCGCGGAGGAGGGCGTTCATTTCGTCGACGCGCAGGCGCCGGCCGGAGCGGACGGAGCCGTGGCAGGCCATGCGGCCGATGATGGCTTCCATCCGGTCGGTTAGCGCGGCGGCGCTTTCCCATTCGGCAAGGCCATCCGCTAGGTCGCGGACGAGGCCGTGGACATCGCTATTGCCGAGAAGGGCCGGAGTCTCGCGCACGGCGACGGCGCGCGGGCCGAAGCGGTCGAGATAGAGGCCGAATTTTTCGAGTTCCGGTGCCGCTTCTTCGAGGAGGGTGCAATCTTCTTCGGGTAGCTCGATGACGATAGGGATCAACTGGGCCTGGCTTGCGACCGGGCCAGAGGCGAGCTGGGCCTTGAAGCGCTCATAGACGAGGCGTTCATGGGCGGCGTGCTGGTCGACCAGCAGGAGGCCGGTGTCGTTCTGGGCGATGATGTAGTTGTCGAACATCTGGGCGCGGGCGGTGCCGAGGGGATAGTCGACGATCTCGGGCGCTTCCGGCACGGCTTCCACACGGGCGCTCGGCTCGGTGAAACCGCTGAACCGGCCGGGGGAGCGGTCGAAGTTGAGCGGGGCGGTGTTCGGCGCGTAGCTGTAGCTTGTGGGGCGCGGCGGGGCGAGGGTCGGCGTATAGCCGATGGGCTCCGGGGCGGGGGTCATTTCAGGGGCCGTGAAGGCGCCAAGGATGTCTTCGGCGACACTGTTGGAGGCCTTGAAGCCTGCTGCGGCGAGGGCCATGCCAATGGCGCGGATGACGGCGCCGCGAATGGCGCCCTGATCCTGGAAGCGCAGTTCGGCCTTGGCCGGGTGGACGTTGACGTCGACTTCGGCGGGGTCGATGGCGACATAGAGTGCGACGACCGGGAAACGATCGCGAAAGACATAGTCGGCATAGGCGGCGCGAATGGCGCCGACGAGCACCTTGTCGCGCACGGAGCGGCCGTTGACGAAGTAGAACTGCGACAGGGAATTGGCGCGGGTATAGGTGGGGAGCCCGGCCATGCCGGCGACGACGACGCCGTGGCGGGCGGTGGCGAGGGTTACCGAGTTTTCAACGAAATCGGCGCCCATGACCTGGCCGAGCCGGGCGGCAAGCGCGCCTTCGCCCGAGATGGCAGGCCAGTTCGACATCATCCGGTCCGAGCCTTCGAGGATGAAGTGGATTTCCGGATTGGCCATGGCGAGGCGCTTAACCACATCGGTGATCGCTGCGCTTTCGGAGCGGACGCTCTTGAGGAATTTGCGGCGGGCGGGGACCTGGGCGAAGAGGTCGCGCATCTCGATGACGGTGCCGCGGTTCATCGCCTGCGGCATGGGGCCGGTGCGGCGGCCATTGTCGACCACGACCGCAAGGCCGGTTTCGGCATCCGCTGGGCGCGAGGCGACGGAGAGACGCGACACCGAGCCGATGGAGGCCAGGGCCTCGCCACGAAAACCGAGCGTGCGGATATCGTCGAGGTCGTCTTCGCTGAGTTTGGAGGTCGCGTGGCGCTCGACCGAGAGCATCAGGTCCTCGCGACCCATGCCATGGCCGTCATCGGTGATACGGATGAGATCCATGCCGCCGCCGGCCGTGGCAATGGTGATGCGGCGCGCGCCGGCATCGATGGAGTTCTCGACCAGTTCCTTGACGACGCTGGCGGGCCGCTCGACCACTTCGCCGGCGGCGATACGGTTGATCAGGTCTTCGGGAAGCTGGCGAATGGGCAAAGGCGATTCTCCTTGCCCACAATATAGGTGAGGGCGCGGCGCTTTCCGACCCGGAATGACATTTGTGCCCATCCTTGCGGACGCACCCGCCGCGGGCTACATCGACGGCCATGACCCAATCGCTTGCCCCCATGGACCTCGCCCTGCGCCTTGCCGAAGAAGCGGCTGCGCTTGGCGAAGCGCCGGTGGGCGCGGTGGTGATGGAAGGCGATCGCGTCCTGGCGGCCACTCGCAACCAGATGCAGGCGCTGGGTGATCCGACCGCGCATGCGGAAATGCTGGCGATCCGCGAGGCGCTGAAGGCCCGGGGCACAGGGCGGCTCGATGGCTGCGATCTCTATGTGACGCTCGAACCCTGCGCCATGTGTGCCGGGGCCATAGCGCATGCGCGCCTGCGGCGGGTTTATTTCGCGGCCGAGGATATCAAGGCCGGGGCGGTCGAAAATGGCGTGCGGCTTTTCGAGCAGCCGACCTGCCACCACAAGCCAGAAGTGGTCGGTGGCGTTTCAGCGTCACGAGCCGAAGCCATGCTGGTTGATTTTTTCAAGAAGCTCCGCAGCTAGCGCGGATTGCTCTGGATCGGTTCGATCTTGTTCTGGATGTAGTCTTCGATCTTGCGCGTCAGCAGATATTTGAAGCGGTCTTTTTCCGTTTCTACATGGCTGATGATTTCGCGCACGCGCCAGAATTCCATGGCCCCGAAACTGGCGACATGAGGCCGGATATAGATATCGGGCGGATAGGCGGCCATCGAATGGGCGATCAGCGAATGCATCATGATCTGGGCCGAGCCGAACCAGATATCGAGCGGCCGATGGTCGGTCTTGTTGATGCCGAGCGACGGATCGCCGTTGACGTCGATGCCGATGAGGAAGTCGGTGCCGATATCGGCCTGGTCCAGCGGGAGCGGATTGACCACGGCGCCATCGACCAGGATGTGGTTGTTATGGACGATCGGCTTGAAAATGCTCGGCATGGAGATGGACCCGGCAATGGCGGGGCGCAGGGGACCGGAATTGAAGACGACCTGGTGCCAGGACTGGAAATCGGTCGCCACCACATAGAGCGGGATTTTCAGGTCGCTGAAATTGTTGGGAAAGTTCGGCGGCGTGAAGGCATTGACCACGTGCATGGCGTCGAGCTGCATGGAGATGCCGTTTCGTAGGAGCCCGCCGAGGCCCTTGATCTGGGTCGACCAGAGCTTTGAGGCAATGGTGCGCAGCGTGCCCAGCACTTCGAAGGAATGCTCGCGCAACTCCTTGCCGGTCATGCCGGCGGCCCAGCCCGAGCCGATCAGCGCGCCGATCGAGGTGCCCGAGATCACCGAGGGTTTGAGGCCAAGCTCATCCATGGCCTCGATATAGGGGATATGGGTGAGGCCGCGCGCGGAACCGCCGCCCAGGGCGACGCCGATCTTGGGGCCGGACACAGTGCTCATTCCGCCTCGCTCCCTTCCCTTGGAGCGCAACCGGTCCACCAGTATCTGTCCCCGTTTTTGCAGCGGGGTCAGCGGGCGTTCGTGTTGCGCCTCCGCGAAGACAGTCCGCAGGGAATTTAGGACAGCAAGATTGAAGAAAGGTTCAGCTCTCCCTGGCGATTTCGCGCCAGCCGATATCTCGTCTGCAGAAGCCTTCTGGCCAATCAACTGCGTCAACGCCTCGATAAGCACGATCCTGTGCCTCTCTCACCGAATTACCAAGCGCAGTGACATTCAACACGCGCCCACCATTGGCGAGTAAACGGCTCCCATCGCGCTTCGTTCCGGCGTGAAACACGGTCAGATCCGTGGTGTCGAGACCATCGACGCCGCGGATCTCGCTGCCCTTGCCGTAGTCGCCCGGATAACCCTTTGTCGCCATGATCACAGTCAGCGCATAGGCGTTTTTCCAGGTCACATCATGACCTCCAAGAGTGCCCGTGGCGGTGGCGTGGAGAAGGGGCAGGAGGTCGCTTTCCATGCGCATCATCATCACCTGCGTCTCCGGATCACCGAAGCGCGCATTGTATTCGACGAGCTTTGGACCCTGGTCGGTGAGCATGAGGCCGGCATAGAGAACGCCCTGATAGGGCGTGCCGCGCTTGGCAAGGCCACGGGCGGTGGGTTCGACGATGTGGGCCATCGCGAACTCATACTGTTCGCGGGTCATGACCGGCGCGGGCGAATAGGCGCCCATGCCGCCGGTATTGGGGCCGGTATCGCCGTCGAAGGCGCGCTTGTGGTCTTGCGCCGTAGTTAGCGGCAAGAGGGTTTCGCCATCGCAGAGGACGAAAAGGCTGACTTCCTCGCCTTCAAGTCTTCGATGACGACAGCCGCGCCGGATTCCCCAAAAGCGCCGGAGAAACAGTCGATGATGGCTTCTTCGGCTTCCTCGACGCTCATGGCGACGGTGACGCCCTTGCCGGCGGCGAGGCCATCGGCCTTGATCACGATGGGCGCGCCCTGGGTGTAGATGTAGGCAAGGGCCGAGGCTTCATCCTCGAAACGGGCATAGCCGGCGGTGGGGATATCGAATTCGTCGCAGAGGGCCTTGGTAAAGCTCTTCGAGCCTTCAAGCTGGCCGGCTTCCTTGGAGGGGCAGAAGCAGGTGAAGCCGGCGCCTCTGATATCATCGCCGAGACCGGCGACGACCTGGGCATCGGGGCCAACGACAACGAAATCGATGTTTTGCGCCTTGGCGGCCGCGATCACTGCCGCATGATCGGTAATGTCGACAGAGAGGTTTTCAGCAATGGCTTCAGTGCCGCCATTGCCGGGCATGACGAAGAGCTTGGTCAGGAGAGGCGACTGGGCGATTTTCCATGCGAGGGCATGCTCGCGCCCACCAGAACCGATGACCAGAACCCGCATCTCGTGCCTCCATGCCGTGTTGCGGGCGTGATGCACGAGAGTGACGGGAAGGGCAAGGGGTGTTGGAGATGACCGCCATTCGAGCATAGCTCTCATGGCCTTTTCGGCTCAAATCATGCCACTGGCATGATTTGCCCTTCGGTACGCCTCAAAGCTTACATCTCGGCTTCTTTGAAGATCGGCGTGACGTCGCCGTTCCACTCATTGCGGAATTTGTCGAGCCAGCGGCCGGCCTGTGACTTTCCAGTGCGCACCGTTTCTTCGAGGCAGGCGAGGTGGATGGTTTCGTCCTGGCCCTTGTCGTTAAGGCGATTGCGGCGCACTAGGCCGGCTTCGGCAATGCCGACGGCCTGGGCGGCAGCATCAAAAATGCTGGAGCGATCAAAGGGTGTGGTAAGGCCGAGGCGCGGGACTTCGCGGCGCAGATAGTCGCGATCTTCCTGCGTCCAGTTGCGGGTCAATTCCCATGCGGCTTCGAGCGAGACCTCATCATAGAGAAGGCCGGTCCAGAAGGCGGAGAGACCGGTGACATGGGCTTCATCACCCATATCGGCGCCGCGCATTTCGAGGAACTGCTTCAGGCGCACTTCCGGGAATAGGGTGGAAAGGTGATCTTCCCAGTCTTTTACCGTGGGCTTTTCGCCGGGGAGCTGCGGCAGCTCACCCTTGAGGAAGGCGCGGAAGCTCTCGCCGGCAACGTTCACGTATTCGCCATTGCGAATAACAAAATACATCGGCACGTCGAGGGCGTGGTCGGCATATTGCTCGAAGCCAAAGCCTTCGTCGAAGGCGAAGGGCAGCATGCCGGTGCGGGCATTGTCGGTATTGAGCCAGATATGGCTGCGGAAGCTGAGATAGCCGGTGTCGCGGCCATCGGCGAAGGGCGAATTGGCAAAGAGCGCGGTGGCGATGGGCTGCAGCGCCAGCGAGACGCGCAGCTTCTTGACCATGTCGGCTTCGCTGGAGAAGTCGAGATTGGTCTGGACGGTGCACGAACGGTACATCATCGAGGTGCCGAGGGTGCCGACCTTGTCCATATAGGGCGTCATGATGCCATAACGCGACTTGGGCATGGCCGGGATGTCCTTGACCGCCCAGAGCGGGGTGACGCCGAGGCCGAGGAAATGGATGTCGAGCGGGGCCGCGACCTTTTTGGCGACGCGCATATGCTCGGCCATTTCGGCGGCAGTGCCGTGGAGAGTTTCCATAGGCGCGCCGGAGAGTTCGAACTGGCCACCGGGCTCGAGCGAAATGCCGCCGGCGACTTCGTTATTGCGCAGGCCGATGGGGTTTTCGCCGTCGTAGAACGGATGCCAGCCGGTTTCCTTCTCGATGCCATCGAGGAGGGCGCGCACACCGTTCTCGCCCTCATAGGTGACGGGGCGCAGGGGATTGGTGTGGAAGACGTGCTTCTCGTGCTCGGTGCCGATTCGCCATTCGGAAGCGGGCTTTGAGCCTCGTTGCATTGCTTCGATCAGGTCTGCGCGCGATTCAATCAGAGGCGAAGCAGTGTCGGCGCCGGCCATGTGATCCTCGTCTAAACGGTGAGGGCTAAATTGGGCCGGCACCATAGCGAGCGCAAGCCGGAATGCAATCGCCTTTTATCGCCAATCACCGATGGTCGCTTGAATGACAGCCATTGCCGCGACGGCCGCAGTGTCGGCGCGCAGGATCCGTGGGCCTAGGCTGATGGGGACGACAAAGGGGAGAGAGCGCAGTTTTTCGCGCTCGGCATCGGAAAAACCGCCCTCGGGGCCGACCAAAAGACCGATCTTTTGTCCCTTGAGGGTCGCGAGTGCTTCGAGGGGCGAAGACGAGGCTTCGCCTTCATCGGCAAAGACCAGCTTGCGGTGTTCGTGTTGCGTGGGCCAGTCGGAGAGCAGCCGGTCGAGGGTGATTTCCTCGGCAATGGTGGGGACTGAGAGGACTTCGCACTGCTCGGCGGCCTCGATGGCATTGGCGTGGAGGCGTTCCGTTTTTAGGCGGTGGACCTGGGTATATTGGGTCATCACCGGCTGGATCGTGCCGGCGCCCATCTCCACGGCCTTCTGGATCACATAATCGAGACGCTCGTTCTTGAGCGGGGCAAAGCCATACCAGAGATCGGATTTTTCGGTCTGGGCGGCGACTTCTGCGACGACGGCAAGCGTGACGGATTTTTTCGAATCGCTGGTCAGCCGGCAGAGCCAGGCGCCGTCGCGGCCATTGAACAGTACGACTTCGTCGCCGACGTTCTTGCGCAGCACGGCGGCGAGATAAAGCGACTGATCCTTGTTGAGAGCGACGTCGCCGCTTTGGGCGAGGTCGGCATCGACAAAAAGGCGGGGCAGGCTGGCGTGGCTACGAGGCATTCAACAAGGCTCCGCCTTCTCCCTTGTGAGAGAAGGTGCCCCTCAAGGGTCACCGAATTCGCATGTGCGCATTCGGTTGGGATGAGGGGTTTCGGGCGCCACCATAAACGCTGTATGCGTGGAGAGAACCCCTCACCCTGATTTTCTGCTGGACGCAGAAAATCTGTCCCTCTCCCACAAGGGGCGAGGGAGGGTCCGGGGGCTGTCGAGAGGCCAAAAGAATGTCCGATATTCATTCCGCACCCGTCGCTGACGCCCAGAAGGACAATTGGGTGGATCGCCATGCGCCCGATTGGCTGAAACCCTATGCGCGCCTGGCGCGGTGGGACCGACCGATCGGCTTCTGGCTGCTGTTCTGGCCCTGTGTCTGGGGCTTGGGGCTGGCGGCGGTCGAAATTCCCGAGCGCGGCTTCGGCTGGATTTTTGCGATCCTGATGTTCATCGGTGCCGTCCTGATGCGCGGGGCGGGCTGCACGTTCAACGATATCGTCGATCGCGATATCGACATGAAGGTGGCGCGCACGCGGCTGCGGCCGATACCTTCGGGGCAGGTGACGTCCAAGCAGGCGCTGGCCTTTCTGATCGCCCAGGCGCTGCTTGGGGCCATCATTCTTTTCCAGTTCAACCGCTTTACGGTTTGGGCCGGTGTGGCTTCGCTCGTGCTCGTGGCCATTTATCCGTTCATGAAACGGATCACCTGGTGGCCGCAGTTTTTCCTCGGTCTCGCCTTTTCCTATGGCGCGCTGATCGGCTGGACCAGCGAAACGGGCGGGCTGTCGTGGCCGCCGGTGCTGCTCTATCTCGGCACCATCCTGTGGGTGATCGGCTATGACACGATCTATGCGCTGCAGGATATCGAGGATGATGCGCTGGTCGGGGTGAAATCGACGGCGCGGCTTTTTGGTACAAATGTGAAGCCGGCGGTCACGGCGCTTTACGTCGGCGCGGTGGTTTTTTGGCTGATGGCGGCGCTTGCGGCTGGCGGCGGGCTGATCGTGACCGGGCTTATGCTGGTGCCGGCGGCGTTGCTCGCCTGGCAGGTCTATACGCTCGACGCTGAGGTTTTTGAGAACCCGTTGATCCGGTTCAAGAGCAACCACTATGTGGGGATCGCCCTGACGCTGGCGCTGCTGGCGGAGTGGGCCTGGTAATTTGAAGTAGCCTGAAGTTTGCGCGTGGGGCTCCACCCCCTCCCATCCGTGCAGGCCGGTGGTTTTGGCTGGGTTGTGCCACAAACTCGATACGAGACCTCCCCTAGATGGGGGGGACGGGAGGGGGTGATCGGCAAACGCCGGGCCCACTATCAAACCAATGCCAAAAACGCCAAAGGGACCAGCCGCACCACCAGCTGATCCCATCGACGTGCCCTTTGGAGGGGGATTCTTTTAGTTCGCCTCGACTTCGCCGGGCTTCCTGCGGTTGAGGAAGCGAGGGCGGCGGGCGGCGTCGGCTGCAAGCTTGCGGCGCGGCGCGGTCTGGCCGACCATCACGCCATCGACCTGCTGGCTATAGGGGAGATAGGAGCCGTCGCCGGCCTTGATGAAGAGCGGCAGGCGGAGCTTCTTGCCCCAGTTCTGCCACTCGGCGACGACGTTCTGGTTACCCTCTTCCTCGAAGACCTTGTAGGTGAGCTCGCCATCGGGATGGACGAGTTCGATGGCGCTTGTGAGCACGCCTTCTTCGGAAATGCGGGTGGCAACGGCCACGCCGATGAATTCGGTGACCGGAACCTTGATCTTGATGGCAACGCCGCTCTGTTCGAGCTGCTTGCGCACTGTCACGGTTTTAACCGGATCGCGCGGCCCATTGTCGTTTGCCGCAACGAAGCGGCGTTCCGCCAGTGCGGGTCTGCCGAAAGCAAGGACGACTGACGATCCTTCCATCGCAACGCCATGAACCATTTTCTAGCCTTCCTGTAACTTCGAGAGCTGTTTTTTGCGCTCCGTTTGTGAGGGCAATCTAGCGCGTCCCCTTACCAGCCGCCTTAATGGGTTCGGTTAAGTTTATCTTGTCTTCAGCGGGTGGTTAGCGGGGTGTTGCACGGTGCAACGAGCAGTTTACCCAATCGGGTGGGACCTCGTTTACCCTGCCTTATTTCGGGGCCCTCGCCGTTCGAGAATGGGTCATCGCCGTGCGGGTCTTGTCCAAAAGTCGTACGAGGCATAAAAGCCGCCCATGCCAGCCTTTGCACCGCCCTATGAGGAAGATCTCGAACTGCTTCGCGCCACTGCAGTGGCCGCGGGCATCATCGCCTCGGGCTATTTTCGGCGCGATATAAAGAGCTGGACCAAGGGTAATGCCTCCCCGGTCAGCGAAGCCGATATCATCGTCGATCGCTATCTGGCGGCGAGCCTTCTCAGCGCGCGCCCGAATTATGGCTGGCTCAGCGAGGAAACGGCCGACAATCCCAGCCGCCTCGATTGCGATCGCGTCTTCATTGTCGACCCCATCGACGGAACGCGGGCGTTCCTGCGCGGGGAAGACTGCTGGACGGTCTGCCTCGCCGTTGTGGAAAAAGGCGTGCCGGTGGCCGGTGTCGTTTATGCGCCGGCGCGCAATGAAATGTATGAAGCTTCCCTCGGCGGCGGCGCGCGGCTCAATGGTGAGCCACTGGTGCGGCATCGCCGGGCCGGGGCTCCCCCACTGATCCCGGCGCCGGGCGCGGTGCATCAGGAACTGCAGGAAGGTGGGCTCCACTATACGCGCGGGCCGATGTATCCTTCGCTCGCCTATCGGCTGCTGCAGGTGGCGACGGGCAAGCTCGACGCCGCGGTGGCGCGGCGCGGCAGCCAGGATTGGGATATTGCGGCCGCGGCCGTGATCCTCAAGGAAGCCGAAATGGACCTGGCGGACGTGTGCAGCGGCTTCCCACAATTTAACAGACGAGATGTGCGCCATGGGGCGCTTGCGGCGCTTTCCGACATGAGCCTAAAACCTCTCGTCCATGCGGCGCTCGTCAAGGTCTATGGCTGTCCGGCCGAGCCCTTGGCAGAGGCCGAGATCTCCTCCCCTCCCAACTCAATGGACCTTTGAGCTATGGCTGACAGCAAGACTGACAAGCAACTTCTTCACCTGGTGATTGGCGGCGAACTCTCGAGCATTGACGGCATCACCTTTGCCGATCTCGACAAGGTCGATATCGTTGGTCTCTATCCCAACTATGCGACCGCTCTCGTTGCCTGGAAGCAGAAGGCCCAGATGACCGTGGACAGTGCGCAGACGCGCTATTTCATCGTCCACCTGCACCGCCTGCTCGATCCGGAAACCGCCGGCGCCTAAGCCTTTTGCGTGGCCGGGGTTGTGATCTCGGCCACGATTGCCTCCATCGCGCCCGGGCCGCCGATCCTCTGGCGGCCGAGCTTGGCAAGGCGCAGCCGCTCCTGACTACTCGTCAGAAGACCGCGCAGGGCCTGGGCAATATCC
>NZ_JAFKHD010000230.1 GCF_017307565.1 Devosia sp.
CTAAGGGGAAGACCTCTTACGTCCCTTGTCGCAAGGAGGGCGAACACCTCCAGGTCATCGCCGTCACCAACTTCAAGGGTGGTTCGGGCAAAACCACGACGGCCACCCATCTGGCCCAGTACCTTGCCTTGCATGGTCATCGTGTTCTCGCCGTCGATCTTGATCCACAGGCATCGATGTCAGCCCTGTTCGGCTATCAGCCCGAATTCGACGTGGCTGACAACATGACGCTCTATGGCGCCATCCGCTACGACGAGCAGCGCCGGCCGCTTTCTGAGATCGTTCGCAAGACCTATTTCGCGGGCCTCGACCTGGTGCCCGGCAATCTGGAATTGCACGAGTTCGAGCACGACACGCCGCGCGTGTTGTCGAGCGGCACGCAGGACGACGACGGCCTGTTTTTCATGCGGGTCGCGAGTGCCTTGCAAAGCGTGGCAGACGACTACGACGTCGTCGTCATCGACTGCCCGCCCCAGCTCGGTTTTCTCACCATGTCGGCGCTGTGCGCTGCGACGGCTGTACTGATTACCGTCCACCCGCAAATGCTCGACGTCGCCTCGATGAACCAGTTCCTGGCCATGACCTCGCAATTGCTGGCAGTGGTGCGCGATAACGGTGGCAATCTCAACTATGACTGGATGCGCTACCTGGTCACGCGGCATGAACCCAATGACGGCCCGCAAAACCAGATTGTGGCCTTCCTGCGTAATCTTTTTGGGGAGCGCGTGCTGACGCCGATGATGGTCAAGTCGACGGCCATTTCTGACGCTGGCCTGTCCAAACAGACCGTCTACGAAGCCCCTCGTGAATCCATGAACCGCCAGACCTACGACCGGGCGCTTGAATCGATGGATGCCGTCAATGGCGACATTGAGAAGCTGGTCCACCAGGCTTGGGGGAGGGCAGTCAAATGAAGAAACCCGACGGCCGCGGCAGGGACATTCTGCAAAGTCTGGTCGCCGCTGGCAAGCCGGGGCGCCCAGAGGATGGATCGCCGTCGCAGACGCGACCCTCGGGAGCCGTCAAGGCCATGAGCCTTGGCCTCGATCGCCTGTCGGCCGAGGCTGCTCAAGCCAAAGTGTTGCGTGAAGAGCTGGCTAGTCGAGAAACGACCCAGGAGCTTGATCCCGGGCTATTCAGTGCCTCGATCGTTTCTGATCGTATTTCTTCGGCGAGCGATGGACGCCTGCAGCAGCTCAAGGCAGCTATTGCCGAAAACGGGCAGCAGATACCTGTCATTGCCCGCCCGCACCCCACCGAAGAGGGGCGCTTCCAGATCGCCGCCGGCCATCGTCGCTGGCGCGTGGCGCAAGAGCTTGGGCTCAAGCTCAAGGCGATTGTTCGGACACTGTCCGACCAGGAAATGGTCATCCTGCAGGGGCAGGAGAATGGGCCGCGCGAGGACCTGACCTTTGTCGAGCGCGCGCGCTTTGCCATGCAGATGGAAACCCACGGTTTCGATCGCGACACGCTGTCGGCTGCCCTCAGCGTCGACAAGCCAGAGATTTCACGCCTGCTCACCGTCGCGCAGGCGCTCGGCGAGGACCTGATCGTCGCCATTGGCCCAGCGCCCAAGATTGGCCGCCCCAGGTGGCTCCAGCTCGTCAAAGGCCTCGAGCCCGTCGGCGCACGCGAGGCGCTCGACGAAGTGTTGGGGTCAGCTGACTTTCAAAGCGGGGACAGCGATCAGCGTTTCGCCATGGCATTGCAGGCTGTCGGGTCAAAGCAGCGCATAGCCAAGCGTAGGCTTGCCTCTCCCGACAGAGTTGCGTGGGTTGAAAAGAAGGGGCGCCAAGTCCGCCTTGTCTCCGACAGCCCGGCCTTCGCTAGCTTTATCCAACAACGCCTTCCCGCACTCCTTGAGGAGTTCGCGGGTAGTGCCGATGCCAAAACAGAGAAACAGTCGAAAGGATCAACCCGCTGAATATCAAACGCTTTTTGTGAATTGTCAGCTGACAATCAGCACTGAGAGCACATGAAACCGGGCAAAGAAAAAGGCCCCCGAAACGACATTCCGGAAGCCCTTCTCAAGAGTGGTATCAAGAGAATCGCACTTCCAGGAATCACAGTCAAGGCCTTCGGGCACTGAGCGTCGATTCGGCGAGCAGATTTCTATTGCCTAGAGATAGGTGAAGAAGGATGCAGACCCATACTGTAACGACGCCCTTTGGGCGGCGGCCGATGACGCTTGGCATGATTGCCAGCCAGGTCACGGCCCAGACTGCGCCGGAAGGCGCGACCGTGCATAAGTGGCACGTCTTTAGGGATATCAAGGAAGCCCGAATTGCGCTGGGCGCCACCGATCGGGCGTTGGCCATCCTCGATGCCTTGCTGTCCTTTCATCCGGAGACGGCGTTCTACGGCGACAGCGCGCTCATCGTCTGGCCATCCAATGAACAGCTCATCGGCCGCGCGAACGGCATGTCGCCCACGACCCTACGTCGGCACCTGGCAAACTTGGTCGATTGCGGCCTGGTCGTCCGCCGGGACAGCCCCAACGGCAAGCGTTATGCCCGCAAGGGGCAGGGGGGCGACGTCGAGCAGGCCTATGGCTTTGACCTGTCACCGATCGTTGCCCGCGCTGTGGAGTTCAAGGAGCTTGCAGAGGCCGTGCGCGGTGAGAAGAAGGCCTACAAGGTCGTCAAGGAACGGCTGACGATATGCCGGCGTGACATCGTCAAGATGATCGAGGCAGCAATCGAAGAAGGCGTTCCCGGCAATTGGGGCAGTGTGCATATCGAGTATCAGGCGATCATCGGCCGGCTACCGCGGAGCGCATCGCGCCAGGTCCTCGAGGTTGTAGCGGCAGAACTGGATGACCTTTGGGCCCAGATACGCGATGTGTTGGAAACATTCGTAAAAACACAAAATATGAACGCCAATGAGTCCCAATTTGAACGCCACATACAGAATTCAAATACAGAATCTAAAACTGAATCTGAAACCGGCTTAGGAGAAAAAAGAGAGGAAGGCGGCAGCGCCGGCGAAACTGACAACCTGCGGCGCTTGCCGAAGCGCGAACTACCGCTTGGCATCGTGCTGGATGCATGTCCGAATGTCCTCTGGCTGACAAAGGGTGGCGGTATCAGCCATTGGCGTGAATTCCTGGCGGCCGCAGAGCTCGCCCGACCGGTTCTCGGGATTAGCCCCAGTGCTTGGGAAGACGCCCAGGTCGCAATGGGTGAGCAGCCGGCTGCGATTACGCTGGCCGCGATCTACCAAAAGTCCGATCAGATCAAATCCCCCGGCGGATACCTGCGAAATCTCTCGGAAAAGGCAAAGGAAGGGAAATTCTCGCCTTGGCCGATGATCATGGCGCTGCTCAGGGCGAAGCTTGACGCTTCGAAGGCAACCGGGGCGGGCATTGCTAAGGCCGAGACCGAACTTGGCGCCGCAAGACGGCTCGATCGCACCGAGAAGCGGCTCGAAATCAGCGAAAGCTTGAGGAGCACCCTGGGTAAGCCAAACCGGTGACCGGCTCTCGCCTTGTAGTTGCGGTTCGGATGCCATATATTGCGCGCACTGGATATGTCATATTCTGGCTGAGGAACATCATGGCTTTGATCGCGAAGATGGCAGACGCGGCAACCCCGCTCATTCTGTCCTACATGGATCCAGCCGGGCAAATTGCGGCTGAGCGTGTTGCGGACGGGTTTGGTATGTCTAAGTCCCAGCTCGCCGAGACCGCGGGACTGGCGCGTGAAACGCTCTATCGCGCGGAACGGATAGGCGCCCCAAAAGCACAGGGCCGTTTGCGCGAAATGCTGGAGATCATCAGCCGGGTCACCGAGTGGGCCGGCGGTAAGGATCAGGCAATGGCCTGGTATCGTGCTCAACCATTGCCGGCCTTTGGCGGGAGAACTGCTGAAGCTCTGGTCAAGGACGGCAAAGCGGCCGCGTTACGGGACTACCTAGACCATATGGCTCTAGGCGGCTTTGCGTGAGGTTTGTCGGCACCTGCTATCGCGCCCATGATCCCCGCTGGTCCTTCAAGCCAACCTCGGGGGAGGGGGCAGCAATTCGTGGGGCTCGGTTCAATCCCAAGGGTGTGCCTGCGCTCTATCTGGGGCTCAGCATCATGACCGCCATCAAGGAAATCAGCCAGGGTCTCCCCCATCGGCTCGATCCGACCGTACTCTGCTCCTATGACGTGGATTGCGATGATGTCATCGACCTGACGACAGAGCAGGGCAGGGCGGCCGCATCCGTTTCGGTCAGCGAGATTGCTTGCGACTGGGCATGGGCCCTCGCCCTCGGAGACCGGCCAGTTTCCTGGGCGATACACGATCGGTTGGTGTCACAGGGCGCCGCCGGCATTGTCGTGCCCAGCTATGCGCCCGGTGCTGACGCAGAAGATCGAAACCTGGTGTTGTGGGACTGGGGGTCGGCTCTTCCACATCAGGTGGAAGTTTTCGATCCAAGTGGCCGCCTTCCGCGCGATCAGTTGTCTTGGCGTTAGAACGGGCGGCGCTGTTGCTCCCCTCGGTTCCGCGTGACCCAAGTGCAGGACTTGCGGGCACCGAACCCCGCATAGCGATGCGATTTTCGTATCAGAACTCTTCGTGGGTAGCTGGATCGGCGTTAAATAGCCGGCCGTCGGCGCGAGTTAGGGCAGAGATTGCCTGCATCTGCTCGTCGTCGAGCTCGAAATCGTAAACCGCTAGATTTTCTGCTCTGCGCGACGGCGTTGCAGATTTCGGAATTGGCAGGACGCCAAGCTGCAAATGCCAGCGCAGCACAATTTGGGCCGGGGAACGCTCGAGTTGGCGGGCAATGGCGACGATTCCCGGTTCCTCCAGCAATGCGCTTCCCTTGCCGATCGGCGTCCAGGCTTGGGTAAGGATGCCCTGCTTTTTATCGGCTGCGCGTTGCTCAGCCTAATTGAAATGGGGATGAAGCTCGACCTGATTGACGCTTGGCGCCACGCCCGTCTTTTCGATCAAGACGTCGAGATAGTCCGGCAAAAAGTTCGAAACGCCAATTGATCGCTCTGACCGGCAGCTTTGGGTCGGCTCATGCAAATTGACACATGGATGAATGGTTCGCGCTAGCCTCATCCTATGCGCGGATTGCGGCGCTCCTCGGCGACATTCGAAGCCAAAGGATTGCAGCAGCGGCTAGGCCCAGCCAGGGTAGAAGCCATACGTTGAGCGCCTGCCACCCAATCGTGTTCTGCAGCACTCCCGCGCTCAGAGACGCCGCCAGCCCGACGATGAAGATGGTGAGGTCATTGGCAGCCTGTGCCTTGCCCTTCTCTGCGGTTGTATAGGTACGGGTTAGCAAGTTGGTGCCGCCAATGTAGAGGAAGTTCCAGCCGACACCCAGGAGGATCAAGGCTGCCGTGAAGGAATAGAAGCCGGTGCCGGAGAGGCTGAAGAGCACGTGGCCCGTCAGCAGCATGATGCCTGCCAGCATGACCTGCAGAACGCCGAAACGGGCGATGAGGGAGCCGGTGAAGAACGATGGGAGAAACATGCCCAGCACATGCAGCTGGATCACGGTCGAGGTGGCCCCTAGGTCGTGTTGGTGGTGCACCATGGCCAATGGTGTTGCCGTCATAGCAAGGATCATGATGCCATAGCCGGTGACGGCGCCGAAGAGCGCGACGAGATAGGTCGGCTGCAGCACGATTTCACGGACGGGCCTTACTGCGGCCCGCTCATCGGCGGTGTCCACGCTCTGCGGGACGTTCACGCCAAGCAGCACACCAATGGCCATGGCCGAAGCGACCGACAGGAACAGGAAGGAGGCCGTGTACGTGGGCTGCAGGAGTTCGCCGCCCCATCGTGCCAGGAGCGGCCCGACGAGGGCTGCCACCACCCCACCGGCAAGCACTAGCGAGATGGCGCGCGGCCTGAAACCGTCATCAGCGACTTCTCCCGCTGCGAACCGATAGAATTGGGCGAAGCCTTGGTAGCACCCCGCCAAGAACGTGCCCACGCAGAGCAGGGTGATAGACGAGGTCGTCATCCCGCCGGCTGCCACCAGACCGCCCAAGGTACCCAAGCTGGCTCCCGTGACGAAGCCGATCTTGCGACCAACGCGTGTCATCCACATCGAAGCGGGAACCGTCGATACAGCCGTGCCAAGGAACATCGCCGCGATTGGCGCTGTTGCCCATTCCGGCGATGGGGCCAGGATGGCTCCGGCCAGGCCGCCAATGGTCATCACCAACACCGAAACGATCTGGAACAGCGCCTGCGCCGTCGCCAGCAGGAGAACTTGTCGGTGCATGGGCTGCATGGCTGCTTCTTCTCTGTTCGGTATGGTTATGACGCTACGGCATTGCCGGCTGCTGCCCATTCAGGCATGCCGTCTTCAAGGCGTCGGGCCCTGAAGCCTTGCACCCGAAGGCGCGACACCGCCTCAAAGGACATGACGCAATAGGCTCCACGGCAATAGGCGACGATGTCCTTTTCGGGGTCGAGCGTGGCCAGGCGGGCGTCGAGTTCGGCAAGCGGCACATTTAACGCGCCGGGAACGTGACCGAGAGCGAATTCGTCGGCGGGCCGGACGTCGAGCACGGTGACCATATCGTCGCGCAGGCGGTCAGACAGTTCCGCGCGGGTGATTGGCTCCAGACTGTCACGCTGGTCGAAATAGCCGCGGACGATCTTGTCCACTTCGGCCAGGTTGTTCTCGGCCACCCGCTGGATCGCCTGCATGGCCGCCAGAACACTGGCGTCAGCCAGCCTATAAACGACGTACTTGCCCTGGCGCTCCGCTGCGACCAGCCCAGCGCGGCGCATGGACTGCAGATGCTGCGAAACATTGGCGATGGGCGAGCCGAGCTTTTCTGCCAGCAGATCGACGCTGCGCGGCCCCTGGCCGAGTTGCTCGATCAGCTCCAGTCGTTGTGGGTGGCCCAACGTCTTGGCGACCAGGGCGAACTGCTCGAACAGGGCCAGCTTGGGTGAAGGACTTGACATCAGCACATCGATCAATAACTCAATAGAATTATTGAATATAACAAACTGGACCGCTCCGCAAGGATTGGTCTTAGCGGAGTTCCATCATGATCCTGCGTCAATTCCTGCATTTCGACCCCGTGGGGGCCTCGTACCTTTTGGGCTGCGGCGGCAAGGCGTCAGCGGCGGTGATCGATCCTATCCGGCCTGTTGAACCCTATCTCGAATCTGCTGCTGCCACCGGGATGAAGATACTCTACGTGATCGACACGCATATCCATGCCGACCACATCTCGTCAGGGCGTGCCCTGGCCGAGGCGAGCGGAGCCAAGTACACCCTGTTCGCGGGCGCCAAGGCAAACTTCGACTTTCATCGCGTGGACGATGGCAGCGTTCTTGAGCTGGGCAATGTCCTGCTCACTGTCATGCACACGCCGGGCCATACCCCGGCCTGCATCGCCTATGTGATCGGCGACGCCGTCTTTGTGGGCGACACCATGTTCATGCCCGATTACGGCACCGCCCGCGCCGACTTTCCCGGCGGCGACGCCCGCGCGCTGTTCCGCTCGCTGCGGCGCATCCTGGAACTGCCGCCCCAGACCCGGCTGTTCATGTGCCACGACTATCTGCCCGCCTCGCGCAGCCATTATCAATGGGAGACGACGGTGGCGGCGGAGCGCCGGGACAATATCCATGCCCATGACGGCGTCAGCGAGGACGCCTTTGTGGCGATGCGCGAAGCCCGCGACCGCACGCTGGATGTGCCGCGCCTGATCCTGCCCTCGGTGCAGGTGAATATGCGGGCAGGCCATCTGCCGCCGCCAGAGGAGAACGGCGTCCGCTACCTCAAGATTCCGGTGAACGCGATATGACGGCCTTCCCCCACGCCATGCCCCTGCAAGGCCTGATGGGCGTACTGCTGATCGGATCGGCGGCGGCCATCATGCTGCTGGGCCTTGGCCGCATCGCGGGCGTCAGCGGCCTTCTGGCGCGCGCCACCGGCTTGTCGGGACAGGGCGCGCCGCGCGGCCTCGCCATC
>NZ_JAFKHD010000231.1 GCF_017307565.1 Devosia sp.
CGCATTGCCGGCGCGCTCGCCCAATCCGTTGATGGTGCATTCGATCTGGCGCGCGCCACCGGCCACACCGGCCAGCGAGTTGGCCACAGCCATGCCCAGGTCATCGTGGCAGTGTACCGAGAAGATCGCCTTGTCGGCATTCGGTACGCTTTCGATAATGGTCTTGAACATCCGGAAATGCTCTTCCGGCACCGCATAGCCCACAGTGTCAGGCAGGTTGATCGTCGTCGCACCAGCCTTGATGGCAGTGTCGACGCAGCGCTTCAAAAATTCGAGCGGGGTGCGGGTCGCGTCCATGGCCGACCATTCGACGTCATCGACGAGGTTGCGCGCCTGCGCGACGGTGCGGGCGATGATCTCGATCACCTCGTCCTCGGTCTTCTTCATCTGGTGAGCCAGATGGATTGGCGAGGTCGAAACGAAGGTATGGATGCGGCCCTTGCGGGCGTGGCGCACGGCCTCGCCGGCGCGGTCGATATCGGCGGTGATGGCACGGGCCAAGCCGGCGACGGTGGCGTTCTTCACCTGCTTGGCGACGGCGACAACGGCCTCAAAGTCACCATTGGAAGCAATCGGGAAACCGGCTTCGATAATGTCGACGCCCATTTCGTCGAGCGCATCGGCAACCTGCAGCTTTTCTTCCAGCGTCATCGTCGCGCCGGGCGATTGCTCGCCGTCGCGCAGGGTGGTGTCGAAAATGAAGACGCGTTCTTTGTTGCTGTTGGCAGTGGCAGTCATTTTAGGCTCTTTTCCTATCGGCCCCGAGGCAATGGCTCGTCGGACCGGACATTTCTAATGTTCGGTTTATGGCGCAATCCCCTGACGACCCGCTCGCTAATCCGAGCTGCCGGTGATCAGGGGCTGATAAGAAGGAGGAGAAGCGCGGGCAAAAGCAGCATGCCAGCAGCAATCAACAGCTTGGTCTGGAGGACCTGCTGCTGAGTGATGGCGATAGCTTTGGCGCGACGGCGCTGCATGGAGAAACTCTCTAATTTGATGGCAGCATGATCGAATTCACCGCGCCGTGCAAGCCTTGATGTCGGCATTGGTGTGATTTTTCGGATTGGATAGTCTGCTCCGCCCCGGCCGCTGGCGGTGTCAGCCCCTCAGCCAGCGCCCAAAAAACGCTAGCACGGCCGCCCGCATCCGCTCTGTCTCCTGATGCCCTATACCCGGCTCGCTGACCAGTTCCAGCCTGTCGGGCGTCAGATCATAAGCGGGCGCCAATTCCGCCCAGGCCCGCTCAACCGAAAGCGGCGGCGTCAACGCATCTGCTTCACCAATGCACACCAATTGCGGACGCGGCGCCACGAGGGCCGCAATGGCCCCGCCATCCGCCTCGCGCAGCATGCCCGGCACCGTCAGGTAGATGCCATGACCATCATGCGCGCCCAGCTCGATCATGGTCCGGAAGTCGGCAAAGCAGCAGAGATGTGCAACTGCGGCAACGCGATCATCGAGCGCCGCCAGCCAATAGCTCAGCACGCAACCCATCGAGATGCCAAATGCCCCAATGCGCGAGGCGTCCACATCATCGCGCCCGGCGAGATAGGTCAAAGCCGCGGCATGGTCGCACAGCATCTTCCCGAACAACGATTTTCCGTGCCAAAGCAGCGCCTTGGCAGCAAAGTTCTCGCTCGCCGTAGCGCGCTCGCCGAAGATCGGCATGTCGATGCAAAGCGTGACATAACCCGCCCGGGCAAAGACCGGCCCCAGCGGCCCGGCCAGATACTCGCGTCCATCGAGCAGTTCACGCGCACCGATGTCATACCCCCCACCATGCGAATGACCGTAGAGGATCGCCGGCAGCCGCCCTGCCGCGTCCGCTGGACGAGTCAGGAAGCCACGCACCAGGTCTTCACCAATGCGAAACCGCAGCAACTCCACTACATAACCATCATGCTCCGTGGCCTCCCGCGACAGCAGAACAATGTCGGGCTCCTCGAAACCGAGCAGCGCGCTGAAACGGGAACGTGTAATCGCCATCCTGTCCTCCCAGACCACAAGTAACTAACCAGTGACATGTGAGCTTCGCAAGGCACATTTGCTTCATCGTTACTTGCCGATGAATAGGCAGACATGCATCTATGCCGCGTCGCCTGTTTCCAGCAGCCTATCCAGCGAGATTCTTCATGACGCTCACGTCCCCCATCACCCTGCGAGACCTCACCTTGCGCAATCGCACGGTCGTGGCGCCGATGTGCCAGTATTCCTCGATAGACGGCTTTGCCAATGACTGGCATTTCGCACACCTTTCGCGCTTCGGCATCGGCGGCTTTGGTCTCGTCATTTTTGAGGCGACGGCCGTGGTTCCGGAGGGGCGCATTACCTATGGCGACCTCGGACTCTGGAAGGACGAGCAGATCGCCCCCCTCGCCCGCATCGTTGATTTCCTGCACAGCCAGGGCGCGGCCGCGGGCATTCAGCTGGCCCATGCCGGCCGCAAGGCGTCCACGCCCGTTTCATGGCGTAGCGAAGAAGACCTCCAGACCGAGGAGCAGCGCCGCGCCGCCGGCTATGAGCACTGGCAACCCGTTGCCCCGAGCGCAGAATCGCACAGCCCGGACGACCCACGTTTCCAGGTGCCGCTCGCCCTCGACAAGGCGGGGATAGATCGGGTGATCCGGGGCTTTGTCGACTCCACCATTCGGTCGGAAAAGGCCGGCTTCGACACGGTCGAAATCCATGCCGCCCACGGCTATCTGCTCAACGAGTTCCTGTCTCCGCTCGCCAACCATCGTACCGATGAGTATGGCGGCAGCCTCGAAAACCGCATGCGCCTGCTGCTTGAAGTGACCGAAGCCGTCCGAGCCGTGTGGCCTGCCCACAAGCCTCTCCTGGTTCGCATTTCCGTCAGCGACAATGCCGAAGGCGGCTGGACGACCGAAGACAGCGTCGTGTTGGCCCGCGAACTCAAGGCGCGCGGTGTCGATGCCATCGACTGCTCGAGCAGCGGCTTCGCCCAGGGCCGGATCTCCTATGCCGCCTCGTATCAGGTGCCCTTCGCACGCGCCGTAAAACAGGGTGCCGATATCCCGACCATGGCTGTCGGCCTCCTCGGCGATGTCGATGCCGCCGAAGCGATCATTGCCAATGGTGATGCCGATTTCATCGCCCTGGCCCGCGGGGCCCTCAACGATCCCAACTGGCCGGTGCATGCTGAGCGCTATCTCGGCGACAAGGCCTATGAACTCTGGCCGGTGCAGACCCGCCGCGTTTCCGAGCACGATCGCGTCCTTGGCCTGCAGGCCTCGTAAACATCTGGGGCGATGGCATCATGCCATTGCCCCAATTATTTCCCGGCCCAATCGAAATTTCGCCGCAACCGCGCAACACCCTTGAGCCTGTCGCCCGCGATCACCATGTCAGCGCCAGACAGAGGGAAATTTCATGGATACCAAAGCCGCCATCATCGCACTCATGAGCGTCTGGGGAGTTGGGGTTGCCAGCTGTCTCCCGACCGCCGCCGAAGAACCGGCAATCGAGGACGAAGGCGACGCCGACAATCCCCTGCTCAACAAGGTCTGGGTCCAGCAAGGCGACTCGGCCAGCCCCGGCACCATGCAGATCTTCCTCGCCGACGGCACGCTCGTCAGCGACAGCTGCTGGGAAACCTACCGCCTCTCCAAGTGGCAGCAGGTCTCCGACACGGCAATTTCCTGGGAAGAAGACGGCATGACCATCAATGCCGACATTTCCTCGCTCACCGCCGACGAATTGGTACTCTCGCTTAAACTCGGCAATGACGTGGTCGAACAGCGTTTCGCACCCGCCGAGGTGCCGACGGTCTGCCCGGACATGCCGCGCTAACCAATTCGCTCAAACGCGGCACTCGGTGGTAACAGTCTGCTGGCTCAAGCGTGCCGCTAGACGCCTAGATGACCACCTGAGTGCCGATCTCGACCACGCGTCCGGTGGGAATATGGAAGTATTCCGTGGCATCGCTCGCATTGCGCGCCAGCCGGATGAACAGCCGGTCCTGCCAGAACCGCAGCGGCCCGCTCTTCTGCCCCAGCTTCAACGACCGGCGTGACAGGAAGAACGACGTCGACATGATGTCGAACTTCCAACCAAGCTTGCGCGCAAGCGCCAAGGCCTTGGGAATATTGGGCGTTTCCATATAGCCGAAGGTCACGATGACGCGGAAGAACAGCTCATTATAGGCGTCGATCGTCACCTTCTCGTCGTCCGGCACACGTGGCGACGCCGAGGTCTTGACCGTCAGAATGACGTTCTGCTCGTGTAAGACCTTGTAATGCTTGAGAGAATGCAGCAGCGCCGTCGGCGCACCCTCGATATCGCTGGTCAGGAAGATCGCCGTACCCGGCACGGTCGTCGGCTTCTTCTTGGTCAGGTTGTTGACGAGGAACTGCAGCGGAACCTCATCGCGGCGGGTCTTCTCGGCCAGACGCCGGCGACCGGCCATCCAGCTCCACATGATCAGCGCCACGAACATCGCCACGGCCGCCGGCACCCAGCCGCCCTGGAAGAGCTTGGCCGCATTGGCGGCAAAGAACCCGCCGTCGACACACAAATAAACGATGCCAAAGAACACGACGGCCACGGGGTGCCACTTCCAGTTGCGCCACATGACAACAACCAGCAGCATCAGCGTCACCACCATCACGCCCGACACGGCAATACCGTAAGCGTTTGACAGCGCTGCCGAACTTCCGAACGAAGCCACCAGAACCAGCACACCGATCAGCAGCAGCGAATTGATCTGCGGCATGTAGATCTGACCGCTCTGGGTCGCCGAGGTGTGGTGCACCACCATGCGCGGCAGCATGTTGAGAGCGATCGCCTGCTGGGTGAGGCTATAGGTGCCGGTGATCACAGCCTGACTGGCAATGATCGTCGCCGCCGTCGCCAGAACGACGAAGGGCAGCAGCCCCCATTCCGGGATCATCTCGAAGAACGGACTGGCGACATTGTCGACGCCATGGCTGAGCACATAGGCGCCCTGCCCGAAATAGTTCATCAACAGGCACGGAAACACGAGGCCGAACCAGGCCAACACTATCGGCCGGCGCCCAAAGTGCCCGAGGTCGACATAAAGCGCCTCAGCGCCCGTCACCGCCAAGAAAATGGCGCCGATGACCACAAAGGCAATGCCGAAATGGGTCATGAGAAACTGCATACCGAGCAGCGGGTTGATGGCCCAAAGCACCTCGGGATGCTGGATAACATTGGAAATGCCGGCAACGCCGAGCGTCAGGAACCACACGGCCGTTACCGGCCCGAAGACGATGGACACCTTCGCAGTACCAAACCTCTGTACGGCAAAAAGCCCCAGAATCAGCACCAGCGTGATTGGTACAACCCAGCGGGTCATGCCAGGCTGCACGAGCTCGATGCCCTCAACGGCAGAAAGCACGGAAACGGCGGGAGTGATGATGGCGTCGCCGAAGAACAGCGCCGCGCCAAGTACACCGAGCGTGGTGATCCACACCGGCGGATTGGTAAAAGTCTTGCGCGCCAGCGCCATGAGCGAGAGCGTGCCGCCTTCGCCATTGTTGTCGGCACGCGTCACGAAGAACACGTACTTGACCGCGACAGTGAGCGTCAGGGCCCAAACGATCAGGGAAAGAAGCCCCAGAACTTCGATATTGGAAGCCGCAGCGCCGGGCCGGACATACATGGCCTGCCGGAACGCGTAGATCGGGCTGGTACCGATGTCACCGTAAACGACGCCGATTGCCCCAAGAGTCAGGATTGGCAGATTGCTTTTCGGATGGCCGGCCTGATCGGCCTCCGCGAGGCCAGCCTGCTGGCCGGCTGTTTCCGCTTGCGTCATGAGCTTTTGGGCTCTCTCTCTAAGGGCGGGCGCCGCTATACACCCGGTACCCCTGTCAGACAACACCATTAGCACAACAGTTTCAAAAAGCAGACAGGGGCCCCGCCCGAAGGCGATACCCCTGTCCTGCAAACGAGACCCGGAGGTGCTCGTGTTACTCGGCAGCCTTGGCGGCAGCAGCGTCGTCTTCGCGCGCAGCCTTGGCAGCCTCACCCCACCAGACCAGCTGGTCGAGCATGTCCTTGGCCGAGTTGCCGATCGATGCTTCGATTTCGGTGAGGGTCTTGGTGCCACCGAAGCCCGGGTGCACGGACATGAAGTCAGCGCCGGCAATGTGGACGGCCGAACGGGTCGAAACCATCTGCAGTTCGATACCGATGGTGCGGAGGTTTTCGATGGCGCGGGCACCACCAACCGAACCGTAACCGACGGCGCCGAACGCCTTCTTGTTCCAGTTGGTGTAGGCCTGGTCGATCGCGTTCTTCAGCGCACCGGTGATGGCGCGGTTGTATTCGGCGACGACGAAGATGTAGCCGTCATATTCGGAAACCTTGTTCTGCCAGCGAACAGCTTCAGCGTTCTGCGACGGCATCCATGCGTTGGAAGCCATTTCGTCGAAGAACGGCAGGTCGAAGTCGCGCAGGTCGACGATCTCGGCGTCGATCTCCGGGCGCTCATTAGCCTTGTCCAAGATCCACTTGGCGGGGAGTTCGCCAAAGCGGGTGGGACGAGTGGAGGAGATGATGACGCCGATCTTGAGCTTGGACATTTGAGTGCCCTCCTTGGTAACAAAACGTAACTGAGGCGATATATGTGCCTGCCTCGGATTTGCTCAAGAGGGCACCCGTTTGTCATCCGGCGACACCGAGGTCACCCAGTTACACGGATGTAAGTATAGGAAAACTCAGATTTTTCGGCGATTTCAGCCCCAAATAACCAAAGGACAGCGCCCTTGTCCCATACTCGCCAACTCACCGTTCGTTGGGAGAGAACAGCGAACGCTATTTGTCGGCAAGCGCCGCGATGTAGAGGCGGGTCGCTTCGGCAAAGCCATGCAACAAGGCATCGGCCGTAATGCCGTGACCGATCGACACTTCAGCGACGCCGGGCACCGCCAGCTGGAAGGCGGGCAGATTGTCGAGCGTGAGATCGTGACCGGCGTTCACTCCGAGGCCCATGGATAGCGCCGCGGCCGAAGTCTCGGCCAACGCAGCCAGTTCTTTTGCCGCCCGGTCCGGATCGGCAAAGCACGCGCCATAGGGGCCAGTGAACAGTTCGACGCGATCAGCGCCAGTCGCCTTGGCAGCGGTCACGCCCGCTATCCCGGCGTCCGGATCGCAGAACAGGGAAATTCGGCGATCGCTCCGCTTGAGGCGCTGCACGACCGATGTCAGGAAATTGCCCTTGCCCACGAAATCCCAGCCATGATCAGACGTGGCCTGTGAGGGATCATCGGGGACCAGCGTTACCTGCTGCGGATTGACGACCTCGATCAGGGCGACAAAGTCCTCGGTCGGATAGCCTTCGATATTGAACTCGGCTTCCGGATATTCCGCCCGCAGCATGGCACTGAGATCATAGACATCGGTGCGACGGATATGACGCTCGTCCGGCCGCGGGTGGACGGTAATGCCGCTTGCGCCAGCATCCATCACCACTCGCGCCAGCCCGGTAACGCTGGGCCAGGGCAGATCGCGGCGATTGCGCAACTGAGCGACGGCATTGAGATTGACGGAAAGTAAGGTCATGGCGCGGACTCGGTAGGAACTTGGCCCTTCCTATACCGGATCGTCCGCGCCGCCCAATCGAACCTTGTGATGAGAGCTATGAGTTGTGACGGAAAACCGTCACATCCCCTCCGCACCGCGCCCGATGGCCGCAAGACCGGTGCGCACGACCTCGACCAGGCCCAGCGGCGACATCAAGCCGATGAAGCTGTCGATCTTCTCGGGCTTGCCGGTCACTTCGAAAACGAAGCTTTCGACCGACGCATCGATGATGTGAGCACGGAAGGCATCGGCGAGACGCAAGGTTTCGGCACGATGCTCGCCCGAACCCTTCACCTTGGTCAGTGCC
>NZ_JAFKHD010000232.1 GCF_017307565.1 Devosia sp.
CAGGACCGGCAGTTTCAGCCCCGAATGACCAGAGCGGCGATACTGCATGGTGTCATAGCGTGCGTTATCCGCCCGATAGGTCATAGAGACGTCCTCCCGATGTCTTGCTTGCGACCGCCCGTGACGCCGAGCCCGGCCGATGATATGAGCGCGTCATGACCGCGCCCCATCCAAATTCCGCCGCCACTGTGCAACAGGACAATCATCCATACAAGGTGATGGCGATATACAAATTCGCCTCCCTGCCCGACGCGGAAACTCTCAAAACCCCGCTCGCCGCCTTCTGCTGCGGCCGCGATATCAAGGGCACGCTTATTCTCGCGCCCGAAGGCATCAATGGCACCGTTGCCGGCACGCCCGACGCCATCGATGCCCTGGCCGACTTTTTGTTCCTGTCCGGTCCCTTTGGCGAACGCCTCCTCGGCGCGGAAACAAAATATTCCTTCGCTGATGAAGCCCCATTCCTGCGCATGAAGGTGCGCCTCAAGCCCGAGATCGTCACTCTGCGCGCGCCCGAGGCCGATCCCTCAAAACAGGTCGGCACCTATGTCGAGCCCGAAGACTGGAACGAGCTGATCGACCGCAACGACGTCGTGCTGGTCGATACCCGCAACGACTATGAAGTCGGTCTCGGCACTTTCCAGCGCGCGCTCGACCCCAAGACGGCAAGCTTTGTCGAGTTCAAGGACTATGTGGCTAAAAACCTCGATCCCGCCCGGGACAAGAAGGTCGCCATGTTCTGCACCGGCGGCATACGCTGCGAAAAGGCCTCGTCGTACCTGTTGAGCCAGGGCTTTGAGGAAGTGTTTCACCTCAAGGGCGGGATTTTGAAATATCTCGAAGTGACACCCAAGGAAGAGAGCCGCTTTGCCGGCGAATGCTTCGTGTTCGACGAACGCGTCTCGGTCGGCCACGGCCTCGAACTCGGCGACGCCACCCTCTGCCGCGCCTGCCGCCACCCGCTCACCGAAGCCGATCGCCAGCACAAGGACTTTGCCGAAGGCCTAACCTGCCCCTACTGCATCGACGACACCGCCAAGCACGAAGCCGCCGCAGAACGGCAAAAGCAGATGGACCTCGCCAAAAAGCGCGGCATGGCCCATCTGGGCGACGCCGTGGCCGAAATCGCCGCCAAGGCCAAGGCCCGCAAGCAGGCTCTGGCCGAGGAATCGCGGGCACGCAATGAGAGCAGCTAGGCCGCGCGCGGCTCTATCATTGCAAGATCGTCGCCCAGCTCGCGCCGACGCTGCATAAGATCGAACTCGATCTGCAGGGACAGAAAAAAGCCTTCTGACAAGCCAAAGTAACGCGCCAGTCGCAGGTCCGTGTCAGCCGTTACGCCGCGCTGCCCCAGCACAATCTCATTGATGCGGCGGGGCGGCACATGCACGGCGCGGGCGAGCGCATTCTGGCTCAGCCCCATGGGCTTCAGAAATTCCTCGAGCAGGATTTCGCCAGGATGCGGATTGGGCAGGGCCTCATCCATGATAGTCGACGATTTCGACATTGCGCGGTCCTCCTTCATCCCAGACAAAACAGATGCGCCATTGATCGTTGATACGAATGCTCCATTGCCCGGCGCGGTTGCCCTTGAGCGCTTCAAGCCGATTACCCGGCGGCACCTTCAAATCGCCGATGACCCGGGCGGCGTGGAGCAGACGCAGTTTCCTCAGAGCCACGGACTGAATATCCGCTGGCAGCCTCCGGCTGTGTCGGCCGGCCCAGATCAGCTCCGTTTCGCCATCCGAAAAGCTCTGGATCATACACAAACATAACGCATCGCGTTATATAACGCAATGCGTTATGCGCCATTCAACGCATAGACATGTTCTATGTGACAAACCATATTCCGCCTTATCGACCGCTCTTGCATAAGCCAATCCAATGGACCTCGACCAGCTTCGCACTTTTGATCGCATCGTTCGCGAGCAGAGTTTTACCAAGGCGGCCGCCTATCTGAATATCACCCAGGCCACCGCCTCGATGCGCATGCGGGCGCTCGAACAACTGCTTGGCGTCACCCTTTTCGTCCGCGGCCGCACCGTCAGCCTCACCGACCAGGGCATGACCTTTTTGCCTTTTGCGCGCCGCATCATCGGCACGGCGCAGGAAGCGCGCGAAGCGCTGCGCCGGGTCGAGCGCGGCCGCATCGCCATTGCCTCGCTACGCAGTCTGGTCTCCCCGCTGATCACCGAAAGTCTGCTGCGCTTTCAGGAAAAGTATCCGGCCGTGGATGTGGTGGTAAACGAGGGCCGGCAGGCCCAGATCGCCGAAATGTTGCATGAGCGCGAATCCGAACTTGGCATTTTGTGCTGGCCCAATCTTGAACCGCTCGCGGTCGATCTCGTGCCGCTGCTGACCATGCGCGAGCGCGTGCCCCTCGTCATCTCGGCCGACAAGGCGGCAAAGCTCAGCGCCACGCCCGAGATCGAAGAAGTGCTGGCACTGGTGCCGCGGGTCATCTCGCTGATTTGGTGGCAGGTGGCTCCGGAAGCCTCTACCGCCCTGACCCGCCGCGCGCCCACCAGCGTCGAACTGCCCACCGGCCCTGCCCGGCGCCTCGCCATCAAGGGCGAGGGGATCGGCTTTTTCGTCAATTCGGCCGTGGCCGACGATATTGCAGCCGGGCGCCTCGTCGAAATCCAGCCCGTCGATATCGAACCGCTCCATCGTGATACCGCCATGGTGGTGCGCTCGCTGACGGCGCTCGAGCGCCCCATGCTGGTCGATTTCATCCGGGAAATTGCCGTCGAATGCGCGCGAGTGGGCACGATCCTCGATAGCCGACTAGAAGACCTGCTATCCGCCGCCTAATCTCCCGCCAAGAGGAGATATTATGCCCACATACGATTTTGTCATTGCCGGCGGCGGCTCGGCTGCGTCGGTCACGGCCTGGCGCCTTGTGAAAGAGTTCGGCTTTTCGGTCCTGATGCTGGAGCGCGGCCGCGCCGGCACCAACCGCATCATGGCCATGCCTGCCGGCTATATGAAATATCTCGGCCAGGACACGTTCCTCGAAATGCACAAAACCGTGCCGCAACCCCAGCTCGGCGGCCGCGCCCCCATCGTGCCGGTGGCCAAGGTTCTGGGCGGTGGCTCGTCGGTCAATGCCATGGTCTATATGCGCGGCCAGAAGGAGGACTATGACGGCTGGGCCCAAAGCCTCGGCAATGATCCCGGCTGGTCCTATGACGCCATACTGCCCCACTTCAAGGCAGTTGAGGACAATGCGCGCCTCCACGACGGGTTCCACGGCAATGGCGGGCCGCTCCGCGTTTCCGACCCCGGCTATACGACGCAGACCACCCACGATTTCATCGCCGCGGCACAGGCGCTCGGCCACAAGGCCAATGCCGATTTCAACGGCGCGACCCAATTCGGCGTCGGCATCATGCAGCACACCTATGGGCAATGGGGCCGCTACAAGGAGCGCTCGGACGCGATAAAAGCCTTCCTCGATCCGCTGAAATCCGACGGCAACCTGACGATCATTTCCGGCGCCCGCGTCGATCGCATCCTCGTCGAGAACGGCCGCGCCACCGGCCTTGCCTATACCAGGGACGGCGAGAGCCACACCGTCCGCGCCGAGCGCGAAGTGCTGGTCGGCGCCGGCACCTACAATAGCGCCAAGCTGATGATGCTTTCGGGTATCGGTCCCGCCGAGCACCTGCGCCAGCATGGCATCGACGTCGTCGCCGACATTGCTGGCGTCGGCCAGAACCTGCAGGACCATCACGAAGTCCCTGTTATCGCCACCACCAAGGGCAAGTCGGGCTATTTCGGGCAGGACCGCGGCTGGAACATGATCCGCAACGGCCTCCAATATCTCCTTACCAATTCCGGCCCGGTGACCACGACCGGCATCGAAGCCTGCATGTTCTTCGAACCCGATGGCGGCAGTCGCCCGACCATCCAGCTCTATTGCGCGCCCATCGTCTATCTCGACCGCGACGTCTCGGCGGCCAAGCCAACCTACGGCGTGACCTTCACCTCGTGCCTCCTCCGCCCCAAGGCGCGCGGCAGCGTCACTCTGCGCTCGGCCAATCCTGGGGACCAGCCAGTGGTCGACTGCAATTTCTTCGGGGATCCCGACGACCTCCGCCTCACCATCGCGGCCCTGCACGAAGCGCGAAAGCTGCTGAAGTCAGCGCCGCTGGCGGAAAAGATCGATACCGAACTGCTTCCAGGCCAGGCGGTGATGGACGATCCCGAAGCCCTTAACCGCTATTGCGGGCAAACGGTGAAGACCAACTATCACCCGGTCGGCACGCTGCGCATGGGCCGCGACGATGATCCCACCGCCGTTGTCGATGCGGAACTGAAGGTGCGGGGAATTGAAGGACTCCGTGTCATCGACTGCTCGATCATGCCGCAGATCGTCTCAGGCAATACCAATGCCCCGGCCATGGCGATCGGCTCGAAAGCGGCAAGCCTGGTGGCTGGGCGTTAGGTCAGGAGGCCCGCCGCCCGCACGGCCTCGACATAGGTCCGGCTCACCGGCACGATTGCGCCGTTCTCGAGTTCGAGCACGGGCTTGCTGCCCTGCCGCGCGCCCCGGCGCACGGCGTCGAGCGCCACCCAATGCGAGCGGTGCACCTGCATGCCGGCAACCGGCGCCGTCTCGCGGATGGCGTCGGAAAGCCGCATCAGCACCAGCGTCGTGCCTTTCTCGGTGGTGACGTCGACATAGTGGTCGGACACCGCGATATGGACGAGCCGCCCGCGCTGCCCCCGCGGCAGGCGTTCCAGAATAGCCGGCTCCGTCGCGGCAGCCGACACGGCCTCCGGCACTGGTTTCGCCTGCGGCGGCTGCCAGAGCAGCGCGCTCATCACCGTCACCGAGATGGAAATCAGCGTGCAATAAGCGAGCAGCGTGCCGAACCGGATCGGGGTGACATCCACGCCATAGGCGACAAGATTGATCACCAAGACGACCCCGGCAATGGCCGGGCCCGCCACCGCACCGGCAATCGCGCCGGCCAACCAGGCCGGCAGGCGCGGCAGCAACAGGCGCTCGACAAAGCCGGCAACCAGCGTGCCGATGCCTGCGGTCCCCAGGACCACCGCCATCCAATAGAGCAGGCGCGGTACCAGCCCCATATTCTCGAACGTGCCGAAAGGCCCGATCAGCCCGACGACGATCCCCAGCGCCAGCAGCACGATCCAGCTGCGCCGATTGCGCACGAGACCGCGCATTTCGCGAAGCGTGGACTGCAAATGGGTGTCGTTCACGAAGCGGCCATGCGGTTTACGGAAAGCGATTTGCGCGGCGCAATCTAGCGGCACATCGAGACCGGGCATAGCCACGCCGGAACCCGAACATGACCCTCGCCCCGCTTCTCGCCGCTCCCCTCGCTATCCAGATCCACGCCAGTTGCGCCATTCTCGCCGTCGTCATCGGCGGCTTCGTGCTCTGGCGCAAGAAGGGCACGCGGCTCCACAAGACACTCGGCCGACTCTGGGTGGTGCTGATGTTCACCGCCGCCACCAGCGCGCTCTTCATCAATGAAATCAGGCTGATCGGCCCGTTCAGCCCGATCCACCTGTTCTCGATCTTCACCTATGTGGCGCTGTTCAACGGGCTGCGCGCCATTCTCGTGCACCGCGATGTGCGGCGCCACCGCGCCAACATGCAGGGGCTCTATATCGGCGCCCTGCTGCTTGCCGGGGCTTTTACCTTCCTCCCCGGCAGACGCATGCACATGGTGGTTTTCGGACCCCATGCCGGCTGGCCGCAATCGCTTGCCGCCATCGGGCTGATCCTGGCGCTGGCCGCTGTTCTCTGGGCCTTATTGCAGCGGCGCGGCCAGCGCGTCACCACCTGATTTCAGGCGCTGCCGATGAGCACGCCGGCAGCAAAGACCAGCGCCCCGCCCAAAACCACCTGCAACACCGCCCGCCAAAACGGGGTCTGCATGTAGCGCTTCTGGATATAGGCGATGACCCAGAGTTCGATCAGCACCACCACACCGGCAATAAACGTCGCCGTCCAGAAATCGTGGATGAGATAGGGCAAAGCGTGCCCAAGGCCACCCACGGCGGTCATGATCCCGGCAGCAAAGCCGCGCTTGACCGGCGAGCCACGGCCGGTCAGCTTGCCATCGTCGGAGGCCGCTTCGGTAAAGCCCATGGAAATGCCGGCGCCCACCGCAGCGGCAAGACCGACCAGAAAAGTCTGGTGCGTATCGCCCGTCGCAAAGGCGGCGGCAAAGACCGGGGCCAGCGTCGACACCGAACCATCCATCAGCCCGGCAAGGCCCGGCTGCACATAGGTGAGAAGGAACTGGCGATGCGCCTCGTCCTTCTCTACGTCGTGCCCTTCTTCGCCGAGCAGTTTTTCGTCGAGCTTGGTCGCGCTGGCGGCATGGCCGCGCTCGGTGCGCGCCAGGTCGCCGAGCAACTTGCGGATGGCGACGTCATTGGCCTGCTTGGCCGCTTCCATATAGAAGCTGTAAGCGCCTTCTTCCATTTCCCAGACCTGCCCGCGCACCTGCTCGATGGTCAGGGTCTTGAGCAGCCAGACCGGCTTGCGATTGAGGAAACCGCGCACGTGCTCGCGCCGGATCGGCACCAGCCGCTTGCCGAAACGCTCGACATAAAGATCGAGCAGGCGTCGGCGGTGATCGTCTTCCTCGGCGGCCATGGCTTCGAGCAGCGCCGCCGTGCCGGGATAGATATCCGCCAGCCGCGTCGCCAGTTCGGAATAGATGCGCCCATCCTCTTCCTCGGCGGCAATCGCCAGCGACAGGATTTCGCGCTCCGACAGCGTATCAAAAGCACGCCGATTGTCCGGCCACAGGGTAAACATGCCTGCCCTCAAACTTTAGAACCATTCCAAAGAATGTTTAGAACGGTTCTAATGTTTGGGCAAGAGGCATTCGCTGGCCCGCCGGGCGCGACCATGCGCGGCATTGCGGGAGTGGCTGCGCATACCCATTTGCTTCAGCGCAAAAGGAAAAATCCATGTCCAGCGACAAGCCAGATCACGCAACACTCGAAGCCCAAAGGCGCCGTTCGAATGTCTACGCGTTTCGCCGGCTGAAATGGGGAGCGCCTAAGCGGCTCAGGGCGAGCGGGGCGCGGGCAGGAGGCAAAACGCCACTGCCCTTGGCCAAGCGCGGCAGAGGAAGGGGGCTCAACGTAGCCCTGTTGGTAGCCATTGGCTTTGTCTGCGGCGTTATTGCGGTAGTCGCGTTGGGGTAGCAACGAGCAACTGCGTAGCCCGAACCCGCTCCCCATCCCTCCCCACAAGGGGGAGGGTGGGAGGGGGGCGGCAAACTCGATAGCCGAGCCGTCCTCCCAAGCGCACAGCCGACTTAGCTCAATGCCCGAGGAATCTCTCCATCCGGAACGGCTTCACATCGATTGCCGTCGCTTCCCCGGTCATCATCTGCGCCAGTAATTCGCCCGTTGCCGGCCCCAGCGTAAAGCCGTGATGGGCATGGCCGATGCCGGCAAAAAGCCCCTCATGCTTGGGCGCCTTGGAGATGATCGGCATCATATCGGGCGTACAGGGCCGCGCGCCCTTCCACGGCTGCGGGTCGACGCGGTCGCCTAGCGGAAACACTTCCTTGGCCGCCTGCTCTGCCTTGCCAAGCTGGATCGGTGTCGGTGCCGCATCGCGCAGGTTAAATTCCGCCCCCGTCGTCAGGCGAATGCCGCGCGTCATCGGCGCCAGCACATAGCCCACTTCGGCATCGAGCAGCAGGTGGTTGAGCGCGGCGCCTTCGGCCGGTTTATAGTGCATGTGATAGCCCCGCTTGACGAAGAGCGGCAGGCGATAGCCCACTTTGTCGAGCACTTCCGGCGCCCACGGCCCGAGCGCAATGACCGCCTGCTTCCCGATATG
>NZ_JAFKHD010000233.1 GCF_017307565.1 Devosia sp.
GGAAGCCATCGCCAAGGTGGAAAGCCAGCCGCGCTCCGAAGGCCGCCAGATGGTCATGGTGCTGGCGCCCAAGTGAGGCGACGGCATTTCTGGAGTTGAAGAAGGCGGGCTTTTGGCCCGCCTTTTTTGTTTTGGGGTACAGTGCATGCCGCTCCCCCCTCCCGGGTCATTCCCGCGAAAGCGGGAATGACGCCGCGCATTCTGAAGCGTTCCTGCCTTGGACTAGAGGCTCAACCAGGCGGGGGCGATGGAGGTGCCGCGGCCGAGGCCGTAGCCGAAGCGGATGTTGAGCATGCCGACCGGTTCGAGGAGGCGGGCGGCATCGAGCGTGCCGGTCTTTTCGACGGCAAAGCCGGCATTTTTGACGAGGGTCGCGACCTGCTCGACGGCAGCTTCTTCGCCGGCGAGGAAGACAGGGACATTGGCGGTGTCATCGGCTGGGGCGGCAAAGAGGGTGGCGAAGATCGTATTGAAACCCTTGACCACCTTGGCGCTGGGGGCTGCCTTCTGGATCTCTTCGGCGGCGGAGGTTTCAAAGCCGATGGCGAGGCCCGAGAAATCCGGCTTTACCGGGTTGGAAATGTCGACGACGACCTTGCCATTGAGCGCGCCGGAACGGGCGAGTTCGAGAGCAGAATTATAGGGCAGCGCCAGGACCACGGTGTCGGCGGCAGCGATGGCATCGGCAATTCCGGCGCTTTCCGCGCCGATTTCGGCGGCGAGGCTGGCAGCGGCGGCTGCGTTGCGGGTGGCGAGCACCAGCTTGCCCTTGCCGGCAAGACGACGGGCAAGGCCCGAACCCATATTTCCAAGACCGATGATTGCGGTGGTCATTTCTTCTCTCCGTATGTGGCGGTTTCGATGGAGAGAATTTAGGCCTGGACTATTCCGGCGTGAATGTCTTGAAATAGAACAAGATAATTGCGCAGAAGTATCGAATGGTCGATCTCGTCAATCTCAGAACCTTTGTCAGCGCCGCCACCTCGGGCAGCTTTTCGAAAGCGGCGGCGCGGCTCAACGTGTCCCCGGCCATGGTCGGGCGGCGCATTCTGGCGCTGGAAGAGGACTATGGCGTAAAACTGATCGAGCGCACGACGCGCAGCCAGCGGCTGACCGAGACCGGGCAGGCGTTTCTCGCCAAGGCCATGCGCATTCTCGAAGAGGTCGAGGAACTGGAGGACATCGCCCATCCGCAGGCGGAGGATCTGGTTGGGCATATCAGGATCAGCGGCTCGACGACGCTGGGGGTCAAGAAGCTGACTCCAGCCCTGGCGCGGTTCACCAATGCGCATCCCGCCGTGTCGGTGGAGATGACGCTGCTCGACCGCAATGTGGACCTCGTCGCCGAGGGTTTTGACCTGGCGTTTCGGATCGGCCATTTGAAGCCGTCGAGCCTGATTGCGCGGCGGATCGGGACCTATGATTTCGCCTGCTGCGCCTCGCCGGACTATTTGCGGCGCGTGGGGACGCCGGGGCACCCGGATGAATTGGGAAAACACCGCTGCGTCATCAGCCTCAATCTGTCGCCGCGCGACCATTGGAGTTTTTGGGACGCGGAGGGGCGCGAGGTATCGGCGGCGGTGAAGGGCAACTTTGGCGTCGACAACGGCGAGGCCATGCGCGCGGCGGCGCTGGAGGGCGTCGGGCTCGCCTATGCGCCGCGCGTGCTGGTGGAGGAAGATCTGGCGAGCAGGGCACTGGTGGAGGTGCTTACGGGCTGGCGAAAGCTCGCCCTGCCGGTTCACGCGGTCTATCCCTCACGGCAGTTCGTGCCAAGGCGGTTGGCCGGGGTGATCGAGTGGATCGCGCGGGAGTTGCGAGAGGGATAGACCGCTGGAACCGGCGCTCAGGCCGCCGCGTGCCCGACTGCCTGGTTCGACAAGCTCACCATGAGGTTTTTGGGGCGATCAATATGCCAGTTCCGAAAACTGCGCGTCGCGCGCGTCGTAGACCAGCACCCGGCCAATAAGGGGCGTGCCGGTGCCGGTGACGAGTTTTATGGCTTCCATGGCCATGAGGGTGCCGATGACGCCGGTGACCGGCCCCAAAATGCCGTTGAGCTCGCAGGAGGGCAGGGTTGTATCATCGGCCTCGTCGGCAAAGAGCGCCTCGTGGCCGGGGCCGCCGAGATGGGGCGCAAAGACGGTGACCTGGCCGGAAAACATCGAGACGGCGCCCGAAACGAGGGGCTTTTGCTGGGCTGCCGCGGTTCTGGCGACGAGGCGGCGGGTGAAAAGATTGTCGGTGCCGTCGAGGACGAGATCGTAGGAGGCGAGGGTTTGGGCTGCATTGGCCTCGGTGATGGATGTCGCCAGCGCCTCGATGGTGACGTGGGGATTGAGCGCCTCGGCAAAGGTCTTGGCGTTGTTCGCCTTGCCGGTGCCGACGCCCGCCGTGGTGTGAAGGATCTGGCGCTGCAGGTTGGAAAGAGAAACGGTGTCGGGATCGATGATGCCGAGCCGGCCGATGCCGGCGGCGGCGAGATAGGCGACGACCGGACAGCCAAGGCCACCCGCGCCGACGACGAGGGCGCTGGCGGCCTTGAGTTTTTGCTGTGCCGCACCGCCAAAGCCCTTGAGCACCAGATGGCGGGCGTAGCGCCGGGTCTCGTCGGGCGAAAGGGGCGGATCAGAAGGCAAGCGGCACCGCGAGGAAGCGGCGATCGGGGCCTTCAAAGCCGCCGCGCGTATAAGAGACGATGACGACGCCCGCCGACGGTGAACCGCCAAGGCCGGGCACGAGCACGGCATAGGGGCGATAGGTGAAGGGGCAACTGCGCGAGCGCGGCAGGGTGCCCTCGTCGCGATGGAGCACGCGGGTTTCGGTGCCGTCAAAGACGGTCAGCTCAAATCCGTTGGGCTCCTTGCCGAAATAGTCGGTGCAGGTTTCGGCCGATTTTGCGGTGAAGGTCGTGATCTCGAGCTGGTAGCTGTCCGATTCCAGCCCCTGGATGGGGATTGGAAACATGAAGGCGAGCCGCAGCGGGTCTTCGTCGATGATCCCGTCGCCATTGAGCGCGGCGATCTCGGCGGGCACGAAAATCTTGTTGTCGGCGATGAATTTGAGGGCTTCGCTATTGGCCCGCGAGCGCACGGCGAGGAGGTTTTCGCTATCGTCGCCTTCTGCGGCCTGGGCCCTTATCGGGGTGCCTTCGAGCCAGGAATCGTTTTTGAGGTCGATGACATAGATGTTGGAATAGGCCGAGCCGGAGCCGTCCTGAATTCCGAACTCCTCGAAGGCGAAATATTTCGCATCGGGCGAAAAGCCGATGAAATCGATCAGGGCGCGATCACCCGCCAGAGCGGGTGAGGCGAGAAGGGCCAAAAGCCCGAAAGCGCTAGCGGCCCGTCGAACCGAAGCCACCAGACCCACGTGCGGTTTCATCGAGCATCTCCACGACTGCAAAATCAGGCTGCACCACCGGGGCAACCACCATCTGGGCGACGCGCTCGCCGCGGGTGACGACAAAATCCTCCTGGCCGAGATTGACCAGGATGACCTTCACCTCGCCGCGATAGTCGGCGTCGATGGTACCGGGGGAATTGAGCACCGTCACCCCATGCTTGGCGGCAAGGCCGGAGCGGGGGCGCACCTGCGCCTCGTAGCCGGCCGGCAGGGCCATGGCAAAGCCGCAGGGCACGAGGGCGCGAGCCCCGGGCCTGAGGATGATGGGCGCGTCGGTTTCAACGGCGGCACAGAGATCGGCGCCCGCGGAGAGCGCCGTCTGTACCTTGGGGACCGGCAGGCCTGCCCCATGGGGGAGCCACTGCAGGGCGATTGCGATCGAGGCCGTCACCGGGCGCGCACCACAGCGTAGAGCTCGTCGGGCAGGTCCGACGTGCCATTGATCAGGTCGAGAAACGGCAGGACGGTTTCGGCCGACTTCTTGTCGGAAGAGAGGTCCATATTGGTTTCGGTGATCTCGGCGCCGGACACGCGGATGGTGAGGTTGTGGCCGGTGAAGAAGGCCTCGACCATCTGCTTGGTTTCGGCGTCGAGCTCGTCGCTGCTGCCCAGTTCGCCCATCATGTCGGCGGTCGGCAGGGCGACGCGCACGAGGCCCGGACCGGCAGAGGTGAAGGTAAGGGCGTTCTGTTCTTCGCCAAGGCTGGTCAGTTCGGCAAAGGTGCCTTCTTCGATGACGATGCAGGTGGCGCTGCCATCGGCGTGTTCGGTGAGAGCGCCCTCGGCGCAGAAGGTGTCAGCGCTGTCCTTGTTCTCTTCGGCGCTCATCTTCACCATGGCGTAGAAGTCCGAACCCATGACCTGGGTCAGCGTCGCCTTGGCGGTGGTTTCGCTCGTCAATTCGACGTCAACCGTCGCATCGATACAGCCGGCGAGCGAGGCGCCGAGCAGCAGCATACCGGCAAGCTTGCCGATGGTTTTCAAACCCATGATCTGTCTCCAAGGGGCCGTGGCCCGATTTGGCGGCAACTTAGGGACTTGCCCCGGACGGGGCAAGCTTGGGTCAGGCGCTAAATGTGATGAGACGCCACGCGCCGATTATGAGCACGAAGAAGGCCGCGATCAGCACGGCGAAGATCGCCGCCTGCATCGGCCGGTTGGGCGGCCGGGCCATCATGGCGCGGTGTTCGGCCAGGGCCAGCTCGGCTTCCGCCACCAAGGCCGGGACGCGGCCAAGGGCTTCACTCATGCGGGTAAAGTGGCCGGCAAGGTCTTCGAGGCGGCCAAGCGGGCCTTCCTCGCGACGCAGCCAATCGCCGACGACGGGTTCGGCGACGGTCCAGATGTCGAGATCGGGATCGAGATTTCGCGCCACGCCTTCGACCAGCACCATGGACTTTTGCAGCAGGACCAGCTCGGGGCGGGTCTGCATGTCGAACAGTTCGGTGATGACGAAGAGCTGGCCCAAAACCTTGGCCATGGAAATGTCGGCGGCGGTGCGGCCATGCAGTGGCTCGCCAATGGAACGGATGGCGAGGGTGAAATCGTCGACCGACTGGTGCTTTGGCACATAGCCGATGTCAAAATGGCGCTGGGCGACGAGGCGATAGTCGCGGGTGATGAAACCGAAAAGGATATCCGCGAGGAACTTTCGCTCGCGCTTGGAAATGCGGCCCATGATGCCGAAGTCGACGGCAACGACGTCACCGGTCTTGGGATCGGCGAAGAGATTGCCCGGGTGCATGTCGGCGTGGAAGAAGCCGTCGCGGATGGCATGGCGCAGGAAGGACTGCAGCAGCTTTGCGGCGAGCGCCTTGCGGTCGATTCCGGCAGCGTCCATGGCGGCGAGGTCGCGGATCGGGATGCCGTCGACCCAGGTGGTCGTCAGCACGTTTTGCGCGACCTGGTCCCACTGGACGTCGGGGATGATGAAGCCGGTATCGTCCTTGATGTTTTGCGCCATCTCGGAAATGGCGGCGGCCTCGAGGCGCAGGTCCAGTTCGATGCGCATCGAATGGTCGAGGGTTTTTACGACCTCGGTCGGCCTCAGGCGGCGGCTCGAGGGCGCGAACAGTTCGGCCAGGTGCGCGCCGGCGTAGAGGGCTTTGGTATCGGCGTGGAAGCGCTCGGACACGCCGGGACGCAGCATTTTGATCGCGACAGTCTTGGGCAGCGCGCCGGTCTGGCGCAGCTTTGCCTTGTGGACCTGGGCGATGGAGGCGGCGGCGACGGGGTCGCTGATTTCGGTCAGTGCCTCGGCCTTTGTGCCAAGAGCGGTCGCCAGAATGCCGGGGACCAGCGTCGGATCGAAGGGCGGCATGCGGTCCTGCAGGCCCGAAAGGTCAGCGGCGGCCTGCGGCCCGACGATGTCGGGGCGGGTAGCGAGGGTCTGGCCGAACTTTACAAAACTCGGGCCGAGCTTGTTGAGCGCAGCATTGAGCCGGTCGACGCGGCCGGTTTTGCGCACGCTCGGGCGCTCGACAATACGCGCCAGGCCAATGCCGAGCTTCATCGAGGGCGGCAGCGATTCGGCGGGGAGCACGGAGAACGCGCCTTCGCGCGCCAGCACCCAGCCGGCGTGGAAGAGGCGGAAATAGGAGCCGAGACCCATGCTTTAGATCTTCCAGCCCGAAAACAGCGTCGCGATATTGCCCGAGAAAGCGGTGTGCTTGGCTCGCTTGAAGCCGGCCGTGGTCAGCATGGCGGTAAAGCGCGTGGGATCGGGGAATTTGCGGATCGATTCAACGAGATACTGATAGGGTTGCGCATCGCCGGTGACGGCGCGGCCCATGGGCGGAATGACCGTGTCGGAAAAGGCGCGATAGACGGCGTCAAAGCCGGGCACGTCGACCTGCGAAAACTCAAGGACCAAAATACGGCCGCCGCGCTTCAAGACACGATGGGCTTCGTTGAGCGCCTGCTGGATGCGCGGCACGTTGCGAATGCCGAAGGCGATCGTATAGGCGTCAAAGGAATTGCTCTCGAAGGGCAGCTCTTCGGCATTGGCTTCGACAAAGCTGGCTTGCGAGGGATAGCGCCAGGTCTTGGCACGTTCGGCGCCGACGCGCAGCATGTCCGAATTGATGTCGGAAACGACGACTTCGGCATAGCCGTGCGAGGCATTGACGATGCGCTCGGCAACGTCGCCGGTGCCGCCGGCCATATCAAGCACCTTGTAGCCGCGGCTACCCAGACGGGGCGGGGCTAGATCGGCGATCATCGCGTCTTTCCAGAGGCGGTGGATGCCAAAGCTCATGAGGTCGTTCATGAGGTCATAGCGATCCGCAACGTCGTGAAAGACCTTGTTGACGAGGTCCTGCTTGTCCTCGAGCGCCACGGTCTGTTCGCCGAAATGGGTGGTTTCGCGCGCCTCGGTCATGGCTCACGCCTCTTTGCTGGACTATGTCTTCGTTTGGTCGCGCTTCCGAACCGCAAAACCGTTGCCACTTTTGCTGGAAGCGCTCTAGGCATCCACATGGGATCGGCGCGCACCATATATAAGGCGCGACGAAAAGCCCATGGCGCAAGAACGCGCAGGGTAAAGGAGATTCTGGTGCCCGAACTGCCCGAGGTAGAAACCGTCCGACGCGGGCTCGAGCCCTGGCTGCTCAATGCGCGTATAGAAAAGGTGGAGCTGCGCCGGCCGGACCTGCGCTTTCCTTTTCCAGAAGGGCTGGCGGAGAAGGTGACGGGCGCGAGCGTCACCAATGTCGGGCGGCGGGCAAAATACCTTCTTATCGCGCTCGACAACGGTTTTACGATTCTGAGCCATCTCGGCATGACCGGCTCCTGGCGCTTTGCCGAGCACGGCATCGACAAGCCGCCGCGCTACTACGAGCCGGGCACTGAGCCGAAACACGATCATCTCATCTTTTCGATCGATCATCCCGAGCATGGCAAGAGCCACCTTATCTATGCCGATCCCCGGCGTTTTGGGTTTTTGGACCTGTTTGGGCGGCCCGAGGAGTCTTCCTATTTGAAGGACCTGGGGCCGGAGCCGCTCGGCAATGATTTCAATGCCGAGGAAATGGCTGATGCGTTCAAGGGCAAGAAGGCGCCGATCAAGGCGGCGCTGCTCGACCAGCGCGTGGTGGCGGGGCTGGGCAATATCTATGTCGCCGAGGCGCTGCACCGGGCCCATATCCTGCCGACAGTGGAGGCGCGGAGCCTGCTTACCAAGGCGGACAAGCCCAAGAAGGCGCTGGAGGATCTCTCCTATGCAGTGCGAGAGGTGCTCATAGAGGCGATCGAGGTGGGCGGGTCGACGCTGCGTGATTTCAGGAATGCCGAGGGCGGGTCGGGTTATTTCCAGCACCGCTTTGCGGTCTATGACCGGGAAGGGGAGGCGTGCCCCACGCCTCTGTGCAAGGGGACGATTGAACGCATCGTGCAGTCGGGTCGCTCGACATTCTTTTGTCCGGTGTGTCAGAAGCAGCCGTGAGAT
>NZ_JAFKHD010000234.1 GCF_017307565.1 Devosia sp.
AGGATCAGCACGCGATTGTCGTGGACGAAGCAGGCGGCGCGGGCCGTACGGCCCTCCATGGAGATGCGGGCGGCAGGGTGGAGATGGCCGGCGACTAGGCCGGTTTTGCCTTTGACGGGCTCGTGCGAGAGGATGAGGCCGTCGAGTTCGAGTTCGGCGCAGCAGAGGCCGCCGATGGCGTGGGGCGCGGGGTCGTGATTGCCGGAGAGCCAGGTGCAATCCACGGCTTCGACGATGGCGTCGAGGCGGAGGCGCTCGGCATTGCCGAGGAGTTCGCTGGAATCGGCGCGATGAAAAGTGTCGCCCAAAGAGATCAGTTTCTTGGCGCCGGTGCGGCCGAGGTCGGCTGCGAGACGCGACAGGGTCATGCCCGTGTCGTAGGGCGGCAGCATTTGGCCGCGGCGGGCAAAGCTGGCCATTTTCTCGAAGTGGAGGTCGGCCACGAGCAGGGTTTGCCGCGCGTGCCAATAGAGCGCGCCGGACGGCAGAGGCTCGAAATTATGACCGGCGAAGCGCAGCAAAGGGGACTCGGTCGGTTGGACAAGGGCGGCGTTGTTCATATGGCGGCTATCGTGTCCGATCGAAAGGTCCCCTCACCCGGATTGCTGCGCAATCCTGCCATTCGAGCATAGCTCTCATGGCCTTCTCACTTCAAATCGCTCCACTGGAGCGATTTGCCCTGCGGGACAGTTCGAAGTCCCCCAAGGGAGAGGTGAAGGGTCAGAGTTCGCCGATGGCCTCGCGCAAAAGTTCCTCGGCAGCATCAGCCATAGCCGATTCGCGGGCTTCGCCGAAAATCGGCTCCTTGCCGATATCGAGCATGACCGGCACGGCGAGGGGCGAGATCTGGTGCAGGGGCTTGTGGACGATGTGGGATTTTATGCGGGCGAGCATGTTGCCGAGGCGCTCGATGTCGAGGAGGCCGCGGGCGGCGTCGCGGCGGGTGGCTTCAATGAGGATGTGGTCGGGCTCGTGCTGGTAGAGCACGTCGTAGATGATGTCCGAACTCATGGTGATCTGGCGGCCGGATTTTTCTTTGCCGGGATGGCGGCGCTCGATGAGGCCGGAAATGATCGCGCAATTGCGGAAGGTGCGCTTCATCAGGGCGGATTCATCGAGCCAGGCCTCGAGATCGTCGCCGAGCATGTCTTCGTCGAAGAGCTCATCGAGCGAGAGACGATTGGTGCGGATGAGGGCCGAGAGATCGCCGAGGCCCCAGACGGCGAGGGCGTATTCCGAGGCGACGAAGCCGAGGGGGCGGGCACGCATGCGTTCGAGGCGGCGGGTGAGAAGCATGCCGAGGGTCTGGTGCGCGAGGCGGCCTTCGAAGGGGTAGCAGACGAGAAAATTGTTGGTGCCGCGGGGGAAGGTCTCCACCAGAAGACTGTCGCGGCGGGGGAGGATGGAAAAATCGCGCTGCAGTCGGAGCCAGTCGCTGACCTGATTGGGCAATTTTCCCCACTCATCAGGGGTATCCATGATGCGGCGGACGCGCTCGGCGAGATAGGTCGAAAGCGGGAATTTTCCGCCCATATAGGATGGGATTTTCGGGTTTTGCGCGACGGCGCGGGAGACGAAAGCCTCGTTGTCTTTCATGCCTTCGAAGGCGACGATTTCGCCGCCGAACATGAAGGTGTCACCAAGGGAGAGCGTGCCGAAGAAGTATTCTTCCATTTCGCCGAGGACGCGGCCGCCGGCGCCGATGGGACCGGTGGTGCGGCCGCGCTTCTGCTCCTTGGAGCGGATGAGGCGGACACGGACCATGGGCTCTTCGATGATGGTGCCGATGTTGAGGCGATATTGCTGGGCCACCGAGGGGTGAGAAAGGCGCCAGGTGCCGTCGGGGTTTTGCTTGAGGCGCGCGTAGCGCTCATAGGCGCGGAGGGCGTAGCCGCCGGTGGCGACGAAATCGAGGACGCGATCGAATTTTGGGCGACTGAGGTCGCGATAGGGCCAGGCGCAGGTGACTTCGGCATAGAGGTCGTCGGCGAGGAAGGGTTCGGCCGAGGCCATGCCGAGGACGTGCTGGGCGAGGACGTCGTAGCCTCCGGGATGGGGATCTTCGCTATCCTGATGGTTTTCCGAGACCGCTTCCACGGCGGCTTCACATTCCAGGACTTCGAAGCGGTTGGAGGGGACGAGCAGGGCCTTTGAGGGTTCGTCGAGCCGGTGATTGGCGCGGCCGATGCGCTGCAGCATGCGGGACGAGCCTTTGGGGGCGCCGACCTGCACGACGAGATCGACATCGCCCCAGTCGATGCCGAGGTCGAGGGTCGAGGTACAGACGACGGCCTTCAGCCGGCCATCGGACATGGCCGCTTCGACCTTTCGGCGCTGCTCGACCGACAGCGAGCCGTGGTGGAGGGCGATGGGGAGCATGTCTTCGTTGATGTCCCAGAGGCCCTGGAAGAGCATTTCAGCCTGGGAGCGGGTGTTGACGAAGAGGAGCGTGGTCTTGTGCTGCTTGATCGTCTCGTAGAGCTCGCGGTGAGCGTATTTGGCGGAGTGGCCGGCCCAGGGGAGGCGCTCTTCGGTTTCGAGGATGGCCAATTCTGGGGGAGCGCCGCCGATCATGCGGAGGAGATCGGTGGGGCGATCGGGGTGGGGCTGGGCGATCCAATCGCGGAGGAGGTCGGGGCGGGCGACAGTGGCCGAGAGCGCGGTGATGCGCATGTCAGGCGCGAGTTTTGCCAAACGCGCGAGGCCGAGGGAGAGCAGATCGCCGCGTTTACTGGTGACCAGCGCGTGGAGTTCGTCGAGGACCACGCGGCGGAGAGTGCCGAACATGAGTTCGGCATGGGGGTGAGATATGAGAAGCGCGAGCTGCTCGGGGGTGGTGAGGAGGATGTGGGGCGGTTTTACGCGCTGACGGGTGCGCTTTGATGCCGAGGTGTCGCCGGTGCGCGCTTCGACCGTGATGGGCAGGTCCATATCGTCGATGGGGTTGGAGAGGTTGCGGTGCACGTCGACCGCGAGGGCCTTTAGGGGCGAGATATAGAGGGTGTGGAGCCCCTGAAATTTGCCATCGACCAGTTCGGAGAGGCTTGGGAGAAAGCCGGCCATGGTCTTGCCGGCGCCGGTGGGGGCGATGAGGAGCTGGCTGGCGCCGGACTGATAGCTGCGCAGCACGTCGAGCTGGTGCTGGCGCGGGGACCAGCCGCGCGCGGCGAACCAGTTGGCGATGATGGGTGGAAGGGTGGGGTCCACGAAAGTTGACAACAGGCACCTACTGCAAATCAGCGACAAGCCTATATGATGGGTTCGACACTGCCAAACGGAGCCGCCTGATGACAGAAGACAGCCGACCCGCATCCCGTTCCGGTCTGGAGCGCCTATTGGGCGATCGGCCGGGGTCTTTGGCGATCAAGCTGGTGCTGATTTCGCTGTTTGTCGGCTTCGTCATGACGGCGCTTGGGTTCAGTGCCGCCGACCTCGCCTATGGTGCCATGCAGATGGTTCGCGATGCCATCAAGGATGGTGGTGCGATGTTCCGGCAGCTTGGGACTTATATTCTCACCGGCGCGGCCATTGTGGTGCCGGTGTGGCTGATCCTGCGTTTGCTGCAGAGGCGCTGATGCTTGAGGGACGGCTGACGCTTACGCCAATCGATGCGCTGACCGAATTGACCTGGAAAGCGCAGGACCTGGCCGAGAAGGCGGACGGCCGGCGCGTGGCCATCGGGATTGCCGGTGGGCCGGGAACAGGCAAATCGACGCTCGCGGCGCAACTGGTCGCGGCGCTGAACGTGGCAAATCCAGGGTCGGCGGCGCTGGTGCCCATGGATGGCTTTCATATGAAGCATGCCAAGCTCGAGGGCCTGGGGCAGACCGATTTCAAGGGTGCGCCGCACACGTTTGAAGCGGGTGCGTTCGTGGCTTTTCTGCAGGGCCTCAAGGCGGCAACGGGGCCGGTGAGCGGACCGGGCTATTCGCGAAAGATCGAGGATACGGTCGAGGATGCCTTTACCGTGCCGGCGGAGACGCAGGTCCTCGTCGTCGAGGGCAATTATCTGCTGCTCGACACTGGGGACTGGGCGCAGGTGCGGCCGCTGCTCGATTTTTCCGCCTTTATCGTCGTGCCGCGCGAAATGGTGCGCGAGCGACTGATGAAGCGGCATGGCGAGGAAGGGCTTTTTTCCGAAGAGCGGAACCGGGCCCATATCGAGCGCAATGACCTGCCCAACTACGATCTGATCATGACGACGCTGGGGCGGGCGGATCTGGTGATCGACCTTGAGGTCGCCCAGTGAGGACCTGGTTTCTGGTCCTCGCCATTCTGGCCGGAGCCGGCGTCATTGCCGGCGCGATCATGTTGCGGCCGAGCCCGTTTCGGGAATGCGTCGAGATCATCTCGGCCGATATTTTCAGGCAGGACCTGACGGTGACGCTCGACCCGGACGATGTCGAGGTGCAGGCAGCGCGGATCTGCTCGGGGACAACCAGATAGGCTTGGCTGCGGGCTTGGCAATGCTAGAAGAGACGCGCCAACCGAGTCTCTTTCCATGAACGCCCCGCTTCGCCCCAAACATGCTTTCGACGTGCGCCATAGCGACGTCTGGAAGATCGCCCTGCCCGCTTCCATCGCCTTTATCACCGAGCCGCTGGTGGGGCTTGTCGACATCACCGTCATCGGACGGCTCGGCGATGCGGCGCTGCTCGGCGGGCTGGTGCTGGGGGCGCTGGTTTTCGACGTCCTGTTCTCGCTCGCCTATTTCCTGCGCATCGGTACGGCCGGGCTCGTGGCGCAATCGGTAGGGGCGAAGGACCCGCGCGACGGGCTGCTGCATGTCGGCCGGGCGCTGGTGCTTGGTGTTTTCATCGGGCTGGTGATGATCGCGCTTTCGGCACCGATCCTGTGGCTGTCGGTAAAGCTGCTGGCGCCCGATGCTCCAGTCGAGGCGGCACTGGCGGACTATTTCCACTGGCGCATCTGGGCCGCGCCATTTTCGCTGATCAACTATGCCCTGCTCGGTTGGTTCTATGGGCGAGCTGCGGCGCGGACCGGGATGATGCTGCAATTGCTGCTGCATCTGATCGATATCGCGCTGTCGATCTTCTTCGTGCACGGGCTTGGCTGGGGCGTGCCCGGCGCGGCCTTTGGCACGGTGATCGGCCAGGGCGTGGCGGCGTTGGCGGGCCTTGTCATTCTCACCCGACACTATGGCGGGTTGGCCGCCCTCTTGCGGCGCATTGCGCCGGGGGAATTGCGCGATGCGGCGGCGATCCGGCGCATGTTCGGGCTGAGCCGGGACCTGATGATCCGCTCGCTGGCGCTGATGGGGGCCTATGCCTGGTTTGCCGCGCAGGGCTCACGCATGGGCGAAGTGGCGCTGGCCGCCAATGCGGTGCTGCTCAACCTGCTGATGGTTGTCGGCTACTTTCTCGACGGGATTGCGCAGGCGGCGGAACAGCTGACCGGCAAGGCCGTGGGCGCGAACTGGCGGCCAGCCTTTGACCGGGCCTATCGGCTGTCAATGCTCTGGGGCATGGCGATTTCGCTGGGGCTCGGCGCGATCTGGTACTTTGGCGGGCCGTTCGTCATCGGGGCCATGACAACCAATGAAGAGGTACGGGCCTATGCGCTGGGCTATCTGCCGGTGGCGGCGCTCGCCACGCTGACCTTCATGCCGGCCTTCGTCTTTGACGGCATTCTCGTCGGCACAACGCTCAATGGCACCATGCGCAATGGCATGGTCGCCTCACTGCTGGTGTTTCTGGGGGCCGCGGCCGTGCTGCACCCGCTCTGGGGCAATATGGGCCTCTGGGCGGCGTTGCATTGCTGGTTCCTGGCGCGCGGCGCCTATTATTTCGTGGCGCTGGAGCGGCGGAAAGCCGGGCTGTTTACCTGAGGATGGAATTCCCGCTTTCGCGGGAATGATGTTGTGGGTGGGAGCGACTAAGGCGTTGCGTCGCCTCGAGCCCATTCGTCGGTCCTGGTGCCTACCAGCTCGGAAATATTGGTCTTGCCGGCCGAACGCACGCCGGCGACGAGGCCGCGCTTGATGCGGTCGAGCAGGTCGAGACCGCCAAAGACCATGGCCGAATAGAGCTGCACGGCGTTGGCGCCGGCTTCGAACTTGGCAAGGGCCGTCTGCGGAGAGTGAATACCGCCGACGCCGACCAGCGGCAGAGAGCCGACGCGCTGGCGCATCTGGGCGAGGCGCTGGGTCGAAAGCGAAAAGAGCGGCTTGCCCGAGAGACCACCGGTCTCGCCGGCATTTTCCATGCCGACAACGGGATCGCGCGAGATGGTGGTGTTGGAGACGATCAGGCCATCGAGATCGGTCGCAAGAATGACGCGGGCTATGCCATCCATTGCCGCCTCATCGAGATCGGGCGCGACCTTGAGAAGGACCGGGACACGGGTTTTCGCCTTGGCGCGGGCGCTCAGGACGGCGTCGAGGAGACGCGTGAGCGCTTCGTCGGCCTGGAGATTGCGCAGGCCCGGGGTGTTGGGCGAGGAAATGTTGACCGTCAGATAATCGGCGAGATCGGCGAAGCGCGTGACGCCCAGGACGTAATCGGCGACGAAATCTTCGCTGTCCTTGTTGGCGCCGATATTGACCCCGAGGGCGGCCGGAACGCGGAGGCCTTTGAGCCGCGCGAATGCGGCTTCGTGGCCTTCATTGTTGAAACCCATGCGGTTGATGACGCCATCGGCGGCGCTGACGCGGAAGAGGCGCGGCTTGGGATTGCCGGTCTGTGGGCGCGGCGTGACCGTGCCGATTTCGACCATGCCAAAGCCCATCAGCGCCAGGGCGCGGGGCACTTCGGCATTCTTGTCAAAACCGGCCGCCATGCCGACCGGGTTTTTGAGTTCAAGACCGCAGAGCGTCGTGGCAAGTTCGGCCGGATCCTTGTGCTCCTGGGTTGGCGCGAGGCCGAGGCGCAGGGCGGTGATGGTCGCGCCGTGGGCGGTCTCGGGGTCCATGCGCAGGAGCGTGTCGCGCGTCAGATTGGCGAGACCCGCATTGCGCAGCAGGGGAGCGAAGGCCGAGAAGATCATTTGACACCAGCGGGCAGGACAGAAGAACCATCATCGGCGACGCTGATCGGCTCTTCCCAGACGATGGACGAAAGGTTGAGCGGGCCGCCATAGAGATGGGGGAAGAGTTCGCCACCGCGCGAAGGCTCCCAGACGAGGTCGGCGCCCAGATCGGCGGTGCGGACGGCAAGCAGCAGCAGGCCCGACTGGCCGGCGAAATGGAGCCGTAGCGTTTCGGACAATTGTCCCGCCGTCGAAAAGTGCATGTAGCCATCTTTTTGGTCGATGGGCATGCCTTCGAACTGGCCGGAAACGCGCGCCGGCGTGAAGGCTACGGCAGTGGTGATTTTGTAGATCAGCTCGGGTGTCGACATGGGCGCGAACCTAGTTAAGTGATCAAGCTTGGGCAAGCACGAAGGGGCGGGCTTTACAGCGGGAAAGCAGGGCATTAATCTAGGATTAATTTCCTCACCTCCGACCAATTTCCTCTAGGCGGCTTCGACCATGCTTTCACACAGGGCCATCTGGGATGGTATCGACGCGCTGGCGCAGCGTCACGGCCATTCTGTGTCGGCCCTGGCGCGGCTGGCTGGGCTCGATGCGACCGCCTTCAACGTTTCCAAGCGGGTCAGCAAGGACGGACGCGAGCGCTGGCCGTCTACCGAGAGCATTTCCAAAATTCTGGAAGCGACCGGCGAGAGCTTTGACAGTTTTCTGAGCGGCACCGGGGCCTATATGCAGGTGAACCTGGCGCAGGGGCAGACCGTGCCGCTGCTGGGTCTGGCCCAGGCGGGTGCGGGCGGCTTTTTTGACAGCGCCGGCTTCCCGGCGGGCGAAGGCTGGGACG
>NZ_JAFKHD010000235.1 GCF_017307565.1 Devosia sp.
CCTCCACCTCGGCGTGTGGCCGGTGATCATGGGCATCACCATGTGGGTGCAGATGAAGCTCAACCCGCCGCCGCCGGATCCGACCCAGGCGATGATCTTCAACTGGATGCCGATCATCTTCACCTTCATGCTCGGCGCGTTCCCGGCTGGTCTTGTGATCTACTGGGCCTGGAACAACACCCTCTCGGTGACCCAGCAGTGGGTGATCATGAAGCGCCACGGCGCTGAGGTGAACCTGTTCGGCAATATCCTGGACAGCTTCCGCAAGAAGCCCAAGCCGGCAGAAAATTCAAAGAGCTGACGACATTCCCGCACCATTCGGGGCCCGCTGGAAAACCCAGCGGGCCCCAGTCTTTGAGGCCGAGCACCACATGACCGAAATCAATTACCCCACCGACCTCATCGAACGCGGCCGCCTGATGTTTGCGCGCCCAATCCTGTTCACCAAGGGCTGCGTCAGCCTCGCCGACCTGCCGCCTATGGATCGGGTCGAGATCGCATTCGCGGGCCGCTCCAATGTCGGAAAATCGAGCCTGATCAACGCGCTTTGCGGCACGTCCAACCTGGCGCGCACCTCCAACACGCCGGGCCGCACTCAGGAACTCAACATCTTCGAGAGCCAGAGCGAAAACCTGCGCATCGTCGACATGCCCGGCTATGGCTATGCCAAGGCGCCCGAGCCCAAGGTGAAGGCCTGGACCAAGCTGATCCACCAATACCTGACCGGCCGCGCCACCCTGCGCCGCGTCTATGTGCTGGTCGACAGCCGCCACGGCCCCAAGGACAACGACCTTAGCGTCATGAACGAGCTCGACCGTGCCGCAGTGAGCTACCAGGTCGTCCTGACCAAGGCGGACAAGCCCCTGTCCGCCGATGTCGAAAAGGCGCTCGCAGCGACCCGCACCGCAATCGCCAAGCGGCCGGCCGCGCACCCCCACGTCCTCCTCACCTCGAGTGAGAAGGGCACGGGCATCAAGGAGCTGCGAACTGAAATTGCCATGCTGCTGGAAAGCGGCGGGGCCTAAGAAAAAGGCGCATCCCCCGGGATGCGCCTTTCTCTTTGATGTCAGGACCGATCAGGCCGCGTAGCGCGCCGCCACCCGGGCATTGCCGAGTTCGAAAACCGCGACGTCAGCCACATTGGTTTCTTCCACCAGCGTCGCATTAGGCGATGCCTTGGGGTGAACTTGTCAGGCGCCCGTTTCGGAAAAGAATTTGCCGATATAGTCCGCCATCTTGGCGCTGTCCGACGTACGGGCAAATGAGGCGACGCCTTCTTCGACCACCGCCTCGGGTGCCTTGCCGCGCCGGAGTTCAACGAGTGCCAGAGCATAATCGTCGAGAAATTCCGGATGTGGCTGGAAACTCAAGGCCTTGCCGGACTTATAGAAAAGCCCGGCATTGGGGGTAAAATCGGAGGCCAGCAGCACCTCTGCTTCGCTCGGCGGCGCGATCACCTGGTCCTGGTGCGAACAGGCGACCGAGAGCGATTCCGGGGCATCGAGCATGAAACCGGGGCGACCTTTGACGCGATAGGTGTGGCGCCCGAGACCCCAGCCTTTCTCGGATTTTCGCACGTCACCACCAAGGGCATCGGCCATGATCTGGTGGCCGAAGCAGATGCCGAGCATGGGCGTTTTGGCAGCATAGGCGCGGCGAATGAACTCGCGCAGCGGTGGCAGCCAGTCGTGATCTTCGTAGACGCCGGCGGGCGAACCGGTAATCACGATCCCCTCAATGCGTTGCGGATCGGGTAGCAGACTGTTGTCATGTGCCGTCACCACTTCATAGTCGAAGTGACCGCCCGTGCCATTGAACATGCGTTCGAACATAGAGGGATAGGGACCGAAGGTCGGGCGGAGCGGTTCGGGGACTTCCCCGGTCTGGACGATCGTGAGGCGCATCTGGTTTTTGACGGTAAGAAAGGTTGGCACACCTAGCGGCGTTCACCGGCAAAGATCAACACCGGACCACGTCAACGCAGCTATGCCCTGCCCTCACGCCGGCACGAAATGCAGCGCCACACCGTTGATGCAATAGCGCAGACCAGTCGGCGCGGGGCCGTCGTCAAAGACATGCCCCTGGTGCCCGCCGCAATTGGTGCAGTGCACTTCGGTGCGGACCATGCCGAGGGTGTTGTCTTCGGAGGTAGCGATGGCGCCGGGAATGAAATCCCAGAAGCTGGGCCAGCCGGTACCGCTATCGAATTTCTTGTCGGACTGGAACAGCGCCTGATCGCAGCCGGCGCAATGGAAGGTGCCGGTGCGGTGCTCGTCATTGAGCGGGGAGGTGAAGGGCCTTTCGGTGTCTTCGTGGCGCAGCACCTGATAGGCGGCCGGATCGAGCTTTTTCTGCCAGTCCGCATCGCTGAGCTTGAAGGGGAAGTCGCCTTCGCTGGCCCGCGGTTCAGTGCCTGAGCGCCAGAGCGTGAAGGTCGAGAGCGCGGCCATGGCCGTGCTACCCAAGAGAAGTGTCCGTCGCGTCAATTGCATGTCATCTCTCCCGCCCCGGCAGATCGACTATAGACCAGGCGAAGCCGCCTGATCCTCAAGACTTCGCGAGGCCCCAGCCCGGGGTGCTGGGCCTCGCTGTCTTATTCGCAACTCAGTGGCGCAAGGTTACATCTTGGGCGTGAGAACCTTGTCGATGACGTGGATGACGCCGTTCGACTGGATCACGTCGGCGATAGTGACATTGGCCGTGGTGCCGTTTTCGTCAGTGACGGTCACCTTGCCGCCATCGTCCTTGAGGGTCAGCTTGCAGCCGCCGACGGTGTCGACGACATGCTGGCCGCCATCAGCCTTCACCATGCTGGCGATGTCGGTGGACAGTGCCTTGGCCGGAATGACGTGGCAGGTGAGAATCTTGGTCAGCATGTCCTTGTTTTCGGGCTTCAGCAGATTCTCGACCGTGCCGGCGGGCAGCGCGGCAAAGGCTTCGTTGGTCGGGGCGAGAACGGTGAAGGGGCCAGGGCCCGAAAGGGTATCCACGAGGCCAGCGGCCTTCACGGCGGCGACGAGCGTGGTGTGATCGGCAGAATTGACGGCGTTTTCGACGATATTCTTGTCGGCATACATCGGAGCACCGCCCACTTCAGGATTGTCCTGAGCAAACGCACCGCCAGCGAGGGCACCGAAGGAAAGCACGGCAGCAATAGAGAGGGCACGAAGGGAAATGGTCATTTGAATAGTTCCTTCCTGTTGAATTCTGTTCCCGATCATTTGCGGGACATGGGAAGGTACGGAGTGGGCGCCGGAGGAGTTTCAGATTTTTGGGCGGTATATTTTTAGTCGATTTTGAAACCGTTCTGGGGGGAGTTGCGTAGGGGAGATTTTGTGCGTGCGGCCCCTCCCCTCCCGGCCTCCCCCATCAAGAGGGAGATGAGGGATCGAGTTTTGGGGGCGATGTCGTGGCCACGACGGACGATGCCTCCATTTCCTGCGAAAGCAGGAATCTCGCTGCGCAGAAACGAACATTCCCGCTTTCGCGGGAATGATGCCGTGTGTCGCGGGGCCATGACAGTGCGGGCGCCGGGCCCAAAAAAACTAGATCTTCGTGACCGCGCCTTGCGCCACGACGGGGCCGGTGGGGACGCCGCCGGGGGCGCCGCCTTTGGGCTCGAGGGTAATGGCGAGCACCGAGCCCTCGCCCCAGCCGGAGCGGACGGCGTCGGAGAGTTCGACGGTGGTGCGGGCGTTGATCGGTACGAGGCCCATGGAGATCGGGGCATGGCCGCCCTGGATGGCCCAGAGTTCATAATCGCTGCCCGGCACCGCTTCGCCCGAAAGGGCGGTCAGGCGCACGGCGCCAGTGCCGTCATAAAGGGCGACAAACTGCACATCGCTGCCCTCGGCGCGGAGCGCGGCAACGAGCTGGGTGGTGAGCGCGGCGGAATCGGGGCGCGGCTCGAGCACCGTGAGGCCGACGGCGACGGCCGCTACGGCGACAGCACCGGCAGCAACGGAGCGCCAGAGAGCAAGGCTATCCCACCAGGAGGCTTTTCTCGCCTCGCCGAAGAGACGCTCTTCGATTTTCGGCAGGATATGGGCGGGCGCGGCAACCGGCTCGAACTGCGCGTCGAGATGGGCGAAATGCCGGACCCAGAAATCGTGCTCGCGCTGGAGGGCTGGATCACCCTCGATCTGCCGCCGCAGTGCCTCGTGGGCATTGGCGTCGAGCAGGCCAAGGACATATTCCGCGACCACCGCGCGGCGCTCTTCGCCCATGTCTCTATCTTGCTCGCTCATGAGGCCAGACACTCTTTCAACTTTATCAGGCTCCGCCGTAGCCAAGTCCGCATCGTATTGAGCGGCACGGCGTGGCGCTGCGCCAATTCTTCATAGCTGAAACCGTCGAGATAGGCCCCGCGCACCGCGTCGGCGCGATCCGAATCGAGTTGATCCAGGCAATGCGCAATTCGCGCACTGTCTTGGGCCTGCTCAAGGCTGCGTTCGGGTCCTGGTCCCAGATCGGCGATTTCGAGGGCTTCATCCATATCGGCGGACACGGGGCGCTTGATACGCACCCGGTCGAGCGCGTGGTTGCGCGCCACGGCCACCAACCAGCTGATCGGGCTCGTGTCGCCCGCCACGTAGCGGTCGGCCTTTTGCCAGACCTTTATGTAGACTTCCTGGATCGCCTCCTCGGCTTCGGCTCTGTCCCTCAAGATACGCAGGGTCACTCCGAAAAGTTTCGCGCTGGTACGCGTGTAAAGCGCGGAAAAAGCGGCACGGTCGCGCAGGGCGCAACGCGCTATAAGATCTGCGATCTCGCGGCTGTCAGCTGATATCGACATCGGTCCGGATATGGCCTCCTGGCTCCTCCAGACGGGACACACCTCGTCTTCCCGTCGCACAATATACGCAAATGAGGGGAAATGGATCCACGGCCATGATTTTGTCGCTGCATATCATTTATAGACACGACAAAATGCTCTAGACCCTTTGCCGACCTTAGGCCTTGTGAGGAAGCTGCCAAGCCCATGTCCGACCAGAACACTACAGACCGCTTCAGCCACGATGCCGGCATTCTCGCGCAGGCCCTGCCCTACATGCAGCGCTACGAAGGCAAGACCGTCGTGGTCAAGTATGGTGGCCATGCCATGGGCGACCCCAAGCTCGGCCAGGCCTTTGCCCGCGACATCGCACTGCTCAAGCAGTCCAAGGTCAACCCGATCGTCGTGCATGGCGGCGGGCCGCAGATTGCCTCGATGCTCAAGAATCTCGGCATCGAATCCAAGTTCGAAGGTGGTCTGCGCGTCACCGACGCCCGGACCATGGAAGTGGTCGAGATGGTTCTGGCCGGCTCGATCAACAAGGAAATCGTCGCGCTGATCAATGCCGAAGGCGAATGGGCCATCGGTCTTTGCGGCAAGGACGGCAACATGGTCTTCGCCCGCAAGGCGGAAAAGAAGGTCAAGGACCCCGGCTCGAACATCGAGCGCGTGCTGGACCTGGGCTTTGTCGGTGAACCCGTCGAAGTCGACCGGACCCTGCTCGACCTGCTGGCCCGCTCGGAAATGATTCCGGTGATCGCCCCGGTTGCGCCGGGCCGCGACGGCAACACCTACAATATCAACGCCGATACCTTTGCCGGCGCCATTGCCGGCTCGCTCGGCGCCAAGCGCCTGTTGTTCCTGACCGACGTGCCGGGCGTGCTCGACAAGGACGGCAAGCTCATTCCCGAGCTGACGGTGAGCGACGCCAAGTCGCTGATCGCCGACGGCACGATTTCGGGCGGCATGATTCCCAAGGTCGAGACCTGCCTCGAAGCACTCGACAATGGGGTCGAGGGCGTCGTGATCCTCAACGGCAAGCAGCCGCACGTGGTTCTCGTCGAGCTCTTCACCGAATTCGGTGCCGGCACGCTGATCGTGCGCTGAGCCTGACGCCCCTGCACTCTGTTTGAAGGCCGGACACCGTTATTTTGAAACGGTGCCCGGCCTTTTTCGTTCTGGAGCCTGGGAGGTGCCGTGGGAACCGAGTTTTTCATATTTGCCCTGGTCGGCTTTTTCGCTCAGATCGTCGATGGTGCGCTGGGCATGGCCTATGGCGTCGTCAGTTCGACCATGCTGCTCTCCTTCGGCGTGCCGCCCGCAGCGGCTTCGGCGAGCGTGCATGCCGCCGAAATGTTCACGACGGCCGCCTCGGCCACGAGCCATGTGCGCCACCGCAATGTGAACTGGCGTCTCTTCTGGCGGCTGGCCCCGGCCGGCATTCTGGGCGGCGTGCTCGGCACCTATGTGCTGACGGCCATTGATGGCGCCATGCTCCGGCCCTTCGTCACCGCCTATCTCGCGCTTCTGGGCGTCTACATCCTCTACCGCGCCTTTCGGGCGCGCGGGCCCTACCGGGAGCCAAAATCCGCCCTGGTGCTGCCGCTTGGCGTCACCGGGGGCTTTGTCGATGCGGCGGGCGGCGGCGGATGGGGACCGATCGTGACCACGAGCCTTATCGGCTCGGGCGGCGCGCCGCGCTATGTCGTGGGCACGGTCAATACGGTCGAATTCTTCGTCACGACGGCTGTTTCCGTCGCCTTTATCACCGCGCTCCTGACCGGACACTGGGCCGATGCCGAGGGCATTGACCAGCACCTGTGGTCAATCGCGGGGTTGGTGGTCGGCGGCATTCTCGCCGCGCCGCTCGCCGGCTTTGTGGTGCGCATCCTGCCCGCGCGGCGGCTGATGCTGCTGGTGGGCATATTGGTGGTGGCGCTCGCCGGCTACCAGACCTGGGATCTTCTGAGCAAAGCGGGCGGCTGAGGCAAAAGAAAAGGGTGGGACCGAGGTCCCACCCTTTTTTGTTCGGATCAGGCTTCCACCATGACTGGCTGCGGCGCCTTGTCGGGCCGCTGCCCATCCGGCCCCTTGAACCGGAAGGCCAGGAGGAAGACGAGGCCAAAGCTGATGACCTGGTACCAGAGCGCCAGGGTCGCGGACTGGGCGAAGGCTTCGGTCGGGGCTGCGCCGCCGGCAAAGGCGCCGCTAAGGTTGGTGAAGAAGATTTCCCCAATCAGCGCCACGCCAAGCGCGCCGCCGACCTGCTGGAAGGCCTGCATGGCGCCCGAGCCGGCACCGGCGTCGCGCGGCGACACATTGCGCAGCACGAGCTGGAAGAGCGACGAAAAGCCGATGCCAAGGCCGATACCGGCAAACAGCAGCGGCACGAAGAAGCTCCAGCTGCTGATCGAATCCCCGGCTGCGCCGATGATGAAATGCAGCGACCCGATGCCACCGGCAAGGAGAAGACCGGCGACGGCGAGGCGCGAGCGCAGATAGTTCGAGCCGAAGCGCCCGGCGATCAGGGAGGCAGCCAGCACGCCGACCGAGAAAGGCGTGTTGGTGAGGCCCGATTCCAGCGCCGTCATGCCAAAACCGCTCTGCAGCAGCAGCGAAATGACCATGAACATGCCCGGAATACCCGAGGCGTAGATGGTGAGCACCAAGGCACCGAACATGAAGTCGCGGTTCTTGATCAGGTCATAGTTGAGCAGCTGCGGCTGGCCGGCGGCGGCACGGCGGCGGGTCCACCAGACGAAAAGCGCAATCAGCACGAGACCGGCGCCGATGAGGCCAAAGGCCCAGGCCGGCCAGCCATAGGTGCGGCCCTCGACGATGGGGAAGACGACGGCGACGATGCCGAGGCCGAAAAGGGCGATGCCGACAAAGTCATTCTTGAGATCGGGATGGCCCGGCAGGCGCGGAATGAGGTAGAGGCCGGCGACCACCGCGGCAATGCCGACGGGCACGTTGACGAGGAAGATCGGCTGCCAGTCGAGCCCAAAGATATGGGACTCGATGAGCAGACCTCCCAGGATCGGGCCGCAGACC
>NZ_JAFKHD010000236.1:0-13873 GCF_017307565.1 Devosia sp.
CGATCTGCTTGTTCATGAGGCCATCGCTGAGCATCATCAAGACGCGCACCTGCTGCGGCGTCAGCGTTGACAGCCGCTTCATCAGCGCCGATTGCTCGTCGTCCCCGGTGATCGTCGTGCCCTTGGGCACAAAAACCTCACCGGCCAGCACCGTCTCTATGGCGCGGCGGATTTCGGTCGGCCCCTCGGATTTATGGAGATACCCCGAAGCCCCGAGTTCGAAGGCGCGCCGCACCACGGTCGCGTCTTCCACGGCCGAAATGATCATCACCGGAATTTCGGGATATTGCGCCCGCACCAGCAGCAGCCCCGAAAAGCCGCGCACGCCCGGCATATTGAGATCGAGCAGCACGAGGTCGCAATCGCGATCGGCGTCGAGCGACTTGCTGAGGTTGGCGAGATCGCCGGCTTCTTCCACGCTCACCGTGGCATCGCCTCCGGCCAGTGTCTGGCGCAGTGCCGCCCGGAATAGTGGGTGGTCATCGACGATGATGATGCGGCGGCGAGTCATGGGCTTTTGGCACTCCGAGTCGATGGAAGGGGCAGAAAATCATCCTTTTGTGCCCGTGGCATTTGCATATTGCAGCAATCCTTAACGGCTTCTTTACCATGTTTTCCCAAAAGTGACCGTTAGACCTTCGTGCTGCTTCGGCTTGGCACGCGTTCGCTTTGACAGGGACTGACCATGGCCCGCGCCTTTCCGCAATCGGACTACGCAGACACCGCTTTCGACCCCGGCGCCGGGGATTGGCAAGCCCTGCGCGGCGAATTGGTGGCGCTTCTCGATCAGGTAGAAAGCCGATTTGGCGCACCGGCTGCCGGGGCAGGGGGCGTCAGCGGCCTCTCGCACCGCGTCCGCCACCTGCGCGATCAGGTCAATGCACCCGAAGCAGACAATCGCCGCCGCGAAGCGCTGCGCAGCGTCAAGCGCGCTGTCGATCGCTTCTCGACCCACGATGACAGCGACGATCTCAACGCCGCCATCGCCGAGATCCGCAGTCGCCAGGGCGCCTCCACCATTTCGGCCATCGATCGCCGCCCCTCCGACATGCCCGAGTTCCGCGAACTCTCCCATCTCGTTTCGGGCATCGGTGATCGGCTCGGCCGTCTCGAAGGCCAGCTTCGCGGTGCTCGCGACAGCGCGTCCGACGTGCGCGAAGTCGCTTCCCAGGTCGAACAGCTGACCCAGGTCGTCGAACTGCTCGCCGGCGCTGTTGGCGAAACCGGCCAGGTCAAGCGGCTCGAAACCCAGATCGCCTCTCTCGCATCCATGATGCAGCAGGCGCCCAAGGTCGATCTCTCTGCCGTCAACGCCCGCCTCGATGATGTGTCGGCCACTGTCGCCAAGCTCGCCGAGTTGCAGGCTCAGCAGATGGAGCGCGAGATCATCCGCGAGGAGCGTGCCGAATTCGCGCCCAAGGACCAGCTCGAGCCCGCCATGGTCTCGATCGAAGCCAATGTCCGCAGCGTCTATGACCGCATCGACGCCATCGAGCGGAACATGAGCATTTCAGCCGGCGATTTCGAACGCCTCACGAGCGAAATGGCCGAAGTGACCCGGGCCCTGCGCGACACCGCCGGCAATCCCGAACTGCTCGCCTCCCGCGTCGATGCGCTGGCCCAGCGCCTGCATTCGGTCGATGGCAGCAGCGACGACGTTCTCGCCCTCAAGGACGATATTGCCGCCCTCCAGCAGTCTGTGCTCAAGAGCATGGAGCCTCGCTTCGTGCGTCTCGAAAGCCAGATCGAGGCGCTGTCGAGCAAGGTCGTTCCGGTCGATACCACAGCCGTCGAAGGCCAGCTCAAGCACCTGATGACGCGCATGGATGAAGCCGGCGCACAGCTCGATGGCCTTGCCCGGCTCTACCACGAGGCCGGCGACAAGCCCGATTTCGAATCCCTCGCCAATCTCGTTGCCGAACGCACCAGCGATGCCGTGAGCCGCAAGGCTCCCGCGCCCGTCGCCATGTTCGGTCCGGAAAGCCTCAAGACCATCGAGGACCGGATTTCGAGCCTTGTCCGCTCCGTCAGCAAGGGCGCCGACGCCGAGACCATTGCGAGCCTCGTCGCAGAAAAGACCTCCGAGGCCTTTGCCAAGTCCGGCGTGCCCGCCCCCGCCTTTAACCCTGAAGGGTTCGAAGCGCTCGAAAAGCGCATGACCGCCGTCTTCAACACGGCCGGCAAGGACACCGCCGAGCGCCTCGCCCGCCTCGAAGCCGCCCTCGCCCAGCGTAACTCAGCGCAGTCCCCAGTCGCGGCGCTGCCACAGGCTGTTGCCGCCCAGCCCCAGGCCTTCGCCGCGCCCGCTAAGCCCGAACCGGTCCCCGCTCCCCGCCAGCCGGAAGCGCGCGCCTCCGAATTTGACGCCGCCCTCGACGGGCCGAGCACCGAGCGCCTCGACTCGATCCTCTCGAGCCTCAACGGCAAGAAGCGCGATGACGCCATGCCGGCCAATCCGGCCGACGAGGCGCCGCTGATCGATCGCGGCTTCGCCGATGTGCCCCAGCCCCGCGCCGCCGCGCCAACGCCGGCTTCACGCCCCACGCCGCAGCCCGAGCAGCCGCGTGTCGCCAAGGCTCAGACCGGTTTCGATCCGGAAAAGGTCGAGCGTCCGCCGCGCCCGCAATCGAGCTTTGCCGCCGAGCGCGAAAGCTTTGCCCCGCCCGCCCGCGCCGAAGCCACCGTGCCCGCGGTCGAAGCCCCGGTTTCCAATACCAGCACCTTCGTTGCTGCCGCCCGCCGCGCCCAGCGCGCCCGTCAGGAGCAGCAGGTCACGGATTCCGGCGCCACCGCCGGCTCGCTGATCAGCCGCGCCTTGGCCCGTGTCCGCCCGAACAAGCCCGAGGTGACAGAAGAAGAAGTCGCCGCCGCACCTGCGCCTGTTCCCGAGCCCAAGGCCGAAAAGAAGCGCCGCAAGCAACCAGCCCCGGAAGCGCCGGTCGCTTCCGCCATGGCAGCCAGCGACGAGATCGAAGAAGCACGGCCCAATTTCCTCGTGCGCAACCGCCGCACGCTGCTGCTTGCCGCCGCTGTTGTGGCCGTCTCCATGCTGACGCTCAACCTCGTCATGCAGCGCATGCGCTCGGCGCCTGCCGATGCCGCGCCGCAGACCTCGTCAACCGAAACGCTGCCCGGCTCCATTCCGGTCGATCCGGTCCCGGCCGCACAGGTGTCCGAGCTGGTCGCCCCGCGCGTCATCGACATGATCGATGCGACCTCCGTGGGTTCGATCAATTCGGGCGAGCACATGACCTTCGCCCGCGCCGGTGAAGCGCCGATCCCCCCGGCGCTCTTTGCCGAAGGCGCCAAAACCCCGGCCGCCGCCGTTCCTGCCATCATCACCGAAGATACAACGCTCGCGACCGGCGCCATCGCCGCCGCGCCTGAACAGTTCGAGCTGCCGCCCGATGCCGTCGGTCCGCTGCCCCTGCGCCAGGCAGCCGCCGGTGGCGATGCCAAGGCTCAGTTCGAAATCGCCGCCATCTACTCCGAAGGCCGCGCCGTCGAGAACAATCCGGCGGAAGCCGCCAAGTGGTATGAGCGCTCCGCCGCTCACGGTTTTGTGCCGGCACAATACCGCCTCGGCAATCTCTACGAAGTCGGCACGGGGGTTGAAAAAGACCTCGAAATGGCCCGCCTCTGGTACCAGCGCGCCGCCGAAGCCGGCAACCGCATGGCCATGCACAACCTTGCCGCGCTCTATGCCAGCGGTCAGCTGGGCGAGCAGCAGTTCGAGCCCGCCGCCGAGTGGTTCACCAAGGCCGCCGCCCGCGGCATGACCGACAGCCAGTTCAACCTCGGCATGCTTTATGCCCGCGGTCTCGGGGTCGAGCAGGATTTCGAGCAGTCCTACAAGTGGTTCTCGCTCGCCGCCCGCAGCGGCGATGCCGACGCTGGAAAGGCGCGCGACGATATCGCCAAGTCGCTCACGGCCGATGCCGTCAGCCGCGTCGGCGCCGAAGTTGATCGCTGGGTGAGCGAACCTATCGCCCTCGATGTCAATTTCGCACCCATAGGCACCTGGACGGCCAATTTCGATCCCGGCGAAACCATCGCCAACAAGGAAGTCGTTGCGCGCGTGCAGCAGGCCCTCGGCCGCCTCGGTTTCGATGTCGGCTCGCCCGATGGCGTCGCCGGCCCCAAGACCGCTGAAGCCATCCGCACTTTTGAGCGCGGTACCGGCATGAGCGAAAGCGGCAAGATCAATCCGCGCCTGCTCGCCGTGCTCGGCAGCCAGCCGGTCTGAGTTTCAGGCGCGCCCTTCCCATCCTCCCTCACGAAGGGAGGCGAGGGAGGGGCGTTAGCCCTCAGCCAGATTACAAAAACCTAAAAACCGCCGCCGGTCTTGAAGCCGGAATTCTTGCGCGTGCCGGAGCTGCCGGTGCGTGGCCGCGAAAAGCCGCCGCCACTGCTGCTCCCGCTCCCGCTCCCGCCGCCCCAGCCACCACCAAAGCCGCCGCTCGACGGTTTTGATTTGCGGCCGCTCGAAGATGAGCCGCCAAAGCTGTTGTCCGGCCAGTTGAAGCCGCCGCCGCCCTGGTCGCCCCATGGCGTGGAATTGCTCGAGCGGCGCGAGGATGAATTGCCCGCGCCCCATTCGTTGCCTGGCGCCCAGTTCTGGCTCTTGCGCCACTGGTCCCAATAACTTGCCGCCGAAATGCCGCCGCGCAGGAAATCGTTGAGCAGGTCTCCGACCAGCTTGTCTTCCTTGAAGGTCGAGCGCGGGTCGTCAAAGCGCTGCTTCTTGAATTCCCACTGGATGTCTTCGAGTTCCCGCCGCCGCGCGGCGAGGGTCTTGCTGCGCTCGCGCAGGTCCCGGCTTTCCTCTTCTTCCTCGCGCATGCGGGTGCGCGATTCATCGATCTGGGCGACAATGGTGTCGTCCTGGCCAGTGCGCGTCCGCCGCGCTTCGGCCAGAAGCGTCTTGATATCTTCCTGGCCCAGGGCTGCGGCGAGCGCGGCAGCAGCCGAAGCCAGCGTCGGGTCGCGGCCATCGGTCAGTGCCTGCAGCGCTTCGCCGGCATCGTTGCGCTTGTCCTCAGCCTCGACGATGGCGGCGTCAATCGCCTGCACATCGGCTTCCGCCTTGGTCTTGGCCTCGCGCAGCGGCTTGCCGCCAGCCGCGTCCGCAGCCTGATTGGCGAGGGTGGTCAATTCGGCTTCGGCCGCCTGCGCGTTGGCTTCCTGCCGTTCGGCATGCTCGCGCAGACGCAGCGGAATGTCGGTCAGCATGGCATAGTTGGGCCGCGCCTTCTGAAAGGCGATTAGCCCCGCAACCAGTCCGTCGAGATAGCGCACGAGGTTGTTCGCGCGATAGGCGCTGGTGCCATAGCCGGCTTCCCAGAGATACATGAAGAGCGGGTCGTCGCGATACGGCCTGCCCTTCTCTTCCCGGTCGGTCTCGGCCTGCTTGGTCTTGTCCATGGATTGCTCGGCAACCTCGCCAAGATCCTTTGCGGCCGCGCGCTTCTGGGCATAGGCGGGGTCGGTGTCGAGCTGGCTCGCCACCTGCTGCAGGAGGGCATCGAGCCCTTTCTGCTTTTCGGCAAGATCGGCCACGGCATTGCGCCGCCGTTCCACCAGCGACACGCGCGCTGCGTCGAGATCGTCGATCGCCTTCTGTGCCTTGTCGACATCCTTGGCGTGCGATTTCAGAGATTCGCGCGCCCGCATTTCTGCGGCGGAAATGCGCCCGTCGAGCTCGGCCTGGATGGCGGGGTCGAGGCGCAGCTGTGCCAGCTGGCGAAACAGCTCCGCTTCGCCTTCCTTGATCTTGGCGACGACTTCGGCCGAGCGCGCCAGGCGCCTGGAAAGTTCGTCTTCCTCGCGCCTGATGTCGCGCATCGCCTCTTCAAGGCTTGCGAGGGCCTGGGGTCCACCTATGCTCATGCCATCACCACCGGGTCACCGCGCCGTCCAGCACCGGCATCTGGTATTGCACATCAAGGAAGCCGTCGGATTTGATCCCCACTTCATTGGTCTGGATGATGCCGTCGTCGCGCTTGTCGGCAGCCACGGCATTGTAGACGGATTCAGGCACGCGCTGGCCCCATTGTGCCACCACTTCCGTTTGGCCCGTTTCCTCGTTGAGGATAGGCAGGCTCAGCGTCTTGCCGTCCGGGTCGATCGCCTCGACCACGAGATAGTAATTGGTGGCGTCGGTGTTGATTTCTGGAAAAGTCCAGAAGCCCGACTGCACGCCGGCACGGTTGACCACCCGCACCACATATTCCTGGCGCAGCTTGTCGCGCAGCGCCGTCAGGTCCGTCACCGCTCGCTCCGCGCCCGGGCGGTTGCCTTCGGCGGCAAACGCCTTGCCGCGTTTGATCAGCGCATCGGCCTCAACCACGGCCTGCTGCACCTTGGTTTCTTCGAAGATCGTCTTATAGAGCGCATCCATCTGCGCCGGCAGACCCTCGGAGAGTTCCACCTGGCTGCGATGCGCCTCGCGCTCCTCAAAGGGCCGGTAGATGCCGAAGTAGCCAATGCCGAGCAGCAGGACCGCGCCGAGTGCCAGAAGCACCGGCCGGCCCCACTTCTTGCGGCTCACATAGAGCCGGGCAAGGCTCGTATTGAGACCGGGCGGCGGCGGGTCATAGACAAAGCGGCTTTCGGCCAGGGCCGAAACGCCTTCCTTCAGGATATGATCGGGAACCTCGATGCCCTGTTGCCGGTAGATTTCGCGCAAGCGCCCGATCAGCTGCGCTTCGCGCGCCGTGCCGTCGAGTTCACGCGTCACCAGATCCTGGCGGTGGCGGAGCGTATCCACCACATCCATGGCCAGCATGACTTCATCGAGAGGGGCAGCCGGTTTGGCTGTCGCGTCACTCATCCTCAGGTCTACTTCCCGCCGGGCCGCTTAGTTCTTGGTCTCGAGCAGCAGCGCATTGCCCTCGGCAGCGAGCGTGGCGAGGCGGCGCTTGCCATCCTCTACCGCATCGCGGATTTCGGCCGAGTTCTTGGTCGAAGCGACGCGCATCTCGTTGATGATGGTGCGGCTCTTTTCCTGGAAGTTGACCACGGAATCGACGAGCTTCTTGACCGCATCTGCGCGCACCGTCGGGCCATAGCCGGCCTTGACCGCCTCTTCCTGCACCTTGTCGCCGATCTCCGAGAGCGTTTCCAAGCTCTTGGACATGCCTTCCTTCATCGCATTGAGCGTGGCGGTCGATTCGTGCAGACCAAACATGCCGGTGAACGAGGCAGAGAGGGCTGTAAGAACGGTTTCGTTGGTCGAGAAGAACGAGATCGACTGCTGGTAGACGCGTTCCTTGGCATTGGTCGTCTGCATCAGACGCGCCATCACCACTTCCGAGGTATTGTAGGAAATGGTCAGGTTGTCCGAGAGGTCCTTGGCGATCTGGTAGCGCTTTTCCTCGTTCTGCATGTCGCGCAGCTTTTCGTCGCGCGCCATTTCAAGGCGGGCGCGATCAGCCGGCACGTCGCCGACATAGGCGGCCAGTTCATCGGCCGACTTCTGCAGGATATTCTTCTTTTCCTCGAGGCGCTTTTCGGCCGTCTGCAGCACTTCGAGCGCCATCACTTCGGCCTGCTTCAGCGCACCGCGGAAATCGCGATAAGCTTCGAGGATCGTCTGTTCGCGATCGATCTGATCCTTGGTGTCCTTGGTCACCTCGAGATAGGTGTCGCGGATCTTGTTGAAGCGGGTGGCGATGTCGCCACGGCTGACCTTCATCCAGACGTTCGAGACGCGTTCCAGCAGGTCGATCTTGTTGTCCTGCAACTGGTCGACCATCATCTTGGCGTCGTCGCGGATCGAGTCAAAACCCTTGGTGATGTCCTCGTAGCGCTCGCCGATGACGCGCGTTTCGTCGAGTTCGGTGATCTGGCTCAGCAAGCCCGTGATCGGCTGCTCGCCCTGCTGCTCGGGCCAGATGCCGAGGTCGCGGATGGCGTTGACCGCCTTGTCCAGATACTGCAACGGCTTTTCGGCAATGGCCGGGGTGCTCGTCTGCGGTGCGGTGGTCACTTGGTCGGTCATGTCTGCTCCCTGGCATAGTTTGGCTCGCGGGCCGGGCGGGTGCCTGTTGCACCCTAGATTGCGCGTGGGGGCACTTCTGACAATTGCATCCCCCCATCCCAGCAACTATTTAGTCCATATTGGTGCGAAAAAGCCGCACGTAAAGAGTGGGGTCCGCCACCATGGATATGATCAGTCTTGCCCGGCCATTGTGCCGCCTTTGCGACAGTCCCGGCGCCTCGGTTTGCGACGCTGAAGGGCAGGCCTGATGGAGTTCGGTGGACGCTATAAAATGACCGCCCCGCGCGCCCGTATCTGGGACGCGCTCAACGATCCCGACACGCTCCGCGCCGCCATTCCCGGCTGCAGCAAGATCGCATGGTCCGGCCCCGAAACGCTCGATCTCGAGATCAAGGTCAACCTCGGCGTCATGCACCCGACCTTCAAGGGCGAACTGGCGCTCTCCAATATCGTCCCGGCCCAGAGCTACACGCTCTCCGGTCGCGGCAAGGGCGGCGTGCTTGGCCTTGCCGAAGGCAGTGCCGATGTCATCCTCGCCGACGACGGTGCCGATACCATCCTTACCTTCATCGCCGATGGCGGTGCCTCGGGCCAGATCATGAAATTGGGCAAGGCCCTGATCGGCAATTCCGCCCAGCGCATCATCGATGGTTTTTTCGAGCGTTTCGGGGTCGCCGCGGGCATCGCGGTCGAACCGCTGCCGCCTGAGGAAAGTTGAGCGTTTACCAGCTCTTAACCCTTCCCCAAAGCGCCTTGCCCCGGCCACATTCCCGCCGCCGGACAGGGTGTAGAGACAGATTGCCTTCCCTGCAATTTATCTCAAATTGGAAATGACCAGTTCTTCTCGAGACAGCACCGCCGCTATTCTTGCCGTGCTCTATGCCGATGTGGACCTTGCCACGCTCTTCTCGGCTATACTTGCCCGCTGGTAGACCCCAGGGCAGTAAATTAACCCCAATTTTTGACCAACCGGAAAAATTTCACATCGTCCCCCTTGCGAAGGGCGTGATTGCACGATTTTATCGCCCTTCAGCGCATGCGGATGGACGAGGGTGCATTTCTTGAGTCCGCTGCGAGACAGGGAGACTCATCAATGAAATTTTCGACCCTTACCAAGGCTGTTGCTGGCGGCGTTGCATTCAGCGCACTGATGGCCGGTGCCGCCTTCGCTGACGCTGCTCTCGTCTATGACGGCGGCGGCAAGTTCGACAAGTCCTTCAACGAAGCTGCCTATAACGGCGCTGAAATGTTCAAGGCCGCAGGCGGCGCCTACCAGGATCTGGAAATCTCGGGCGACGCCATGCGCGAACAGGCCATCCGCCAGTTCGCTTCGCGCGGCAACAATCCGATCGTCATGCCGGGCTTCTCTTGGGAAACCGCGCTGAAGACCGTGGCGCCGGAATTCCCCGATACCAAGTTCACCATCATCGACACCGTCGTTGACCTGCCCAACGTGCAGTCGGTCGTCTTCAAGGAACAGGAAGGCTCCTACCTCGTCGGTATCCTTGCCGCCATGAAGTCGGAATCGGGCAAGATCGGCGTCGTTCCGGCCTTCAACTTCGACCTGCTCGAAGCCTTCGCCTGCGGCTACGCCCAGGGCGCCAAGTCCGTGAAGCCCGATATCCAGGTTCTCGAAACCTATGTCGGCACCGGCTTTGAAGCCTTCAATGACCCCGGCAAGGCAACTGAAGTGGCCAAGTCCCAGCTCGACCAGGGCGTGGACGTGGTGTTCCAGGTTGCCGGTGGCGCTGGCGCCGGTGTGCTCCAGGCTGCTGCCGACGCTGGCAAGTTCGGCATCGGCGTCGATAGCAACCAGAACCACCTGCACCCCGGCTCGGTCCTGACCTCCATGGTCAAGCGCGTTGACGTCGCCACCTACAACGCCATGAAGGGCGTTGAAGACGGCACCTGGAAGCCGGGCGTGATCGTTCTGGGCCTTGCTGAAGACGGCGTCGGCGCTGCCTTCGATGACAACAACGCTTCGCTCATCACCGATGACATGAAGGCTGCGGTCGAGAAGGCCACTGCTGACATCATCTCGGGCGCTGTGACCGTGCACGATTTCCGCACCGACAAGGCGTGCCCGTCTCTCTAAACGAACGAAGAAGGGGAGGACTTCGCCAATGACAAGTCTTCACCCGACAAATGCGCAGCGGTCCGAAGGGGCCGCTGCTGCCCCGCTCGCTATCGAGCTTGTCGGCATCAACAAGCATTTCGGCCCGGTCCACGCCAATCGTGACATTCACCTCGCGATCAAACGCGGCACGGTGCATGGCATCGTCGGCGAAAACGGCGCCGGCAAATCGACGCTGATGTCGATCCTCTACGGCTTCTACACCGCCGACAGCGGCGAAATCCGCGTCAACGGCACGCCCGCAACTATCGCCGATTCCCGCCATGCCCTGGCGCTCGGCATCGGCATGGTCCACCAGCACTTCATGCTGGTCGACAATTTCTCCGTCCTCGAGAACGTCGTGCTCGGCGCCGAGGATTCCGCCTTTCTCGCTCCGACGCTCTCCAAGGCGCGCACCCAGCTCAAGGCGCTGGCCCGCGACTACGGCCTCGAAGTCGACCCCGACGCGATCATCGAGAACCTTTCGGTCGGTCAGCAGCAGCGCGTCGAAATTCTCAAAGCGCTCTATCGCGGCGCCGAAACCCTCATTCTCGACGAGCCCACCGGCGTTCTCACCCCGGACGAGGCCGATCACCTGTTCCGCATCCTCGGCAAACTGCGCGAGGAAGGTAAAACCATCATCCTCATCACGCACAAGCTGCGTGAAATCATGGCCATCACCGACGAAGTCTCGGTCATGCGCCAGGGCGCCATGGTCAGAACCCTGACGACCAAGGAAACCTCTCCCGGCGAATTGGCCGAGCTGATGGTCGGCCGCCGCGTGCTCCTGCGCGTCGAAAAGGGCCCCGCTAATCCCGGCAAGGTGTTGCTCGATGTGCAGGATCTGGTCGTCACTGACGATTTCAAGGTGCCGCGCGTAAAAGGCGTGTCGTTCCAGGTCCGTGCCGGCGAGATCGTCGGCATTGCCGGCGTGGCCGGCAATGGCCAGTCCGAACTCCTCGAATCCATCGCCGGCATGCGCGATCAACTGCTGGGCACCATTCGCCTCAATGGCGAAGTGCTGAGCCTTGAAGGCGATGATGGCGCCGCCCGCGCCCGTGCCGCCGGCCTCGCCCACGTGCCCGAAGATCGCCTGCGCATGGGTCTTGTGACGACCTTCTCCGAGTGGGAAAATTCCATCCTCGGCTACCAGCACACCTATGGCTCGGGCCCCGGCCTCGATATCGCCAAGGCCCGTGCGACAGCCGAAGACTACATCAAGAAATTCGACATCCGCCCGCCGAACCTCGATCTCAAAACCGCCAATTTCTCCGGCGGCAATCAGCAGAAGATCGTTCTGGCGCGCGAGATGGAGCGCAACCCGGATGTGCTCATCGTCGGTCAGCCGACCCGCGGCGTCGATATCGGCGCCATCGAGTTCATCCACAATCAGATCATCAAGATGCGCGATGCCGGCAAGGCCATTCTGCTCGTCTCGGTGGAACTGGATGAAATCCGCTCGCTCGCCGACCGCATCCTCGTGATCTTTGATGGCCACATTGTCGGCGAGGCCGATCCGGCCACGGCCGACGAAACTGAACTTGGTCTGCTGATGACCGGCTCGCACGCTTCTTCGGGCAAGGAAACCAACTGATGACCGCACTGCCGCGCTGGGCCGACGTCGTCCTCCTGCCGCTCCTCAATGTCGTTCTGGCCTTCCTCGTCGGCGGCCTCATCGTTCTCGCCGTCGGCCAGAACCCGCTGCAGGCCGTGGGTATCATGCTCTATGGCGCCTTCGGCTATGGCTCGGGCTTTGGCTACACGCTCTACTATACGACCGACTTCATCTTTGCCGGTCTCGCCGTGTCGCTGGCCTATCACGCCGGCCTCTTCAATATCGGCCCCGAAGGCCAGGCCTATGTCGCCGGTCTCGGCGTCATTCTCATCGGCCTCGCGCTCAATGGCACGCACTGGGCCATTGTCTTCCCGCTGATGATCGTCTGCGGCGCCGCCTTTGGCGCGCTCTGGGCCTTCATTCCCGGCTATCTTCAGGCCAAGCGCGGCAGCCACGTCGTTATAACCACCATCCTGTTCAACTTCATCGCCACCTCGATGATGGGCTTCCTCATCAGCCGCGTGTTGAAGCCGGCCGGTGTCAATTCCGACGAGAGCGCCCCACTTGATGCGATGACCCGCGTGCCGCAGCTGCGTACGTTTATCGAGCTCTTCAAGAACTCGCCGGTCAATCTCACCTTCTTCCTTGCCATTATCGCGCTGGTCTTCATCTACTGGCTGATCTGGCGCACCAAGTTCGGCTATTCTGTCCGTGCGCTCGGCAAAAACCCGGTCGCCGCCAACTATGCTGGCATATCCAACCAGAAGATGATCATGATCGTCATGGCCATGTCCGGCATGCTCGCCGCCATGGTCGCGGTCAACAATGTCGGCGGCGTCCAGGGCCGCCTGATCCTCAATTTCGTCAACGGCGCTGGCTTTGTCGGTATCGCCGTGGCCTTCATGGGCCGTGGCCATCCCGTCGGCGTTGGCCTCTCGGCCCTGCTCTTCGGTATTCTCTACCAGGGCGGCCAGGAACTGGCCTTCCAGATGCCCGGCATTACCCGTGAAATGATCGTCACCATTCAGGCGCTTGTCATTCTCTTCACCGGGGCCATGGGCGACATGCTGCGTGCGCCGCTGGCTCGATTGCTCACGCCATCCAGCAGCACGACGGGAGCCAAGTGATGGAAAGCTATCTCGTCGATATCACCCTCATCCTGGACTCGACGGTTCGCCTCGCGGTTCCGCTGATCCTCGCCTGTCTCGCCGGGCTCTATTCCGAGCGTGCCGGCATCGTCGACATCGGCCTTGAAGGCAAGCTGCTTGCAGGCGCTTTTGCCGCCGCCGCCATGTCTGCTGTCACAGGCTCCGCCTGGCTCGGCCTTCTCGCTGGCATTGGCGCGGCGCTGATGTTCTCGGGCATTCACGGCCTTGCCTCGATCAACTTCAAGGGCAACCAGACCATTTCCGGCGTGGCGCTCAACTTTCTTGCCGCGGGTCTCACGACCTTCCTTGGCCAGTCCTGGTTCAAGCGCGGTGGCTACACGCCTCAGCTTTCCGGCGACCAGCGCTTCAACCCGATCACGCTGCCCTTTGCCAATGAGCTGCGCGAAGTCCCGATCTTCGGCCAGATCTATTGGGAGCTGATCTCGGGCCACAACATCATCACCTATTTCGCCTTCATCGCCGTCCCGGTGACCGCCTGGGTGCTGTTCCGCACCCGCTTCGGCCTGCGCCTCCGCGCCGTTGGTGAAAACCCCAAGGCCATCGATACTGCCGGCATTTCGGTGACGCTGCTGCGCTATCAGGCGCTCATCATCACGGCCGTTCTCGTCGGCATCGGCGGCGCCTATCTCTCGATCGCCCAGTCGGCCGGTTTCAACAACAACATGTCCGCCGGCCGCGGCTATATCGCGCTTGCCGCGCTGATCTTTGCCAAGTGGCGTCCGGGCCCGGCTTTGCTGGTCTGCCTGATGTTCGGCTTCCTCGATGCGGTGCAATTCCGTATTCAGGGCCAGGTCTTCCCCATCATCGGCGAAGTCCCGGTTCAGGCCATTCAGGCTCTGCCCTATGTCCTCACGGTGATCCTCCTCGCCGGCTTTATCGGCCGCGCCGTGGCGCCAAAGGCCTCGGGCATTCCCTACACCAAGGAGCGCTAGCCTTTCGTATTGCGCTAAAACTGCCCCATCTCGGATGTCACCCCGGCGAAGGCCGGGGCCCATCCTGAGATCTCAAGTTGGACCCCCGCCTTAGCCGGGGTG